>NZ_CBDAHM010000004.1:0-428612 GCF_965195605.1 Leclercia sp. M-A074-M | reverse complement strand
CAGTAATGCTGGGTGGGGGAGCCCTGTCAGGAGGGGAACTGAGCCTCTGTGCCATTGCCGGCGCGCTCATCATTACCCTTATTCTGTTGCGCTTCGCCCGCCGTCATCTCTCGGTGAGCCGTCTGTTGCTTGCCGGTGTGGCGCTGGGCATCATCTGTAGCGCCCTGATGACCTGGGCGGTCTATTTTTCTACCTCATTTGATTTGCGCCAGCTGATGTACTGGATGATGGGCGGCTTCGGTGGCGTGAATTGGGAACAGGGCTGGCTAATGTTGTTGCTGGTGCCTGCCATCGTCTGGGGCTGCTTTCAGGCAGCGCCGCTGAACATCCTGGTGCTGGGCGAAGTTTCTGCTCGCCAACTGGGACTGCCGCTAACCTTCTGGCGCAACATCCTGGTGATCGCCATCGGCTGGATGGTGGGGGTGAGTGTGGCGCTGTCTGGGGCCATCGGCTTTATCGGCCTCGTTATCCCCCATATGCTGCGTCTGTGCGGGATTACCGACCATCGCTTGCTGCTGCCTGCTGCGGCCGTGACAGGCGGCGCTACGCTGCTTATTGCCGACATCATTGCGCGTCTGGCTCTGACCGCGGCAGAGTTGCCGATTGGTGTTGTCACCGCTACGCTGGGAGCACCGGTATTTATCTGGCTATTATTAAAAGCGGGCCGCTAAGGCTGCCACTCTGAACATCAACCTGAGGGAATGTTATGCCGAACGATATTCTGAACACCGAAGTGACGACCATTGATGGAGAAAAGACCACTCTGGAAAGCTACAAAGGCAAAGTGCTGCTGGTGGTTAACGTGGCCTCTAAATGCGGTTTGACGTCCCAGTATGAGCAACTGGAAGCGATGCAAAAGGCGCGGGAAAAAGAGGGGTTCAGCGTGCTGGGCTTCCCTTGCAATCAGTTCCTCGGCCAGGAGCCAGGCAGCGAAGAAGAGATCAAAACATTCTGCAGCACAACCTATGGCGTGACCTTCCCGATGTTCAGTAAAGTGGATGTTAACGGTGAGAACCGCCATCCGGTTTATCAGAAGCTGATTGCGGCAGCACCGACCGCCCTGGCGCCAGAGGGCAGCGGTTTTTATGAACGTATGGCCAGTAAAGGCCGCGCGCCGCTCTCGCCGGAGGACATCCTGTGGAACTTCGAGAAGTTCCTGATCGGTCGCGACGGGAAGGTGATCCAGCGCTTTTCACCGGATATGACGCCAGACGATCCGGCCATCACCTCTGCGGTTGAAAAGGCGCTGGCCAGCTAATGACCGTCCTGATGCAGCTCAGCGCCGTAGCGGTGAAAGGGCGGCTGGGCCCGCTCGATAGCACCGTCAATGGTGGGGAGATCGTGCATCTTGTCGGGCCGAACGGTGCCGGGAAAAGCACGCTGCTCTCCCGTATGGCGGGTTTAACCGGTGGTAAAGGGAACATTACCTTACTGGGGGAACCCCTTTCGCGCTGGTCTCCCGCCTCGCTGGCCTGCCGCAGGGCATATCTGGCGCAGCAGCAAACTGCGCCGTTCGCTATGCCGGTCTGGCACTATCTGACGCTGCATCAGCATACCAACCCGCAAAAGGGGCTGTTAAGTGACGTGGCAGCGATGCTGGGTATTGAAGATAAGCTGTCCCGAAACGTCAGTCAGCTTTCGGGGGGAGAGTGGCAGCGTGTGCGGCTGGCAGCGGTGATCCTGCAAATCCATCCCCAGGGCAATCCCCACGGTCAACTGCTGCTGCTGGATGAACCCATGACCAGTCTCGATGTGGCCCAGCAGGTAGCGCTCGACAGAGCATTGAGCGCACTTTCACAGCAGGGGGTTGCGGTAGTCATGAGCAGCCACGATCTCAACCATACGCTACGCCACGCGCATCGCGTCTGGCTGCTGAAGCGGGGGCAACTCATTGCCAGCGGGGCGCGTGACAGCGTGCTGACGCCGCCGAATCTGGCGAAAGCGTATGAGATGTCTTTCCGCCGCCTGGACATCGAAGGTCACAGAATGATCATTTCGACGTCACAGGAATAACCGCTTGTTGCACAGCGACATATTCACAGGCTAAATTACAGAAAATTCAAAAAATCAGAGGATTCATCGGGAATGCGATTCTGTTTTCTCCTGGTAGCCGCGCTATTTCTTGCAGGATGCAGCAGCCATCGCGCACCGCCGCCCAACGCGCGGCTGTCTGATTCTATCGCCGTAATTGCCGGTCTTAACGATCAACTCCATAGCTGGGGAGGCACGCCTTATCGTTACGGCGGCATGACCCGTGGTGGGGTGGATTGCTCGGGGTTTGTCCTGCTGACCTTTCGCGACAAGTTTGCCCTGCAGTTGCCGCGAGAAACGCGCCAGCAGGCAACTATAGGCACCGAAATTGATAAAGACGATCTGTTACCGGGCGATCTGGTGTTCTTCAAAACCGGCTCCGGAGAGAGCGGCCTGCATGTCGGGATCTACGATACCGATAATCAATTTATACACGCCTCGACCAGCCGCGGTGTAATGCGTTCGTCTCTCAACAACGTTTACTGGCGCAAAAATTTCTGGCAAGCCCGGCGTATTTAACCCCGTCGCGCCAGGCGGGCGCGACGCAGCATAATTTTTAAATGAGATTCGTTTTAAGGCTTAATTTACCGGGAGGCCAGAGGTCTGAATTAATTTGATGCAATTCTGGTAGTTAAGCTAAACTGGCTATTAAGCAGCAACCAGGATAAGATTATTTCAGGGCTAAGGAAAATCCGAAAATTAAAAGGAACGAATGAATTTATTCCTATTAAAATCCATAAGGTTGAATTGCTTCAGCACATGTTTCAGGATGTCATGTATCGTCTTTAAATCAGGACGGATGCCATGATTGTGATGCTGGATATTGCGTACCAAACAGAATTTTTATTAGTCCCTGCGCGCCATGACTCAGGAGCGCTTAAAGGACTTGAAATAAACGTCAACTTTGTTGGCGTTAACAACCAGGTGCGCATACCTACCGAGCTGGTGCGGCCTATGCTAACCCCTGCACAGGAGTTGATGCTGTTTCAGGAGCAGCTCGCCTTGCTTGAAACCTGCAAGCTCTTTTTTATTCAGCATCAGCTCATCGCCTGGATAAATATCTCCCCGGTTATCGTTGAATACCTGTTAACAGAAGACGAAGGTGTTTCAATATGTGAACGATATCCATGGCTGGAGTTCACCATTTATGAGAACTACCCTGACCTTAATAAAGGTAATTTAAATAACACGCTAATGAATTTTGCGCTGCGCTTTCCGCTGGTGTTGGGTAATTTCGGAACCGGGGATGCGTCAACCAAAGCCATTTTTGATGGCATGTTTAAACGCGTGGCGCTGGATAAAAATTTCATTCAGAATCATCTTACTGAAAATACCTTCGATCCTTTTTTACGGGCTATCTTTGCCCAGGTATCGCCGTACTGTCAGTCGCTGATGGTGGCGGGGGTTAATGATGATATCGCCTTGCAACGGCTGTCGGTTTACGGCTTCAGTGCCATGCAGGGCAACCTCTGGCCTGCCGTTCCCCTTGAGCGGATCACGTCCCTGGTGCAGTGATAACCTTGGTCTTAACCGGTGTTTAACATCTGACAAACCCACTACACTAAAAGCAGGAGGACCTATGACCCTGTCTTTTACCGCGCACTGGCATGATGAACTACCTGGTTTTTACACGGCACTGAAACCCACGCCCCTGAACAATGCCCGTCTAATCTGGCATAACACGGCGCTGGCAGACGAACTGGCAATCCCGGCCTCGCTCTTTCGCCCTGAACAGGGCGCTGGCGTCTTTGGCGGCGAAACGCTGCTGCCGGGCATGCAGCCGCTGGCGCAAGTCTACAGCGGGCACCAGTTCGGCGTCTGGGCCGGACAACTGGGTGACGGGCGGGGGATCCTGCTTGGCGAACAGCAGCTTGCCAATGGCCAAACGATGGACTGGCACCTGAAAGGGGCCGGGCTCACGCCATACTCGCGTATGGGCGACGGTCGCGCCGTGCTGCGCTCCACCATCCGCGAAAGCCTGGCTTCCGAGGCGATGCATGCCCTGGGCATTCCCACTACCCGCGCACTGTCGATTGCCACCAGCGATACCCCCGTCGCGCGTGAAACGATGGAGCAGGGAGCCATGCTGATCCGTGTTGCCCGGAGCCATGCCCGTTTCGGCCATTTTGAACACTTCTACTATCGCCGCGAGCCGGAAAAAGTCCGCCAGCTGGCAGATTTTGTTATTCGTCACTACTGGCCGCAGTGGCAGGACGAGGCCGATAAGTACATTCTCTGGTTCCGCGACGTGGTGGCGCGTACCGCATCCCTGATCGCCAGCTGGCAGACGGTGGGCTTTGCTCACGGCGTAATGAATACCGATAACATGTCGATTCTCGGGCTGACTATCGATTATGGCCCGTACGGTTTCCTCGATGACTATCAGCCGGGTTATATCTGCAACCACTCCGACTATCAGGGGCGTTACAGCTTTGATAACCAACCTGCTGTCGGGCTGTGGAACCTGCAGCGTCTGGCCCAGACCCTGTCGCCGTTCATTGATGTTGAAGCGCTCAACGACGCGCTGGATAGCTATCAGGAGGTGCTCCTGCAGCAATACGGCAAACTGATGCGCCGCAAGCTGGGGCTGATGACCGAGGAGAAGGGCGATAACACCATCCTGAATAACCTGTTTGCGCTGATGGCCCGGGAAGGCAGCGACTACACCCGCACCTTCCGCATGCTGGGGCAAACCGAGCAGCAGAGCCCCGCTTCGCCGCTTCGCGATGAGTTTATCGACCGTCAGGCCTTTGATAACTGGTTTGCGTCTTACCGCGCGCGCCTGCAGCAGGAGAATGTTGCCGACGATGTGCGTCAGGCCCAAATGAATGCCGTCAACCCGGCGATGGTGCTGCGTAACTGGCTGGCGCAGCGGGCGATCGAACAGGCCGAAAAAGGCGATTACGCTGAGCTTCACCGCCTGCATGAGGCCCTGCGGACGCCGTTTGCTGACCGTAACGATGACTATATCAGCCGCCCGCCAGACTGGGGCAAGCGGCTTGAGGTGAGTTGCTCAAGCTAACGCGTGAGAATACCGGCTGCGGTGGCGAAGGGATTATTTTGTGAGGATGAGTTTTCCGGCATGTGTCTGGCGCAACAGGTAGTGCTGACCATGATGCTCAATGATGACGCGTCCCTCTTCGCCCAGCAGCTGTTTACTGTCGATACGGCGATCGGTCGCCTCCGTGGCTGGCGCGGTTTTGTCTTCATGACGGGTAAGCGTTGCTGCACTGTTATCCATAGGTGATATATAATTTTTTAAAATAGCAATCAATGTAACATTGATAAGCATTATCGATAAACTGACCGGTCCAGCAACTCTTTTTGTGAGAAAAGGTGAGAGGCTTGAGAGATGCGACCTGAAAAAAAGCCCGTTGGTGCTTAACTTACCGGGCCTACGGTAGGGGTTTGTAGGCCGGGTAAGGCGTAGCCGCCACCCGGCGCAGGTGCTAAAAGCGTGAGTCCACCGCCGCCGCCAGTTTATCCAGCAGCACTTCAGTATCTTCCCAGCTCAGGCAAGGATCGGTGATTGACTGTCCGTAAGTAACAGGCTGGCCGACCACCACTTTTTGCGTACCTTCGCGCAGGAAACTTTCCGCCATCACCCCGGCAATGGCGCTGGAGCCGTTGCGGATCTGCTGGCAAACCTCGTCGCAGACGTCGAGCTGGCGACGGTGCTGCTTCTGGCAGTTACCGTGGCTGAAATCCACCACCAGCTGTTCCGGCAGGTCGAACTCGCGCAAGGTATCGCAGGCTTCCGCGATATCCTGGGGATGATAGTTTGGCTGTTTGCCGCCGCGCATAATGATATGGCCGTAGGGGTTGCCGCTGGTCTGATAGATGGTCATCTGACCGTTCTTGTCCGGCGACAGGAACATATGGCTGGCGCGGGCGGCGCGGATGGCATCTACCGCGATGCGGGTATTGCCGTCGGTGCCGTTTTTAAAGCCCACCGGGCAGGAGAGCGCCGAGGCCATTTCACGGTGGATCTGGCTTTCGGTGGTACGGGCGCCAATCGCCCCCCAGCTGATGAGATCGGCAATAAACTGCCCGGTCACCATATCGAGAAATTCAGTGGCGGTAGGCACGCCAAGTTCGTTGACCTGCAATAGCAGTTTACGTGCCAGCTGGATGCCGTGATTGACCCGGTAGCTGCCGTTTAAATCGGGGTCCGAGATCAGCCCCTTCCAGCCTACCACCGTGCGCGGTTTCTCAAAGTAGGTACGCATCACGATCTCCAGTCGTGACTGCTGTTTATCCCGGAGTCCTTTCAGGCGCTGGGCGTAGTCCATCGCTGCGTCGAGGTCGTGAATAGAGCAGGGACCGACAATCACCAGCAGGCGGCGATCGTCCCCATTAAGGATTTTTTCAATACGTTTTCGTGACGTTGTCACGTGTTCGGCTACTGTCGCAGAAACAGGGTACCGCTGGGCCAGCTCTGCTGGCGTCACCAGGCTATCGATACGC
Source organism: Leclercia sp. M-A074-M (assembly GCF_965195605.1). Lineage (NCBI taxonomy): Bacteria > Pseudomonadati > Pseudomonadota > Gammaproteobacteria > Enterobacterales > Enterobacteriaceae > Leclercia > Leclercia sp. M-A074-M. Next base: position 422,114 of record NZ_CBDAHM010000004.1, on the reverse strand, counting down.
GCTGTGCGCAGTTCATCGGTTTTATTCATGGTATTTCTCAGAATGTAGTGCTTCATCGGTAACTTACCGGGAAGTGATGGGCATCACCTTAAACCAATCCCCGCTGATTTCAAGTGCAGGGCACAGACGTGCCCTGTAATGGGGAGCGAGTATAAAGGATTATGAACCAATGTACTAGCCTGTTAGTACATGCGGCGATTCAGGCCCATAATATCGAGAATTTTGGTGGCGATCTCTTCGACCGAATAGTTGGTGCTGTTCAGACACGGAATATTGTTTTTTCGGTACAGGGCTTCGACTTCAGCCACCTCCATACGGCACTGGCGCATCGAGGCGTAGCGGCTGTTTTCCCGGCGCTCTTCACGGATGGCCGCCAGGCGTTCCGGGTTAATGGTCAGACCAAACAGCTTATGTTGCAGGGGTTTTAACGCTGCCGGAAGCACCAGATTATCCATGTCATCGGCGATGAAGGGGTAGTTGGCGGCGCGGATCCCGAACTGCATCGCCAGATAGAGGCTGGTAGGGGTCTTACCGCAGCGCGACACCCCGAGCAGAATGACCTGGGCCTGATCGAGATTACGCAGCGAAATGCCGTCGTCATGGGCGAGAGTGTAATCGATGGCGGCGATACGCGCGTCATATTTAATGATGTTCGCCGGGTTCAGGCCGTGGGTGCGGTGCGCCACCGGGGTGGGATCCAGTTTCATCTCCTGTTGTAGAGGGGCCACCAGCGCCTGGACGATATCCTGGCAAAAGCCTTCGCTCTGCAAAATGATCTGGCGAATCTCCGGGATGACAATCGAATAGAAGACCAGCGGGCGCACGCCGGTCTGCTGAAAAATGGCATCGATTTGATCTTTCACCGCTCTGGCGCGGCTCTCGTTTTCTACAAACGGCAGGGTGATGCTGTTAATGGAAACCGGGAACTGCGACATGACTGCGTGGCCCAGTACTTCGGCGGTGATGGCCGTACCATCGGAAATATAAAAAACGTGGCGATCGACAGCATTATCCATTTTGCACACTCGTATATCAGATGTAATTGACTGAAAGCATAAATTAAAAAAGTAAAATACAACAGGCAATGTAGGCCGGAAAATAAAAATGAAACGCTATTTTTATTTTAAATGAAAGGGGTGTTTCATTTTTCAAAATCACCCTAAAGTCTGAGTATTTTTGTGGGAATCCATAAGAATCATTAGGTTAGCATTTAAGCGGGAAGAGTCTGAAAAGCTAAAAAATAAATGTGCTTACACGATTCACCGTTTTTTTAGCGCGAATAAATATGACAGTATAAATACGCAGTAAGGAACTTCTCAAAACCCGTTCATATATCATAAAAGGATTGTTTCGATGTCCAACAATGGCTCGTCACCGCTGGTGCTTTGGTATAACCAACTCGGCATGAATGATGTAGACAGAGTTGGAGGCAAAAATGCCTCCCTGGGTGAAATGATTACAAATCTGTCCAGTATGGGTGTCTCCGTACCGAATGGATTTGCTACCACCGCCGATGCTTTTAACTATTTTCTGGATCAAAGCGGCGTAAACCAGCGCATTTACGAACTACTGGATAATACGGACATTGATGATGTCTCCGAGCTTGCAAAAGCCGGGGCTCAGATCCGCCAGTGGATCATCGACACACCTTTCCAGCCTGAACTGGAAAAAGCCATTCACGACGCCTACAACCAGCTTTCCGCTGACGATGCGCAGGCCTCCTTTGCCGTGCGCTCCTCTGCGACCGCAGAAGATATGCCAGATGCCTCCTTCGCCGGACAGCAGGAGACCTTCCTCAACGTGCAGGGCTACGATGCGGTGCTGGTGGCGGTAAAACATGTGTTTGCCTCCCTGTTTAACGACCGCGCAATCTCCTATCGCGTGCATCAGGGTTATGACCACCGTGGCGTTGCGCTCTCGGCGGGCGTGCAGCGCATGGTGCGTTCAGATCTGGCCTCATCAGGGGTGATGTTCTCTATTGATACCGAATCGGGTTTCGATCAGGTGGTCTTTATCACCTCTGCCTGGGGTCTGGGCGAGATGGTGGTGCAGGGTGCCGTCAACCCTGACGAATTCTATGTTCACAAGCCAACCCTGGCTGCGGATCGCCCGGCTATCGTGCGCCGTACCATGGGGTCGAAAAAGATCCGCATGGTTTACGCCCCAACCCAGGAGCACGGCAAGCAGGTTCGCATTGAAGATGTGCCGCAGGAACAGTGCGATCGCTTCTCGCTGACCGATGCCGAGGTGCAGGAGCTGGCGAAGCAGGCGGTGCAGATTGAGAAGCACTATGGCCGTCCGATGGATATCGAATGGGCGAAAGACGGTAACACCGGCAAACTGTTCATCGTCCAGGCGCGTCCGGAAACCGTCCGTTCCCGCGGCCAGGTGATGGAGCGTTACACCCTGCATGCCCAGGGCAAAATCATCGCTGAAGGCCGTGCCATCGGCCACCGCATCGGCGCAGGCCCGGTGAAGGTTATCCACGATATCAGCGAAATGAACCGTATCCAGCCGGGGGACGTGCTGGTAACAGACATGACCGACCCGGACTGGGAACCGATCATGAAAAAGGCCTCGGCAATTGTCACCAACCGTGGCGGTCGCACCTGTCACGCGGCGATCATCGCCCGTGAGCTGGGTATTCCGGCGGTCGTCGGCTGTGGTGACGCCACGGAACGTATGAAGGACGATGAGAACGTCACCGTCTCCTGCGCCGAAGGCGACACCGGTTATGTCTACGCGGAGCTGCTGGACTTCAGCGTGAAGAGCTCCAGCGTGGATACCATGCCGGATCTGCCGCTGAAGATTATGATGAACGTCGGCAACCCGGACCGGGCGTTTGACTTCGCCTGCCTGCCAAACGAAGGCGTTGGCCTGGCGCGACTGGAGTTCATCATCAACCGTATGATCGGGGTTCACCCGCGTGCGCTGCTGGAGTTCGACGACCAGGATCAGAAGCTGCAAAAAGAGATCCGCGAGATGATGAAGGGCTACGACTCGCCGAAAGAGTTCTACGTTGGCCGTCTGACTGAAGGGATTGCGACGCTGGGTGCGGCATTCTTCCCGAAACGCGTCATCGTGCGTCTCTCCGACTTCAAATCTAACGAATATGCCAACCTGGTGGGCGGCGAGCGTTATGAACCAGAAGAAGAGAACCCGATGCTGGGCTTCCGTGGCGCCGGTCGTTATGTCTCTGACAGCTTCCGCGACTGCTTTGCCCTGGAGTGCGAGGCGGTAAAACGCGTGCGTAACGATATGGGGCTGACCAATGTTGAGATCATGGTGCCGTTCGTGCGGACCGTGGATCAGGCGAAAGCGGTCATTGACGAACTGGCGCGTCAGGGGCTGAAGCGCGGCGAGAACGGGCTCAAAATCATTATGATGTGTGAGATCCCGTCCAACGCCCTGCTGGCAGAGCAGTTCCTGGAACACTTCGACGGCTTCTCTATCGGCTCGAACGATATGACGCAGCTGGCGCTGGGTCTGGATCGCGACTCCGGCGTGGTTTCCGCGCTGTTTGATGAGCGTAACGAGGCGGTTAAAGCGCTGCTGTCGATGGCCATCCGCGCCGCGAAGAAGCAGGGTAAGTACGTGGGTATCTGTGGTCAGGGCCCGTCCGACCATGAAGACTTTGCCGCATGGCTGATGGACGAGGGGATCGACAGTCTCTCCCTCAACCCGGACACCGTGGTACAAACCTGGCTGAGCCTGGCCGAACTGAAAAAGTAACATTCAGCTTCTGCACGATAAAAGGTGAGGATATTGATCCTCACCTTTTTTATTTCCCCCGAGACTTGCTCTCCATCACAAATAAATCAAAAAACTAAATATCATAATTTGTCTGTTAATTTAGACAATTGTTAGCGGGCAAAGCGTTGCTAATAATTGAGCCTCGAATGCGCACGAATCTGATTCTTGCGCAGCTGGTTGAAATAATTTTAACCTGATAAAAAGGCTCATTAAAAATGACAATTTCCTCTGTATTGAGTACGAAGGATAAAATAGGCTATGGATTAGGTGATATGGCCAGCGCGCTGGTTTGGCAAACCGCGACGTTATTTTTGGCCTACTTTTATACCGATGTTTTTGGCCTGCCTGCGGCCATTATGGGTACCATGTTTTTAGTCGTCAGGGTGGTGGATGCCTTTGTCGATCCCTGTATTGGGGCGCTGGTCGATCGCACCCAAACCCGCCACGGTCGTTTTCGCCCCTGGCTGCTCTGGTTCGCCATTCCGTTTGGCGTCAGCTGCCTGATTACCTTCTATGTTCCGGACGTAGGCGCCACGGCAAAAATTATCTATGCCTGCGTAACCTACGCTATTTTAAGCCTTATCTACTCCGCCATTAACGTGCCTTACTGCGCAATGCCCGGCGCTCTGACGCTGGATCCGCGCGAGCGCCACTCCCTGCAATCCTGGCGTTTTGGTTTGTCGTTTATCGGCGGTCTGATCGTCACGGTTATCGCCTTACCGCTGGTCTCTTATTTAGGCAATGATAACGTTCAGAAGGGCTATTTTTATGCCATGAGCCTTATGGGGTTATTAGGCATTATCTTATTCTTCTGCTGTTTCTTTATGACCCGCGAACGTTATTCTCCCCGTAATGACACCTCGGGCTCAATGCTGACGGATTTAAAACTGCTGGCCGGAAATAGCCAGTGGCGAATCGTTTTTCTGTTCAATATTCTCCTGCTTACCGCGGTGGTCACGCGTGGGTCAGCAACGATGTATTACGTGAAATATGTTCTGCTGCGCCCCGAACTGATTTTTGCCTTTATTGTCTCTGGGATGGTGGCTTCGCTGAGCGGTGCCTTATTATCCGAACGCCTGCTGGGAAAATTTGACCGGGTTCGCGCTTATCAGTGGACCATTATTACCTTCGTTATTTTTGGCGCGCTGATTTTCTTCATTCCGCCTTCCCAGGTCTGGCTGATCTTTGGTTTGAATATCATCTTCAGCTTCATACAAAACCTGACCACGCCGCTCCAGTGGACCATGTTCTCGGACGTGGTGGACTACGAAGAGCATCGCAGCGGTCGCCGACTCGACGGGCTGGTGTTCTCTACTGCGCTGTTCGCCATCAAATTTGGTCTTGCGCTGGGCGGTGCCGTGGTGGGCTGGGTGCTGGGGATGGTGGATTACGCGCCGGGAGAGGCCACCCAGGCCCCGCACGTGCTCTCTACGATCAACGCCTTGTTCACCCTGATCCCCTGCGGCCTGTTTATTTGCATGGTGCTGCTGCTGGCTGTCTACAAGCTCAACAGCCGACTGGTGGATACCATTGCGCGTGAACTCGCCAGCAAACGTGAAACCCGTAACGAGGCAGGGCACCTCAGCCCGGCAATTCATTCCGCAACTCAGGAGTAACTGATGACTGCTATTTACAAGGATGCGGGCCGTCCCGTGCAGGAGCGCGTCGCCGACTTACTGGCGCGCATGACCCCGGAAGAGAAATTTGCCCAGATGCACGCTTACTGGCTGATCCTCGATGAGAACGGCAACCACCGTGAGCGTAGCGATTTGAGCGATGAATTTGCCGGCGTAAGTGAACAGGCCGCCCTGAGCGAACGCCTGAAGCTGGGCGTCGGGCAGATCACCCGTCCGCTGGGCACCCACATTGTTGATGCCAGAACCGGCGTGCGCGCCGCTAACCGTCTGCAACGCATGATGATGGAGGAGACGCGGCTCGGTATACCGGCGCTGTTCCACGAAGAGTGCCTGGTGGGGCTGCTGTGTAAAGACGCCACCCTGTTTCCCTCCTCACTGAACTACGGTTCAACCTGGGATCCGGAGCTGGTGCAGCGTGCCGCTGAACAGATAGGTAAAGAGGCTCGCTCGGTTGGCTGCCAACAGGGGCTGGCACCGGTGCTGGACGTCTCCCGCGACGTGCGATGGGGACGAACAGAAGAGACCTTTGGCGAGGACCCGTGGCTGGTGGGGGTGATGGCAACGGCATATGTGAAGGGCTTGCAGGGCGATAAGCGCGATCTGCTGGCGACCCTCAAGCACTATGTTGGCCACTCCTTTAGCGAAGGGGCGCGCAACCACGCCCCGGTCCATCTTGGTTTCAGCGAACTCAACGACACCTTCCTGCTGCCTTTTGAGATGGCGGTGAAGCTGGCGAATGCCGGGTCAGTGATGCCGGCTTATCACGATATTGATAATCAACCCGGCCACAGCGACCACTTCCTGCTCACCACCGTGCTGCGCGAGCAGTGGGGCTTTGACGGCATCATCGTGGCGGATTACGGCGGCGTGAGTCTGTTGCATCAGCACCATGGGATAGCCCACGATGCAGCCGAATCGGCCGCGCTGGCCTTTAACGCCGGGCTGGACGTCGAACTGCCAAAAGATGACTGCGCCCGGCATCTGGCCGGGGCGGTGGAGCGGGGCCTGATGGCCATGGAGAAAGTGGATGAGATCGTCGCCCGCATACTGACCGAAAAATTCCGCCTTGGGCTCTTTGAACATCCCTATGCCGACGAAAACGCCATCGATCTGCAAAGTGACGAGACTCGCCGGGTGGCCCGCGAGGTGGCGACGCGCTCGCTCACCCTGCTGGAGAACCGCGGCGTACTGCCTCTCTCCGGCAAACCTCGCGTGGCGGTGGTTGGGCCCACGGCGGACGATCCGCTGGCGCTGTTAAGTGGCTACAGCTTCCCGGTCCATTTGATCATCAGTGACATGGTGGAAGAGACCGCCCAGGTGACCACCCCGCTGCAGGCGCTGAAACACTACCTGGGCGAGGGCCACGTTCAGTATGCGCAAGGGTGCCATATCATCGAAAAACGTATGGCGGGGGCCCCGGTTTTCCCGGGGGACAGCAGCGGCAAACCGATGCAGCAGTCACCGGTTTCGCAGGATACCCACCTTATCCCGCAAGCCGTGCGGGTCGCCAACGACAGCGATGTGGTAGTGGCATGCGTGGGGGACCTGGCGGGCCTGTTCCAGAGCGGCACCGTGGGTGAGGGCTCGGATACGGACAGCCTGAATCTGCCCGGCGTACAGCAGCAGTTGCTGGAGGCGCTGGTGGCGACCGGTAAACCGGTGATCGTGGTGATGACGGGAGGGCGGCCATACAACCTGCAGGGGCTGGAAGATCGCGTAGCGGCCCTGATGATGGCCTGGGCGCCGGGTCAGGAAGGCGGCTGGGCCATCGCCGATGTACTGACCGGGCGGGCAGAGCCACAGGGCAGGCTGGTGGTCAGCGTACCGAAAAGCGCGGGGGCAATGCCTTTCTACTACAACCACAAGCTGAAAAGCGGCGGTACGCCGTTCGCCTTCCACTTTGGGGCTCGCTATCCCTTTGGCTATGGCCTGGGCTGGACCACCTTCAGCTGGGGAGCCGCACGGCTGGCTGAGAGCAGGGTGCCCGTCGACGGCGAGGTGACGCTGAGCATCGACGTGAAAAACAGCGGCGAGCGCAGCGGGAGCGAAGTGGTCCAGGTTTACGTCCGGGATAAAGTCGCCAGCCAGGTGCGGCCCTTGCAGGAGCTAAAAGCCTTCCAGCGCGTCACGCTGTCTCCGGGTGAAAGCGCCACGCTCACCTTTACCCTGCCTGTGGATCTCTTCAACTTTACGCGCCGGGACGGCAAACGCGTGGTTGAGCCGGGCGAGTTTGAATTGCAGGTCGGGGCATCGTCGGCGGATATTCGCGAGGTGGTCACTGTCGAGGCGACGGGCGACACCCGGGTATTACCTTGCGAGTGGCGTATGGTGAGTCACTGCACGGTTGAGAAGAGCGCGAGCTAAGGTGCTGTAAAGGCGGGAATCTTTTCTCCCGCCTGGTTTGCAGGATAAAAAAAAGCCCATCGTGGGAGATGGGCAAAGACTACACACAGCAATTCGTTGTTTCACTCAGGGGATTTCCATGCTTATAAATCAAGGTGTTGTTGATTCATAACCGTGACCTAATAGTAGGCATAGGGAATTTTTGCGTCGATCAGATTCGTCTCAATAGTTTAAGAAGCATGAAGAATTTATGAAGTAGATTGAAGGAATTACGAGCAGGAGAGGCTTTAGCAGCGCTTAAGGGAAATCAAATTGATAAGTGGTGCTTAACATTCTGGTGGGCGAACCCACCAGAACGGGAGCGTTACTTTTTGACCTCGTCCGTTTCGTTAAGGGCGGCAAGCAGCACATCAGGATCGGTTGGCGGCAGCGGGACCTCATGGACCCACGCAGAGAAGAGTCGCCAGGAGACGGCCAGCAGTACCGGTCCGATAAACAGGCCGATCATCCCAAACGCAATCAGCCCCCCGATAACGCCGGAGAGGATCAGAATCAACGGCAGGTCGGCACCCATGCGAATCAGAATCGGGCGGATAACGTTATCCATCGTGCCCACCACGCAGCTCCACACCAGCAGGAAGGTGCCCCAGGTGGTATCGCCGCTCCAGTAGAGCCAGACAATCGCCGGGACCAGAACCAGCAATGGCCCCAGCTGCATCAGGCAGGTTAACAGCATCAGCACCGTAAAGAGGGTGGCGTAAGGCACCCCGGCGATCGCCAGACCCACACCGCCCAGCACCGACTGCACCAGAGCAGTCACCACCACACCTAAAGCCACGGCCCGCACGGCCTGCGCCGCCAGCAGCATCGCCGCGTCGCCGCGTGTCGAGGCCAGACGGGTGGCGAAATGGCGAACGCCCAGCGCTACCTGCTCGCCGCGCCAGTAGAGCAGGGCGCTGAACAGCAGCATCAGTACGCAGTGCACGACGAAGCGGCCAAGATGGGCGGCGGTACCCACAAACCAGGTGGTGGTGGCGCCAATATAAGGCCGTACTTTCGCCATAATCGCGCTGCCGCCCATATCCAGCAGGTTATGCCAGCCGGCATAGAGTTTATCGCCAATCAGCGGGATATCGTTGAGCCAGGCCAGCTCCGGCAGCGTCATATCGCCGCTGGTGACACTGCTGATAAGCGGGCCGCTGCCGTCAACCAGGCTATTAACCAGCAATGCGACAGGAATGACAAAGAGCAGGACCAGGAGCAACGTCATCACCAGCACCGCCAGCGTCCGGCGACCAAACAGTAAGCGTTCAAGACGAATAAATAGCGGCCAGGTGGCGATAACCACCGTTCCTGCCCAGGCAAAACCGAGAATAAAGGGTTGAACAATCCACAGACACGCAATAATCATGATTGCCAGAAACAGCACCGACAGCAAAACTTGTGCAACGTCCCTGGGCTGGTGTCGATTGACCATAGATGAAATTTACCTTTTGAGAACACCGGCAAACCGGCGAGAACATAAAACCGCATCACTACAATCATTAGTGATTTCAGCCATTTTTAACAGGCAGATTCTGCCTGTAATTCTGTCGGGCGGATACGTTTAAAATGTGATACAAAATGTGAGACACAACGCAAACGATTATCTACAACTCTTAAGATTGGGCAGGGTCGACAGTAATGATCCCACAAATTTCTCAGGCACCCGGCGTCGTTCAGCTGGTGCTTAATTTTTTGCAGGCACTGGAGCAACAGGGTTTTACCGGCGATACCGCCACACGTTATGCCGACCGGCTGACCATGGCGACCGACAACAGTATCTACCAGCTACTTCCCGATGCAGTCGTTTTTCCCCGTTCTACCGCTGATGTGGCACTCCTGGCCCGTGTGGCCTCCCAGGAGCGTTTCGCTTCGCTGATTTTCACCCCTCGCGGCGGCGGCACTGGCACCAACGGCCAGGCGCTTAACACGGGGATCGTCGTCGATATGTCCCGCTACATGAATCGCATTATCGAGATCAACCCGGAAGAGGGTTGGGTGCGGGTGGAAGCCGGGGTGATTAAGGATCAACTCAATCAGTTTCTGAAGCCTTACGGCTATTTTTTTGCCCCGGAGCTGTCGACCAGTAACCGGGCTACTCTCGGCGGGATGATCAATACCGACGCCTCGGGACAGGGCTCGCTGGTCTACGGTAAAACCTCCGATCACGTTCTCGGCGTGCGGGCAGTTCTGCTGGGCGGCGATATTCTTGATACCCAGCCTGTGCCGGTTCAGCTTGCCGAAACGCTCGGCAAGGACAACACCGCCACCGGGCGCATCTACCGCACCGTGCTGGAACGCTGCCGCGATAACCGCCAGCTGATTATTGATAAATTCCCGAAACTGAACCGCTTCCTGACCGGTTACGATCTGCGTCATGTCTTTAATAACGATCTCAGCCAGTTCGATTTGACCCGTATCCTCACCGGCTCAGAAGGGACGCTGGCCTTTATCACTGAAGCGCGTCTCGATATCACCCGCCTGCCAAAAGTGCGCCGCCTGGTGAATGTGAAGTACAACTCCTTCGACTCTGCGCTGCGTAATGCGCCGTTTATGGTGGATGCCCGGGCGCTGTCTGTTGAGACCGTCGACTCAAAAGTGCTCAACCTGGCGCGGGAAGATATCGTCTGGCACTCGGTGAGCGAACTTATCACTGACGTGCCCGATAAAGAGATGCTGGGCCTGAACATTGTTGAGTTTGCTGGCGATGACGCAGCGCTTATCGAAAGCCAGGTCGCTGCCCTGTGCCAGCGGCTGGACGAACTTATCGCCCGGGGCGAGGGCGGGGTGATTGGCTGGCAACTGTGTAACGATCTCGCTGGCATCGAACGTATCTATGCGATGCGTAAAAAAGCGGTGGGGCTGCTGGGCAACGCCAAAGGGGCTGCCAAGCCGATACCGTTTGCTGAAGACACCTGCGTGCCGCCGGAGAACCTGGCGGACTATATCGTGGAGTTCCGCGCTCTGCTCGACAGCCACGGCCTGAGCTACGGCATGTTCGGCCATGTCGATGCCGGGGTGCTGCACGTGCGCCCGGCGCTGGATATGTGCGATCCGCAGCAGGAGATCCTGATGAAGCAGATCTCCGATGAGGTGGTGGCGCTCACCGCCAAATATGGCGGCCTGCTGTGGGGCGAGCACGGGAAGGGCTTCCGCGCAGAGTACAGTCCGGCCTTCTTTGGCGAACAGCTCTATGGCGAGCTGCGCAAAATCAAAGCGGCCTTTGACCCGAACAACCGCCTCAACCCCGGTAAAATCTGTCCGCCGGAGGGTGTCGATGCCCCGATGATGCAGGTGGATGCGGTCAAGCGTGGCACCTTTGACCGCCAGATCCCGATAGCCGTGCGCGCCTCCTGGCGCGGGGCGATGGAGTGTAACGGCAACGGCCTTTGCTTTAACTTCGATGCGAAAAGCCCGATGTGCCCGTCAATGAAGATCACCAGCAACCGCATTCACTCGCCGAAAGGACGTGCGACGCTGGTGCGCGAGTGGCTGCGCCTGCTGGCCGAACGCGGCGTCGATCCGCTTGCGCTGGAGAAAGAGTTGCCGGAGAAACGCGCCAGCCTGCGCACCCTTATCGATCGCACCCGCAACAGCTGGCATGCGCGTAAAGGGGAGTACGACTTCTCCCACGAGGTGAAAGAGGCGATGTCGGGCTGCCTGGCCTGTAAAGCCTGCTCTACCCAGTGCCCGATTAAGATCGACGTGCCGGAGTTCCGCTCCCGCTTCCTGCAGCTCTATCACAGCCGGTATCTGCGCCCGATGCGCGATCACCTGGTCGCGACGGTGGAGAGTTATGCCCCGCTGATGGCCCGCGCGCCGCGCACCTTTAACTTCTTTATTAACCAGCCGCTGGTACGGAAACTTTCCGAGAAGCATATCGGCATGATCGACCTGCCGCTGCTCTCCACGCCCTCCCTGCAGCGTCAGATGGTCGGCCACCGCTCTGCCAACCTGACCCTCGAGCAGCTTGAGGCGCTGAGCGCAGAGCAAAAAGCGAAAACGGTGCTGGTGGTGCAGGATCCCTTTACCAGCTATTACGATGCCCAGGTGGTAGCGGACTTTATTCGTCTTGCCGAGCGGTTAGGCTACCAGCCGGTGCTGCTGCCGTTTTCACCGAACGGCAAGGCGCAGCACATCAAAGGTTTCCTCAACCGCTTTGCGAAAACCGCGCAAAAAACCTCGGATTTCCTTAACCGGGTGGCGCAGCTGGGTATGCCGATGGTTGGGGTCGATCCGGCGCTGGTGCTCTGCTATCGCGATGAGTACAAGCAGACCCTCGGTGACAAGCGCGGCGACTTCCACGTCATGCTGGTACATGAGTGGCTGCCGACGATCCTCGATGCGCAACCCGCCCAGGAGACCAGCGGCGAGGCGTGGTATCTGTTCGGACACTGTACAGAAGTAACCGCATTGCCGGGCGCGCCAGCACAGTGGTCGGCCATCTTTGCCCGTTTTGGCGCGAAGCTGGAGAGCGTCAGCGTTGGCTGTTGCGGCATGGCCGGAACCTACGGGCACGAGGTGGTGAACCATGCGAACTCGCTGGGGATCTATGAGCTCTCCTGGCACCAGGCGATGCAGCGCCTGCCGCGCAACCGCTGCCTGGCGACCGGCTACTCCTGCCGCAGCCAGGTCAAACGCGTCGAGGGCAACGGCGTGCGCCATCCACTGCAGGCCTTACTGGAGATTATGGGATGATCTGGAAACGGGCTGTCACGTTACAGGCGTTAAACGCCATGGGCGACGGGAATATGGTGGGGTTGCTGGATATCCAGTTTACCCGTATCGGCGAGGATGAACTGGAGGCCACTATGCCGGTCGACAGCCGCACCCATCAGCCCTTTGGGCTGCTGCACGGCGGTGCGTCGGTGGTGCTGGCCGAAACCCTGGGCTCGGTGGCGGGCTATCTCTGCACCGAAGGAGAGCAGAAGGTGGTGGGGCTGGAGGTGAATGCCAACCATATTCGTTCCGTGCGCAGCGGCCGGGTGCGCGGCGTCTGCCGTGCGCTGCATGCTGGCTCACGCCATCAGGTCTGGGAGATTGAGATCCTGGATGAACAGAATCGCTTGTGCTGCTCGTCGCGGCTGACTACGGCTGTGATCTAAAGCGAAAGGCCGCAAAAGCGGCCTTTTTTCTTTCTTATCACCTTGAAAAAGGGAGACTTACTGGCGGGCCGCAAGAAATGTTAATTCGCGCGTCAAGGTTTATGAGATTATTCCTATACTCCTTCAAGAGCTAAGCCATATTGAGTGCCGGAGATAAGCGCCGGATGGAGCGAGAAGCCCTTAAGATTACTTCTGGTAGTCTTAAGGGCTTTCTTTTTACTGCATTCAGTAATCGTTGTTAATGTCCTGCATGGCAGACAGGATAACCAGACCGGTTATGACGACGGCAACGATGGCGATGGTCACAACTGCAATGAGCATTTTCCCCTCCGTATGCTGCCCTTTTGCCGAAGCATAGCGCACCCGGCGGCGTTCGCCTCACCCTTCCGACTGAGATTCAGAATACGCTTACAAAAAGAAAAACCCTGCTGGGGCGCAGGTTTGCCTGTTGGCCCAAAGTACCCAAATAAGGTCATGCCTCAATCCTGGAGAGCCTGGCTCACCTGGCACCGCCCTTCAGGAGATCCTCTGTCCTTGCGTCTTATCTATCTGGCTATTCCAAAAATAGGCATTTTCTATACATATTTTAACTTTTGACCATTATGGTCGATTTGTTCTGTTAATCATCAAGATTATCAAGAGATTAAACAATCTTCGTCAGGCCTGTTAAGCCTGTCATCAGGGTCTATGCTTAATAAAAGTATGCAAAAAGGGCGATTAAGCCGAATGCCCCTGCAAGTGAGGGGTTGAAGTGATAATCATTATCACTAACATGGTGTTATGCCCAGAGGGCGCAATACATGAGGTGGACTTATGGAACAGCATTCAGAAACGTTTGATCCGACAGATTTTGCATGGCGCGGATTATCGCTGACCCCTGCCGCAGCGGCGCACATTCGCGAGCTGGTGAGCAAACAGGCAGATATGCTCGGCGTGCGGTTAGGGGTGAAACAGACGGGCTGCGCCGGTTTCGGCTATGTCCTCACCACCGTCAGCCAGCCGGAAAAAGACGATCTGGTTTTTGAACATGACGGCGCCCGGCTCTATGTGCCGCTCCAGGCGATGCCGTTTATTGACGGTACGGAAGTGGATTACGTGCGCGAAGGCTTAAACCAGTTATTCAAATTCAATAACCCGAAAGCCCAGAACGAATGCGGCTGCGGCGAAAGTTTTGGGGTATAGGCGGTATTATGTCTCGACATACTGAAGCAACTGACGACGTCAACACCTGGTCCGGCGGCCACATTAATTACAAAGAGGGCTTCTTCACCCAATTGCAGACCGACGAGCTGGCAAAAGGGATTAACGAAGAGGTCATCCGCGCGATTTCCGCCAAGCGTAACGAACCCGACTGGATGCTGGAGTTCCGGCTGAATGCGTTCAAAGCCTGGCTGGAGATGGAAGAGCCGCACTGGCTGAAGGCGCACTACGATAAGCTTAACTATCAGAATTACAGCTACTACTCTGCCCCCTCCTGCGGTCATTGCGACGACACCTGCGCCTCTGAGCCCGGTGCGGTACAGCAGACCGGGGCTAACGCCTTTTTAAGTAAAGAGGTGGAGGAGGCGTTCGAACAGCTCGGCGTGCCGGTACGTGAAGGGCGCGAGGTGGCGGTGGACGCCATCTTTGACTCCGTCTCGGTCGCGACTACTTATCGCGAAAAACTGGGCGAGCAGGGGATCATCTTCTGCTCCTTCGGGGAAGCTATCCACGATCACCCAGAGCTGGTGAAGAAATATCTTGGCACCGTCGTGCCGGGCAATGACAACTTCTTTGCCGCCCTCAACGCGGCGGTAGCCTCCGACGGCACCTTTATCTACGTGCCGAAAGGCGTGCGCTGCCCGATGGAACTCTCTACCTATTTCCGTATCAACGCCGAGAAAACCGGCCAGTTTGAACGCACCATCCTCGTTGCCGATGAGGGTAGCTACGTCAGCTATATCGAGGGCTGTTCCGCCCCGGTGCGCGACAGCTACCAGCTGCACGCGGCAGTGGTGGAGGTGATCATCCATAAAGACGCCGAGGTGAAATATTCGACGGTGCAGAACTGGTTCCCGGGGGATAATAACACCGGCGGCATCCTGAACTTCGTCACCAAGCGCGCCCTGTGCGAAGGCGAAAACAGTAAAATGTCGTGGACCCAGTCTGAGACCGGCTCCGCCATCACCTGGAAATATCCGAGCTGTATTCTGCGCGGGGATAACTCCATCGGCGAGTTCTACTCCGTGGCGCTGACCAGCGGGCATCAGCAGGCCGATACCGGCACCAAGATGATCCACATCGGCAAAAACACCCGGTCGACCATCATTTCGAAAGGGATCTCCGCTGGGCAGAGCCAGAACAGCTATCGCGGCTTAGTCAAAATCATGCCGACGGCCACCAACGCCCGTAACTTTACCCAGTGCGACTCCATGCTGATTGGCCCGGACTGCGGGGCGCATACCTTCCCGTATGTTGAGTGTCGCAATAACAGCGCCCAGCTGGAACACGAAGCGACAACCTCGCGGATCGGCGAAGATCAGCTCTTCTACTGCCTGCAGCGCGGCATCAGCGAAGAGGATGCCATCTCGATGATTGTGAACGGCTTCTGTAAGGATGTGTTCTCTGAACTACCGCTGGAGTTTGCCGTGGAAGCACAAAAATTACTGGCGATCAGCCTCGAACACAGCGTCGGCTAAGGATTAAGGAAAGCACATGTTAAGCATTAAAGATTTACAGGTCAGTGTGGAAGATAAAGCGATCCTGCGCGGCCTGAGCCTTGAGGTCCGCCCGGGCGAAGTGCATGCGATTATGGGCCCTAACGGGTCGGGCAAAAGTACGCTGTCAGCCACCCTTGCCGGGCGCGAAGATTACGAAGTGGTCGGCGGTTCGGTCGACTTTAAGGGCAAAGATCTGCTGGAGCTGTCACCGGAAGAGAGAGCCGGGGAGGGCATTTTTATGGCCTTCCAGTACCCGGTAGAGATCCCAGGCGTCAGCAACCAGTTCTTCCTGCAGACCGCCCTGAATGCCGTGCGCAAATACCGCAGCGAAGAGGAGCTGGATCGCTTTGATTTCCAGGATCTGATGGAAGAGAAGATCCAGCTGCTGAAGATGCCGGAAGATCTGCTCACCCGCTCGGTCAACGTCGGTTTTTCCGGCGGGGAGAAGAAGCGCAACGACATTCTGCAGATGGCGGTGCTGGAGCCGGAGCTGTGCATCCTCGATGAAACCGACTCCGGGCTCGATATCGACGCCCTGAAAATCGTCGCCGACGGCGTTAACGCCCTGCGCGACGGCAAGCGGTCGTTTATCATCGTCACCCACTATCAGCGCATCCTTGATTACATCAAACCCGATTATGTGCATGTGCTCTATCAGGGGCGGATTGTGAAATCGGGTGATTTTACGCTGGTCAAACAGCTGGAGGAGCAGGGCTATGGCTGGCTTAGCGAACAGCAGTAACGCGCTGCAGCAGTGGCACCGCCTGTTTGAGGCACAGGGCGGAACCCGCTCTGAACAGGCCCAGCAGCACCTGCAGCAGATGCTGCGCCTCGGGTTGCCGACGCGTAAGCACGAAAACTGGAAATATACCCCGCTGGAAGGGTTGCTTAACGGCGAGTTTGTTTCCCGACCCGCCAGGGTGGCAGCGAGCGATCGGGATGCCCTGGCGCTTACTCTCGACGCCACGCGGCTGGTCTTTGTTGACGGACGCTTTAGTCCGGAACTGAGCGACAGCACCGACGGCAGCGGGTTTGAGGTGACCATTAACGACGAGCGGCAAAGCCTGGCGGCACCGGTTCAGCCGGAGCTGTTCCTGCATCTGACCGAAAGTCTGGCCCAGAGCGTGACGCATATCAGCGTGAAACGTAACGCCCGTCCTGAAAAGCCGCTGCTGCTGATGCACATCACCCAGGGACTTGAAGGCGAAGAGATCAACACTGCTCACTATCGTCACCATCTGGAACTGGCGCAGGGTGCAGAAGCAACCATCATTGAGCATTACGTAAGTCTCAATGAGATGCACCATTTCACCGGCTCGCGCCTGACCATGAACGTGGCGGCTAACGCCCGGCTGCACCATATCAAGCTGGCGTTCGAGAACGCGGCGAGCCACCACTTCGCCCATAACGACCTGTTGATGGCCGCCGATGCGACGGCATTCAGCCACAGCTTCCTGCTGGGGGGCGCAGTACTGCGCCATAACACCAGCACTCAGCTTAACGGCGAAAATACGACCCTGCGCATCAACAGCCTGGCGATGCCGGTGAAATCTGAAGTGTGCGACACCCGTACCTGGCTTGAGCACAACAAGGGCTACTGCAACAGCCGCCAGCTGCATAAAACCATCGTCAGCGATAAGGGGCGGGCCGTCTTCAACGGGCTGATCAACGTGGCGCAGCACGCCATCAAAACCGACGGCCAGATGACCAACAACAATCTGCTGATGGGGCGACTGGCGGAGGTGGACACCAAACCGCAGCTGGAAATTTACGCCGATGATGTGAAGTGCAGCCACGGCGCCACCGTGGGGCGGATCGACGATGAGCAGATGTTCTATCTGCGCTCCCGCGGGATCGATAAGCAGGCGGCCGAGAAGATGATTATCTACGCCTTTGCTGCTGAGCTGACCGAAGCCCTCGACGATGAAACGTTAAGACAGCAGGTGCTGGCGCGTATCGGCCAGCGTCTGCCTGGAGGTGTGGCATGATTTTCCCTGTAGAGAAAGTGCGGGCGGATTTTCCTGTCCTGACCCGTGAAGTAAACGGTCTGCCGCTTGCCTATCTCGACAGCGCCGCCAGCGCGCAAAAGCCCACGCAGGTGATCGAGGCCGAGGCGGAGTTTTACCGGCATGGTTACGCGGCGGTGCACCGGGGGATCCACACCCTCAGCGCCGAGGCGACGCAGCGGATGGAGAATGTCCGTACCCGCGCGGCAACATTTTTAAACGCCCGCTCGCCGGAGGAGCTGGTCTTTGTGCGCGGTACCACCGAAGGGATCAACCTGGTGGCGAACAGCTGGGGCAGCGCCGAAGTGCACGCGGGCGATAACATCATCATCAGTCAGATGGAGCACCACGCCAATATCGTGCCCTGGCAGATGCTGTGCGAGCGCGTCGGGGCGGAACTGCGGGTTATCCCGCTTAACGAGGATGGCACGTTACAGCTTGAACAGCTGGATACCCTGCTGGATGAACGCACCCGGCTGGTGGCCATTACTCAGATCTCCAACGTGCTGGGTACCGAAAATCCGGTGGCGGAGATTATCGCCAAAGCCCACCAGGTGGGGGCGAAAGTGCTGATTGATGGCGCCCAGGCGGTGATGCACCATACGGTGGATGTCCAGGCGCTGGACTGCGACTTCTATGTCTTTTCCGGCCATAAGCTCTACGGGCCTACCGGTATCGGCGTGCTGTACGTCAAAGATGAGATTTTACAGGCGATGCCGCCGTGGGAAGGGGGCGGGTCGATGATCGCCACCGTCAGCCTGAGCGGAGGCACAACCTACGCCCGGGCGCCGTGGCGCTTTGAGGCGGGCACGCCTAACACCGGCGGCATTATCGGGCTGGGCGCGGCGATGGAGTATGTGTCAGGCATCGGCCTTGATGCTATCGCCGAATATGAACAGATGCTGATGCGCTACGCTCTGGCGGAACTTGCCAGCGTGCCGGATCTCACGCTGTATGGCCCGGCGGACCGTCAGGGTGTTATTGCCTTTAACCTTGGCAAACACCACGCCTATGACGTGGGCAGTTTTCTCGATAACTACGGGGTGGCGGTGCGAACCGGACACCACTGCGCTATGCCGCTGATGGCGTTTTATCAGGTACCGGCGATGTGCCGCGCATCGCTGGTGATGTACAACACACTGGAAGAGGTCGACAGACTGGTGGCCGGGCTGAAGCGTATCCACCAGCTGCTGGGCTAAAAAGAGGGCTAGAGATGGCTGCATTGCCAGACAGAGATAAATTGCTGCGTAATTTTACGCGTTGCGCAAACTGGGAAGAGAAGTACCTCTACATCATTGAGCTGGGGCAGCGTCTGCCTGCCCTCAG
Organism: Leclercia sp. M-A074-M; assembly: GCF_965195605.1. Taxonomy (NCBI): domain Bacteria; kingdom Pseudomonadati; phylum Pseudomonadota; class Gammaproteobacteria; order Enterobacterales; family Enterobacteriaceae; genus Leclercia; species Leclercia sp. M-A074-M. The sequence goes on along the minus strand of NZ_CBDAHM010000004.1, from coordinate 403,203 downwards.
CGAAAGCGACCACGTCCCGGAAAATAGTATTCAGGGGTGTCAGAGCCAGGTGTGGATAATAATGCACCAGAATGAAGCCGGGGTGATTGAATTAGCGGGCGACAGTGATGCGGCAATAGTCAAAGGCCTTATTGCCGTCGTGTTTATTTTATATCAGCAGATGTCCGCCCAGGATATTGTCGCTTTTGACGTCCGTCCGTGGTTTGAAAAAATGGCGCTCACCCAGCATTTAACCCCCTCCCGGTCCCAGGGGCTTGAGGCGATGATCCGCGCAATCCGCTCCAAAGCCGCCAACATTAGCTAAACTATCAGGACAGCCCTCATTCTGCTCCGCGAGACGGCTCCCGCCTCGCGGATTTTTCAGCTTTCTGACGTTCTGTCAGTGAATAAGGAATCTCAGTATGAAGCGCGCGTCTTTATTAACTCTCATTCTTTTAGGTTCGCTCAGCGCGCTTAATAGCGCCCGGGCGGTGGATTATCCTTTGCCAGCGGCGGGTAGCCGGTTAATCGGGCAAAATCAGACCTATGTTGTTCAGGAAGGTGATAATAACCTGCAGGCCATTGCGCGCCGGTTTAATACCGCTGCGCATTTAATACTCGAAGCCAATAATACTATCGCCCCGGTCTATCCGGCGCCGGGAACGGTGATCACCATTCCGTCGCAAATGTTGCTGCCGGATACCCCTCGGGAAGGGATTGTGGTGAATCTGGCGGAGCTGCGGCTCTACTTCTATCCCCCGGGTGAAAATAGCGTGCAGGTCTATCCGCTGGGCATTGGACAGCTGGGGCTGGACACGCCGGTGACCACCACCCGCATCAGCCAGAAGATCCCGAATCCGACCTGGACGCCAACTGCGGGCATCAGAGCGCGCTCGCTGGCCCAGGGCATCAAACTGCCGCCGGTAGTACCCGCAGGGCCAAATAACCCGTTAGGACGCTTTGCGCTGCGTCTGGGCGTGGGTAACGGTGAATACCTGATCCATGGCACCAGCGCGCCCGACAGCGTGGGGCTGCGCGTCAGTTCCGGTTGTATGCGTATGAATGCGCCGGATATCAAAGCGCTCTTCGCCCAGACCTCTGTCGGCACGCGGGTGCAGATCATCAATGAGCCGGTGAAGTTCTCGGTTGAGCCGGACGGTAAGCGCTACGTTGAAGTGCATCGTCCGCTGGCGACGATGGAAGGGGAGAATCCGCAAACGCTGGCGATTGCCCACTCCAGTGCGCTTGCATCCTTTATGTCGCAGAGTGGCAGCGATAAGACGTTAGTGAACAAAGCGTTGTCGCGTCGGGCGGGTATCCCGGTGGAGGTCTCGACAGGTGCCGGGGCGAATGTGAACAGTAGTGGGCTTTCAGCGAAGAACACGCTTTCGTCGGTGGGGCATGAACAGGCGATTCAGTAAAGCGAAATGCGGGGCAAAAAAAAATGGCGCACAATGTGCGCCATTTTATTAACACAGGTACTATTACTTACGGTATTTAGTAGCCTGGTTGTCCAGACGCTGGTTAGCGCGAGCTGCGTCGTCTTTAGCAGCCTGAACGTCGGAACGCATTGCGTTCACGTCGTTGCTCAGCTGGTCAACTTTAGCGTTCAGAGTCTGAACGTCAGAAGACAGCTGATCGATTTTAGCGTTGCTGGAGCAACCTGCCAGCAGAGTAGAACCCAGGATTACCGCGCCCAGTACCAGTTTAGTACGATTCATTATTAATACCCTCTAGATTGAGTTAATCTCCATGTAGCGTTACAAGTATTACACAAAGTTTTTTAGGTTGAGAATATTTTTTTGATGGGAATATGCCTATTTTTGATCGTTCGCTCAAAGAAGCACCTGTTTTGACTATTTCATGAAAAATATTGTGTTAAAACAGACAATTTTCATCGGATTCATCTTAGAAAACGACCCCGTTAAATAGAAAAACCCGATTTGCTTTTTTAATAACTTTGGCTGATAGCGGAAATAAAAAAAGCGCCCCGAAGGACGCTTTTTATACAAACTAATTCGAACGAAATTATTACAGCACGTGAACAGATGCGGTATTAGTGGTGCCGCTTGGAACCAGTGCACCAGAAACCATCACCACAACGTCGCCTTTCTGCGCCAGGCCACGTTCAACCAGCTGCAGGGCCACTTCTTTACCCAGGCGGTAGAAATCGTCAGTAGAGGCGATCTCTTTTACCAGGTGTGGAACCACGCCTTTGCTCAGCACCAGCTGACGCGCAGTGGTTTCGTTGGTGGTCAATGCCAGAATGGTCGCGTCCGGGAAGTATTTACGCACTGCGCGAGCAGATTTACCGCCCTGGGTGGCGACGACAATCAGCGGTGCTTCCAGTTTCTCGGCGGTTTCTACCGCGCCACGGCACACGGCTTCGGTGATGCGCAGTTTACGGCTGTCGTTGTTGTAATCCAGACGGCTTTTCATCACGCGGTCGGTACGCTCACAGATGGTCGCCATGATGGAGACCGCTTCCAGCGGGTACTTACCTTTAGCCGATTCGCCAGAGAGCATTACCGCATCGGTACCGTCGAGGATGGCGTTCGCCACGTCGCCGGCTTCTGCGCGGGTAGGGCGTGGGTTTTTGATCATGGAGTCCAGCATCTGCGTTGCGGTGATAACCACTTTACGCGCGCGAACACACTTCTCGATCATCATCTTCTGCGCGAAGATCACCTCTTCAACCGGGATCTCAACGCCCAGGTCACCACGCGCAACCATGATGCCGTCAGAGGCTTCGAGGATTTCGTCGAAGTTGTTCAGGCCTTCCTGGTTTTCGATTTTGGAGATGATCTGGATGTTTTCGCCGCCGTGGGCTTTCAGGTGCTCACGGATTTCAACAACGTCAGAACGCTTACGGATAAAGGAAGCTGCAACGAAGTCAACGCCTTGCTCGCAACCGAAGATCAGGTCCTGTTTGTCTTTCTCAGCCAGGGCTGGCAGCGCGATGGAAACGCCTGGCAGGTTAACGCCTTTGTTTTCGCCCAGGTCGCCGTTGTTCAGCACTTTACAGATAACTTTGTTACCTTCGATAGCGGTGACTTCCATACCGATCAGGCCGTCGTCCACCAGAACGGTGTTACCGACGGACAGGTCGCTGGTGAAGCCTTCATAGGTCACAGCAACGATTTCACTGTTGCCGACAACAGACTTGTCTGTAGTGAAGGTGAAAGTCTGTCCCGCTTTCAGCGAAACGTCGTTGCCGCCTTCCAGTTTAATGGTACGAATTTCTGGACCTTTGGTATCCAGCAGGATTGCTGCTTTTTTACCGGTCTTGCTCATCACGTTGCGCAGGTTCTGGATGCGCTGGCCGTGTTCAGCATAGTCACCGTGAGAGAAGTTCAGACGCATCACGTTCATGCCGGCGTCCAGCATTTTGGTCAGCATCTCTTCAGATTCGGTTTTCGGGCCGATGGTGCAAACAATTTTCGTCTTTTTCATGACAGTCTTAGTCTTTAAGTTGGGAAGGATATGGAAATCTCGCTCCGGGGGCGCAGAGCCCTGGAGTCAAACCTGTGTTGCGAAATTTTTTATGGCACGCAGTAAGGATAGGTGACATCAATTGAGCGTGCAGAAGAATGTGTGCCTGTGTTTCAGCCCAGGGAGAGAGGTTAAGTTGTATGCGTTGTTTTTTGTAGTCCAAGCGCTGAAACCATTCATCAGAAGACAGGCGCGCATTATACGCTGAAAGATGCGCAAAAGGAAAATGAAAACAGCGTTTCAAAAATTATATATGCAGTTTTACAAAGGGTTGTTATCAATGCGTTAAGGTTGACCGCGTAGATGTTGCGCTCGCGAAAAACCTTCAGGCAAATGCCCCATTTTTATGGCGTTTCGCTATGGCGACTTTTTAGCTATCGATTGCAGAAAATTAGCAAAGGCCTTCTCCCCAGGTGTCACGCCTCTTATCACTCAAAGTTATAAGATATTCCTTTTCATTCATTCAAAAGCTAATAACGGCTGTTTACTATCGTTTGGACATCCATACTGCTAAACCGCCACAGGCGAACGGATTACCCGAAGAATGATTGTACTCAGGAATATTTCAAAGATTTTTGACAACGGAAAAGTGGCGCTGACAGCCGTTGATAACGTGAACCTGACGATAGAGCAGGGGCAAATTTATGGAATTATTGGCTACAGCGGCGCGGGTAAAAGTACCTTAATCCGCCTGCTCAATGGCCTGGAAAAGCCGACCACCGGCAGCGTGACGATTAACGGACACGACATCTCCGCGGCGAAAGGTGAAACCCTGCGCCAGGCGCGGCTGAAGATCAGTATGGTGTTTCAGCACTTCAATCTGCTGTGGTCGCGCACCGTGAGCGAGAACATCGCCTTTTCAATGCAGATTGCCGGGGTGCCTAAAGCCAAAATCAAAGCCCGCGTGGCAGAACTGGTTGAGCTGGTGGGGCTGAAAGGCCGCGAACAGGCTTATCCGTCCCAGCTTAGCGGTGGGCAAAAGCAGCGCGTGGGCATTGCCCGCGCGCTGGCCAACAACCCGGACGTGCTGCTCTGCGACGAGGCCACGTCGGCGCTGGATCCCCAGACCACCGATCAGATCCTCGATCTGCTCCTCGACATCAACCGTCGTTTTAAGCTCACCATTGTACTCATCACCCATGAGATGCACGTGGTGCGCAAAATCTGTGACCGTGTGGCGGTGATGGAAAACGGCAAAGTGGTGGAAGAGGGCGACGTGCTGCAGGTCTTTACCCATCCTCAGCAGCCGATTACGCAACAGTTTGTGCGTCAGGTCAGCCAGTACGCCGAAGACGAAACCTTTAACAGCGAGCTGGCAAACGAACTGGAAGGCACCGTTATTAAGCTGACCTTTACCGGCCACAGCACCCACAAACCGGTCGTCGGGGAACTGACGTTGCGCTACGGCCTGCCGTTTAACATCCTGCACGGCAAAATGACACAAACCGCCCACGGCGTCTTCGGCCAGCTCTGGCTGCACGTGGTGGCAACAGATGAACAACTGAACAATATCCTCGCCGATTTGCAGCACAGTGATATTGAAGGCGAGGTAATTAAACATGGCTGAGAATCTCTTCCCGCACCTGAAATGGGACCAGCTCTGGGCCGCCACCCTGGAGACGCTGTATATGACCGCGCTCTCCGGCGTTGCGACTTTTGTGCTCGGGCTTGTCCTCGGTCTGGCGCTCTTTTTAACCGCACGCGGTGGCATGTTCCATAACCGCACGGTCTACAGCGTCATTTCGATTGTGGTGAACGTCTTCCGCTCCATCCCGTTCATCATTCTGATTGTGCTGCTGATCCCCTTCACCAAAACCGTGGTGGGGACCATCCTCGGGGCCAACGCCGCACTGCCTGCGTTGATCGTCGGTGCCGCGCCGTTCTACGCCCGTCTGGTGGAGATCGCCCTGCGTGAAGTGGACAAAGGGGTGATCGAGGCGACGCGCTCAATGGGCGCCCGACTCAGCACATTAATCTTTCGCGTTTTACTGCCGGAATCCTCACCAGCCCTGGTCTCAGGGATCACGGTGACGCTGATTGCCCTGGTGAGCTACAGCGCCATGGCGGGGGTGATTGGTGCCGGTGGTCTGGGAAATCTGGCTTATCTGGAGGGATTCCAGCGCAACCATGGTGACGTCACGCTGGTGGCAACGGTGACCATTTTGATCATCGTTTTCATTATCCAGTTCTGCGGCGACATCATTACTTCCATTCTTGATAAAAGATAAACACAACAATACACAGGAACCATCATCATGAAAAAGACACTGACGTTGATCGCCGCAGCAACCCTGAGCGCCCTGAGCTTTGCCTCCTGGGCTGATACCCTGACCGTGGGAGCCTCCAACACCCCGCACGCCGAAATTCTGGAGCAGGCGAAGCCGATTCTGGCGAAACAGGGTATCGATCTGGAGATCAAACCGTTCCAGGACTACATCCTGCCGAACACCGCGCTGGCGGGTCGTGACATCGATGCCAACTACTTCCAGCACATTCCATACCTCAACAGCGTGCTGAAAGATCACGCCGGGGATAAAGAGTACGATTTCGTCAGCGCCGGGGCGATCCACATCGAGCCAATCGGTATCTACTCCAAAAAATACAAGTCGCTGAAAGATCTGCCGGAAGGCGGCAAAATCATCATGCGTGATGCGGTCTCTGAAGAGGGACGTATCCTCTCTATCTTCGAGAAAGAGGGCGTGATCAAGCTGAAGCCGGGCATCGACAAAGTGACCGCGCGCATCAGCGACATCGTTGAGAACCCGAAAAAGCTGCAGTTCACCCCGAACGTAGAAGCCTCCCTGCTGCCGCAGATGTATAACAACGACGAGGGCGCGGCGGTTGTCATCAATGCCAACTACGCCATTGACGCCGGTCTGGACCCGGTTCACGACCCGATTGCGGTGGAGAGCGGTGAAAACAACCCGTACGCCAACATCATCACCGTTCACCGTGGCGATGAGAAGAAGAAAGACATCGTGGCGCTGGTGGACGTGCTGCACTCTAAAGAGATCCAGGACTGGATCCGCACCAAGTATAAAGGCGCGGTGATCCCGGTTAACAACTGATTTATCCGTTTGATTTCAAAGCCCGGCGAGTCTCTCGTCGGGCTTTTTTGTATAACGGCGATGAATCTATTAAGCTGGCCTTTTAAGGCAACGGAGTGAAAGTCATGGGCAATGTAACCAAAGACGAAGCGCTGTATCAGGAGATGTGTCGCGTGGTAGGCAAAGTCGTTCTTGAGATGCGCGATTTGGGGCAGGAGCCGAAGCATATCGTCATCGCCGGGGTACTACGCACCGTACTGGCAAACCAGCGGGTGAAACGCAGCGAATTAACCACCCAGGCGATGGAAACCGTCGTTAAAGCGCTGGCCGGTTAAGCCGCCAGCGTTTCGCCAGCTGTTCAACGCCACAGCACAGCAGGTAATAGACCACGCCAGTAAAAATAAAAATAGCCGCCGGGTAGATCTGCACCCGGTTGTTCACCTGGCCTGCCACGGTGGTCAGCTCCGGCACGTTGACAATAAAGGCCAGTGAGGTGTCCTTCAGCAGGCTGATAAAAATCCCCATTAGCGAAGGCAGGGTGTTGCGCAACGCCTGCGGCAGCAGGAGTAACCCCAGCGTTTGCAGCGCGCCAAACCCCTGGGCCTGAGCGGCTTCATATTGTCCCCCAGGCAACGCATTCAGCCCGGCCAGCACGGAGTGCATCACGGCGGCGGCGGTAAACCACGCCAGCGCGAGAGTAACGGTCAGCGCCCCCGGCAGATCGCCTCCGGTGATGAGGGGTAACAGATACCACAGCCAGAAAATGACAAAAATCAGCGGGATGCCGCGGATAATCTCAGCCCACAGGAACAGGGCTTTGCGCAGGCCACCCGGGAAACGCCACGCCAGCCCCGCCAGCGCTATTCCAGCCGGGAACGCCAGCGCCGCGGCACCCAAAGCCATCAGTAGCGTCAACAGCACGCCGCCCGGCTCTCCGGTCGCAGTCCGTCCCCAGAGCAGATAATCCAGGTTATCGGTAATGACAGTAAGTCCGGCTAACATCTCTCTTCACTCCGGGGGGTGATGGCGGCTTTACGGCGCCGTTCGGTTGAAGGTCCCAGTCTGGTCAGCAACACCCCCATCGCCACGCCTGTGAGCAGGTACAGTACCGTGCCGATGCTGAAAGCCTCCAGCGCGTGGGCGTTATAGCTCTCTGTCTGCCGCACCTGGTAGGTGAGCTCCGCAAAGCCGATGCCGCTTGCCAGCGAAGAGAGTTTCATCAGATTGAGGTACTGACCCACCACCGGCTGCCAGGCGTTCGCCAGCCCCTGCGGCAGCAGGATATACCGCAGCAGCGGCCAGGGGGAAAAGCCCTGCGCCAGGGCGGCTTCCCGCTGCCCGGCGGAAACGGCGCGTAGCCCGGCGGTGATCTCCTCTGTCAAAAAGGCCGAGGTAAAGACCCCCAGTCCCCAGGCGGAGCAGAGAAACTCTGGCGTAAACCACCAGACCGGACCCGGCAGCACCGCCCAGGCATGATCGTCCATCACAAAGGTGCGAAACCCCTGCGGCAGCCCGTTCCAGGCGGCGAAATACCAGAACAGCAGCTGCACCAGAAGTGGCGTATTGCGAAACAGCGATACCCACAGGGCGACGATATGCGCGCCGATGCGCCCCCCGGCGAGACGCAATCCCAGAGAGGCGAGAGTAATAAGGCTGGCGACCACCATCCCTGCCAGCGTCACCCACAGGGTGGTGAGAAAACCGGACAAGATCCACTGCAAGGGCTGGCCGGTCAGCACCCCTTCCCAGTCGAGGTTGGGCATCACACCCCTCCCGGATGCAGCGGGTTAAGCACCTTCTGCAGAAAACGCTGGGTGCGCGGATGGGCAGGATGCTGAAAAAACTGTTCCGGCGGAGCCACCTCCAGAATGTGCCCGCCATCGATGAACACCACCCGGTCGGCAATCTCCCGGGCAAACTGCATCTCATGGGTGACCACAATCATGGTGATCCCGCTGTGGGCGAGGGCTTTCATCACAAGCAGCACTTCGCCAATCATCTCCGGATCGAGGGCCGAGGTGGGCTCGTCAAAGAGGATGATCTGCGGCGAGGAGGCCAGGGCCCGGGCGATCGCCACCCGCTGCTGCTGCCCACCGGATAAGGCTTCCGGATAGTGATCGGCTTTATCCGCCATCCCCACCTGCGCCAGCAATCTATCGGCGCGGGTGTCGGCCTCTGCCGAATGCCAGCCATGAACGTGCCTCAGCGCCAGGGCGATGTTTTGTCGGGCCGTCAGATGGCTGTAGAGATTAAACTGCTGGAAGACAAAACCGACCCGGCTGCGTAGCTGGCGCAACGCCTGGCGGGGGAGCTGGCGCGTAGATTTCCCGTCAATCAGGATGTCGCCGGAGGTGAGATCTTCCAGCTGGTTGATCAGGCGAATCAGCGTCGATTTACCGGAACCCGACGGGCCGAGAATAGCGACCACCTCACCGGGCGTCACGCTGAGGTTGATGCCTTTCAGCACCGGGCGGTCGCCGTAACGTTTCACCACCTCGCAAAAGGTGACGCTGGCCTGTTGCAGATGTGAAAAATCCGCGGCACGGGCCGCGGAGCGAGAGAATAAACCTGACAGCATATTACTGGGCTTCTATTTTAAAGGCGCGAGGCTGCGGGGAGGGCGTCTGTGGACCAAACCAGGCATCGTAGATTTTTGCCGCGTCGCCTGTATTCTCCAGCTTCACCAGCTCATCGTTCACCACCTTTAACAGCGCGGTTTCGCCTTTTTTCACCCCGACGCCAATCTCTTCTTTACTTAGCAGATCCGGGAGGATCTTAAAGTTGGCTTTATCCGGCGCCTGGGCCAGCAGACCCGCCAGAATGGTGCTGTCCTGGGTGATCGCCTGCACGTTGCCGTTGCGCAACGCCGTCAGCGCCAGCGGAATATCGTCATAAGAGAGCACGCGGGACTGCGGGAAACGCTGATGCAGCGCCTGCTCCCCGGTGGTGCCTTTTACCGCCCCGATACGCGCCTTGCTGTAGGCCTCCAGTTTATCCGCGCCCTTGGCCGGAACCAGGAACTGCTGCCCGGTCACGAAATAGGGGGTCGAAAAGTCGATCACCTGCGCCCGTTCCGGGGTGATGGTGATATCCGCCACAATCAGATCCGCTTTCCCGGACTGTAGCAGCGGGATGCGGTTTGCCGGGTTAGTGGCGACCAGCTCCAGTTTTACCCCGAGTGATTTTGCCAGCGCTTTAGCGAAGTCGACGTCATAGCCGACGATCTCATGGCTTTTTGCATCCACCGATCCAAACGGCGGATTGGCATCAAACGTTGCGACTTTCACCACACCCGCCGCCTTAATATCCGCCAGCTGGTCTGCCTGCGCCTGGGTGGAAACCATCCCGACAGCGGCCAGTAAAGCCAGTGCCAGCGTCCGTTTTGTGTGTATTGCCATAGGTTCCTCTGCTTCTGTTTTTATTTTGTCCTCATACGCTCCCATACCCGGCGCAGGTAGCCAAATGCCAATATTATCTTTGCTTAACGAAAAAAATCATTAGTGAACAGCGCGTTACTCAGCGGTTAAAGCAGCGTTGCTTTTGCGCCTGGCGCAAATCCTCTGCCGGAATCGGCATTTCCATCGCCGACGGATTGCTGTTGTACTGCTTTCAGGTTGAGCACATGAGGAACAGGGCAATGGACAAACTGATGAGTACGTTACGGCGGTTTTTTACCGCACGATCGGAAGAGAACAGCGCGCAGCGTATTATTGAATCCATTCTGCCTGTCGCCAGCCTCTACGGTGTGGATATCGCCAATATTGACCCGGAGTGGTTCCATGACCAAACGCCACGCTGAACACCGTCTGGTGCGGGAAACATACTGGAATGAGGTGTGCATTCTTCACCGCACCCTCTGCCATTCTGGACGCTAACATCCAAAAATCGCCGCAAGTTTTGTCCACGGCTTAGCTTCCTGCTAAGGTCTCTGGCGTCCTTTTCCTGCGCCAGTTAAATGAATGAACAGCAAAAACTATCTACAACGAGGGCTCCTGATTTGGCTCACGCTCTGCCTGCTCAGCAGCGTGCTGCTGTATGCCGAACAGATCCGCCGTCAGTACTGGGCACTCGACCGGGAATTTGCCACGGCGTTTACGGAGATCGGCGCGGTTCTCACCCAGAATGAGTCAGTGCTGCCGCTGTTGAATGGCGATGAAGATCTGACGGCGCTGCGTAAAAAATTCCCGCAAATACTCGACCTGCAAACCACCTCTGGTCGCGCACTCGACGCCGCCCGGGTTGAACCGGTGACGGGCACGCAGTACTGGCTCTACAACCCCTGGCGACAGATCCGGGTGCTGATTGACCCTTCGCCGGTCCTTAACGCCTGGCCCCGCTTTTCCCGCCTCACCCTGAATCTCTCCGGTGAGGTGCAGCCACCGCCAACAGAGGCTTTCTGGCACTGGCAGCGACAGTTTTCTCAGCATACCCAGCCGTTTATTCTGCTGGCCGAGGCCCAACCGGCGTGGCTGAGCGTGGCGCTGCTGCCGTTTGTCCTGCTGTTTGCGGGCTGGGCTATTGTGGTCGCGGCGGGTGGCGTGATCCTCTGGCAGCGTAAGCAGCGCCAGAACGCCGACCAGCGCGCCTGGTACTATCAACATGCCCGGCTCAATACCCTGGGGGAGATCACCGCGGGCATTGTGCATGAGATCAACCAGCCTCTCACGGCGGTGCAGACCTGGATCCAGGGGGCGCAGCGCCAGGTGCGCCAGGATAACCCTGCGGCGGTTGCTCAGGCGCTGGGCTCGGCGCTGGTGCAAACCCAGCGCATTAGCGCGCTGCTGACCCGCTTTCGTGAGCACGTGACCCAGGAGGCTGTCACCTTAGAAGCAGTAGATCTGGCCGAGTGCTGGCGGCATGTCAGTAACCTGCTGGAGCATGAGCGCACCGCCAGTCCTGTTCGTCTTACCCATGATTTCGCCGCCGATGCCCGCACGCTCTGCGCCGACCGGCTGTGGCTGGAGCAGGTGCTGCATAACCTGCTCAGCAACGCTATTCAGGCCCAGCAGGAGCGCGCCGCAGGATGGGTGCATATCCGCAGCCATCGCGAAGGCGAACGCATCCATATAGCGATCACTGACGGTGGCCCGGGCTTTACCCCGGAAGCGCTCCACAACGCCTTTATGCCTTTTTATAGCGGGCGAGAGGGCGGCACGGGGCTGGGAATGACCTTAACGGAGTCGTTGGTCACCCGGATGAATGGCACGCTGGCTCTGGATAATGCCCCGGAGGGCGGGGCCAGGATCAGATTGCAGTTTGCTCACCACGGAGGTCAGGTAAATGGATAACGTCATCTGGTTGATTGATGATGATGCGTCAGTCAGAGAGTCGCTGGTTTTTCTTTTCACCGGTATGAACTGGCATGTGGAGCCTTATGACAGTATTGCCGCGTTTACCGCGGCTCAGAGTGGGGAAAAATCCCTGACCGGCTGTCTGCTACTGGACATGCGCATGCCGGGAAAAGGTGGGCTCGCCTGGCTGGAGGAGGGGGCATGGCCCTGGCCGCTGCTGCCGGTGATCCTCATGACCGGTCATGGCACCATTGATGCCTGCCGCCGCGCGTTTCACAACGGCGTGTTTGAATTTTTCACCAAGCCGCTGGATGCCGACAGGCTGATCGAATCCATCACCGCCGCCCTCGCCGAGAGCCAGCGGCGCCTGGGCGTCTGGCAGGAGGCCACGCGGGTCCGAGCGCGGTTTGAACAGCTCACCACCCGGGAGCATGAGGTGCTGCAGGCGCTCATGGAAGGCAGCAGTAATAAAGCGGTCGCCGCCCGGCTTAATCTCTCCCCAAGGACAGTGGAAGCGCACCGGGCGGCGGTGTTCGCCAAGCTGGGCGTCTCAAGTCTGGTGCAGGCCATCCGGGAATATGACAAATTACAATCCGTATAACTACCAGGATCACCGCGTAGTCAACCGAATAACATTTCATCCCACGACTGGATACGCTGCAAGGGTTCCCACTTACAAGAGGATGTGCGATGAAAAAGTTAATGATGGCGGCAGCGTGTGTAGCAGGGATGGTCAGCGTATCGGCGCATGCACAGTCTGTGGCGCAAAAAAATCTCTCCCTGGCCCAGGCGAATGCGTTAGCCAGCGCGGCGATCCAGGCCTGCACAGCAAAAAATTATCAGGTCAGCGTCACGGTGGTGGATCGCGCCGGGGTGGTAAAAGCGGTGCAGCGCACGGATAACGCCGGTCCGCACACCCTGAAAGCCAGCGAAATGAAAGCCTTTACCGCCCTCAGCACCAAAAACGCGTCGGGGAAGGTGATGGAGTCTGCCCAGAGCAACGCGGGCGCGCAGAACCTGCGCGATATCCCTGGCCTTCTGCTGCTGGCGGGGGGAGTCCCGGTCAGGGAAGGGGATGAGGTGATTGGCGCCATCGGCATTGGCGGCGCGCCGGGTGGTCATCTGGATGAAGCCTGCGCGCAGCAAGCCATTGATGGCCTGAAGAAGTCGTAAAAACGCCCGGCGGCGCTGCGCTTAAGCGGCTCTGAGGGAAGGGTGTTGTAGGCCGGGTAAGCGTAGCGCCACCCGGCATAAAACTAAAAGCCCCGACGCGAGTCCGGGGCTTTTTACATCAGATCTTGCAGGCGTCGCCGCAATCATCATCCGCTACGATCGCCTGGGCTTTTTTATCCGCATCTTCAAGGCGTTCAGCGTTACGTTCTTCGGCTTCGTCCAGCCCGTCAAACACCAGATTGTTGAGATCAATTTCCATCGTTTACCTGCTTTGTTCGGTTTTTGTTCCAGGTCGTATTATAGAGCAAAACAGAGGGAGGAGGCACCCCAGCGCACATAAGGATAATCCTTGCCATACTGATGACTTACCCGGACTCAGGAGGCGTTGTGATCGTCTTATGTAAAACCTGCGGCACGTCTTATGACGCCGACCGCGAACCGCAGCACTGTGCCATTTGCGAAGATGAGCGCCAGTATGTACCCGCGACGGGCCAGGAGTGGCTTGATTTTTCCGCCCTGACCCGCACGCACACCAACAAGTGGCAACAGCTCGAACCCCACTTATTGAGCATCAAAACCGTGCCCGCGTTTGCCATCAACCAGCGCGCGATCCTGCTGAGAACCGCGCAGGGTAATGTGCTGTGGGACTGTATCGCCAATCTCGATCCCGCCACCCAGGCGCTGGTGAACGCGCTGGGCGGTATCGACGCCATCGCCATCTCGCACCCGCACTACTACACCACCATGCAGGATTGGGCGGCGGCCTTTAACGCCCCGGTATACCTGCACGCCAGGGATCGGCAGTGGGTGATGAGGGACAGCCCGGCGCTGCGCTTCTGGGAGGGGGATTCGCTGGAGATCGTCCCTGACGTGACGCTGCACCGACTGGGCGGCCATTTTGCCGGCGGGACGGTGCTGCACTGGCACCGCGACGGCGGTATTCTGCTGGCCGGGGATATTCTGCAGGTCACGCCGGGCAAAGATGCGGTGTCGTTTATGTGGAGCTACCCGAACATGCTGCCGCTCCCGGCAGGCGTCGTGGCTGAGATCGCCGCCCGGCTGGAAAAGGTTTCCTTCGAACGCCTCTACGGCGCCTTTGAAGGCCAGAACATTTCCGCGAACGCGCGGGAGATTGTCATGCGGTCGGTCCAGAAATATATTGCTTGTCTGAAGTCGTGACCGGTGGGTAAACTCAAAAAACCGTGATCTCGATCATGCCTGTAACAATCACAAAAAAATGAGACATTGCTATGCAACATATCATTGAAGGTTTTCTCAGCTTTCAAAAAGAAATTTTTCCGCAACGTAAAGACCTTTTCCGCAGTCTGGCGTCCAGCCAGAATCCCAAAGCGCTGTTCATCTCCTGTTCTGACAGCCGCCTGGTGCCGGAGTTAGTAACCCAGCAGGAGCCGGGACAGCTCTTTGTCATTCGCAATGCTGGCAACATCGTTCCGCCTTTCGGGCCGGAGCCGGGCGGTGTATCCGCCACCATCGAATATGCGGTGGTCGCCCTGGGCGTGACCGATATCGTGATCTGCGGTCACTCTAACTGTGGCGCGATGAAGGCGATTGCCGACAACGCCAACCTCGAGCCGATGCCTGCCGTCTCTCACTGGCTGCGCTACTCCGATGCGGCGAAAGCGGTGGTGGAAAAGAAAACCTGGGAAACCCCGACCGACAAGGTTAACGCCATGGTGCAGGAGAACGTCTTCGCCCAGCTGAGCAACATCAAAACCCATCCTTCAGTGGCGGTCGGCCTGCGTAACAACGCCATTCGCCTGCACGGCTGGGTGTACGATATCGAAAGCGGCGAAATTCGCGCCCTGGATAAAGAGACGAAAACCTTCGTTTCGCTGTCCGAAAATCCTGGCGTTTACTTCGAGTAACACGCCGCATTCAGGGCGGGCGATCCCGCCCTGATTCCGTTTACGGTAGCGCCTCAAGTTTCAGACCCGCGCGCTTCGCCGTTTCCGGCAGCAGATCCGCCGCCGTGACGTACCCGTCCGGATCCAGACAGCGGTTTGCCGCTCTCGCCTGTTGCAGTATCTCTTCATCCCAGTAGACGCGCTTACGCTGATCGCCCTCGGTAGTCAGAATGCACTCCATGTCGCCATCCAACGCGCGATAACGCCGCCAGCTGTTGGCCGGAACCGAAATGACCGAACACTCAGGGGCGACAATGCTCACCTCTTCGCCCTCTTTATTCCAGGTCACCTCCAGCGTGCCTTTAAAGACCATGATCACCTGTACGTCCGGGCAGAGGTGGCGACCCACCACATGCTCCGCGGCCAGGCGCAGCCACTCAACGGAAAAACCGTGCGGGTTAACGATAGCTGGCGCGGCGTGTTTATCCTGGCTGATACCAAAGCCGATCGCCGGGGCGATCTCGCCGCCGTGGCCGGGCAGGACCGAATCGAGTAACCCCGCCGCCGACCAGCGCCGATCGTCCCCGGTCACCGCCCGCTGGCGCATCTCCTCCACGGAGTAGTGGCGCAGGGCGGCGATCTCTTCTGCAGGCAATGGCGCCAGCAGTTCTGCCGGTTCCGGAAGGGTATCGCCCGCATTCACGTCGATAAGCATGTTGTCTTTGCTCAGATAGAGGCCATACTCGCTGGCCGCGTTCAGAATCGACGGATGCCAGATAATTCCCCCCGTGTTATTTCCCCCAAGCACCGTGTAGACCATGCCGCAGGTCTCTTCTTTACTGACATTGGTAAAGCCGCGGAAGATCCAGGTGGGAATGGAAAGAATGGCCGGGGCGCTGAACTCGGCTTCATTTTCGCCGTTGGCTCCCCAGCGAAAACGCCACGTGCCCTCGTGAATCAAGAACACTTCGGCGGTGAAATGCAGATGCAGGTTATTGGTCACCCCTTTTGGCATCGCCGCGGCGCCGATATTAAAGCCGTGCGGCTCCGGGATATTGACCACCTGAGCGGAGGACTGGGTCACGCCCGGGCCAATAAAGGAGTAGTTCTGTTTCAGGTGGGAGCCGGGGAGCTTGCAGTCGATAAACGCAAGATTGCAGGACACCATATCTTCAGGGGCAACCAGACGGCTGCGGGCCAGTTCGGGGCTAATGTGACGTGCTTTCATCTTTTCTCCTGTTAATAACCTGATGCGCCGGTAGTGGGGAGTGCATTGCCCCGCGCCAGGGCGATGGCTTCGCGTGAGGCGCGGCCAAGTTGCATGACATCGTTCGCCGGGGTGACAAACTGGAAACCTTCGCTAATGCGCCGGGCGGCAGCCTCACCCGAGGTGCAAAAGATCCCGGCGATTTTATTCCACTGACGACACCGGCTGACGACCCGCTCGATGGCGGCCAGCATCTCAGGGTGACGGGATTCGGCGCTGGCGCTGCCGGTCAGGGTCAACGACAGATCGTTCGGGCCGATGAAGACCCCATTCAGTCCGTCGGTGGCGAGGATGGCATCCAGGTTCGCCAGCCCGTCCCGGGTTTCGATCATCGCCAGGGTCAATATTTCGTCGTTGGCGTGCTGCGGATAATCCGCACCACCGTAGAGCAGCCCCCGGGCAGGGCCAAAGGAGCGGTTGCCCAGCGGCGGATAGCGGCAGGCGGCCACAAAACGGCGAGCCTCTTCGGCCGTGGAGATCATCGGGCAGATAATGCCGTAGGCACCCGCATCCAGCATGCGCATGATCTGCGCCGGATCGTTATCCTGCACCCGCACCAGCGGTACCGCCGGGGTGGCGGAGAGGGCCTGCAGCATGGAGAGCGCGCTGCCGAAGTCAATCATGCCGTGCTGAAGATCGACGGTGACCGCATCGAAACCCTGATGGCCGGCGATCTCCGCGCTGTAGCCCGACGGGATGGCCAGCCAGCCGTTAATCATGGCGCTGCCGTCGGGCATTGCCTTGAGTCTGTTTTTACGCATCTAAACACTCCTGGATCCAGTGACGTAGCGGGTGAGCAACCTCATCCGGCGCTTCCAGCAGGGTGAAATGTCCGGCTGAGGCGAGGGTGACAAGCGTCGCCTGAGGCGCACTCTCAATAACCCGCTGGTGGTGAGACGGCGTGCAGATGGGATCGTGCAGGCCGTTGATAACAACGATGGGGCAGGCGAGGGCCGGGAGCGCCCCGCGATTGTCCCGCCGGGTAATGGCGATTTCAGTCTGCGTCGCCAGGGTGTCGGGCCCGCACTCCCCGGCCATCTGGCAAATCAGATCGTGCAGGGCGGCATCCTGCGTGCGCGTCGGGGCAACGTATTTCGGCCACAGGCTGGCGGAGAGCCAACTCATTACACCCTGCTGTCGCGCCACGCGCACCGCCTCGCGTCGGGGAGCGGCATTTTCTGGCGCATCGGCAAGGGGATTGACCGACAGCAGCGCCAGCCCGGCGATACGCTGTGGCGCGTCGGCGACCATCTGTAGGGCCACAATCGCCCCCAGTGAAAAGCCAGCCAGCAGGAAGCGCGGCGGCAGTTCGCGCAGCAGGTTTCGCGAGGCGTCTGCCGCCGACGTCGCGTCGGTCAGCGTAATGCAGAGCACGTCAGAGAGATTGAGTCTGTGGAGCAGCGGCTGCCAGAGACGCGCGTTACAGAGCGTGCCGCTAATCAGCACCAGCGGCAGGGCGTGATTATCCACAATCTTACTCCTCAGGTTGCGGTCCAGCCGCCGTCGACCATCAGTGCGCTGCCGGTGATCATCGCTGCGGCGCCGGAGGCCAGGAACACCACCGGACCCATCACATCTTCGACGGTACCGGTGCGTCCGAGCTTGATATTCTCCAGCACGTAGTGGCGAAAGGCCGGGTCGGCCAGCGACGATGCGGTCAGCGCCGTCTCAATAAAGGTCGGGCAGAGGGTATTAACCCGGATCCCCGCCTCGCCAAGCTCCAGCGCCATGGCTTTGGTTAACCCTTCCAGCGCAAATTTCGACGCACAGTAGACGCTGCGCTTAGGGCCGCCGACATGCCCCATCTGGGAGGAGATGTGGATGATCGAGCCTGCTATTCGCTCCTCACGCATCCGGGCGGCGATCCGCTGGCTGACAAAAAAGGTCGCCCGCAGGTTGATCGCCATCACCGCATCAAAGTTCGCCTCGCTGACCGTCAGAAACGGTTCGTGGCGAGCCAGCCCGGCGCTGTTGACCAGAATGTCGAAGGCGGGCAGGGCTTCGGTGACGGCCTCCACCTGGGCGACATCGGTGATATCCAGCACCACCGGACGCAGCAGCAGCCCGCGTTCGGCGGCGAGGGTGGCAGCCGCATCCAGCGCCTGGCGATCCCTGGCGGCAATCCACACCTCTGCGCCACTCTGCGCCAGGGCGACAGCGCAGGCAAATCCCAGCCCGCGGGAGCCGCCCGTCACCAGGGCCCGCTTTCCCTGCAGGCCGAAGGAGGGCATCTCAGGAAACGCCATGACTTACACCTTCTCTCTGATCGGCGCCGGGGTGGCGTAAGGCACCTCCACCTGGCCGTAGCGGCGGACGCGGATATTGGCCTGCTCAGCATGTCCGGCGAAGCCTTCCAGCAGCGAGAGGCGCGAGCAGTAGCTGCCGATCTCGGTGGTGGCTTCATCGCTGAGGACTTTCTGCCAGGTGCAGGTTTTCATGAATTTCCCCACCCACAGGCCGCCGGTGTAACGCGCCGCTTTTTGCGTGGGCAGCGTGTGGTTGGTGCCGATCACCTTATCGCCATAGGCAACGTTGGTGCGCGGGCCGAGGAACAGAGCGCCGAAGTTAGTCATGTTGGCCAGGAACCAGTCGTCCCGGGCGGTCATGACCTGAACATGCTCAGAGGCGATGCGGTCGGCTTCCGCGAGCATCTCTTCGTAGCTGTCGCAGACGATGATCTCTCCATAATCGCGCCACGCCTGGCGGGCGATATCAGCGGTGGGCAGTTTTTCCAGCAGACGATCGATCTCGCGCAACGTCTCTTTGGCAAGGGCCATCGAGTTGGTCAGCAGAATGGCAGGCGTGGTCACACCATGCTCGGCCTGTCCCAGCAGGTCGGTAGCACACATTTCGGCGTCAACGGTGTCGTCGGCAATGACCAACGTCTCCGTCGGACCGGCAAAGAGGTCAATCCCGACCCGGCCAAAGAGCTGGCGTTTGGCCTCCGCCACAAAAGCGTTACCAGGCCCGACCAGCATATCGACCGGCGAGAGCGAATCGGTGCCCAGCGCCATCGCGCCGATGGCCTGAATTCCCCCCAGTGCATAAATTTCCGTGGCGCCGGCCATTTTTTGCGCCGCGACGATTGCGGGAGCCGGTTCGCCGCCGAACGGCGGCGCGCAGCTCACGATGCGGGAACAGCCCGCCACGTTGGCGGTGATAATCGACATATGCGCTGAGGCCAGCAGGGGATATTTCCCGCCCGGGACATAACACCCTACCGCATTGATGGGAATGTTTTTATGCCCGAGAATCACCCCCGGACGGGTTTCAATTTCCAGATCCCGCAGACATTCTTTTTGAGCGCGGGCGAAATTAAAGACCTGCTCCTGCGCAAATTCGATATCGTGAATATCCTGGCGGCTCAATTTATTGATACAGGCATTAATTTCCGCGTCGCTCAGGCGATAATCATGACGGTCATAGCGATCAAACTTAATGGATAATTCGCGGATGGCTTTATTACCGCGTTTTTCAATATCCGCCAGGATTAGCTCTACCGTTTCCCTTATTTGACGCTGCGCATCCTGACGTTCCTGAACCGGTTTACTGGTTTTAAGCATATAAGCCACAATCTCTTCCTCGCATAATTAAGATGACAACTATCCTCCCGGCGGGCCGGGATAAATGTTTGGGTGATAAATATTACTGGTCGCGCGCGGGCGCGAGTGGGGCGTTAAGGGATAATTCCGCAGACGGCGGTGTTTTACGGCTATTCACCCAGCGCACGGAGAGCGGGGTGGCAATGGCCGCGATAACCGACAGGGCAGCAATAAAGAGATAGCCGGACGACAGATTAATGTGCTGCATCATCACGCCCATGATCACCGGCCCGGCAAACATGCCGCAGGAGTAGATGGTCTGGAACAGACCCATGCGCGTGGACTGCTCATCGGAGGTGGTGTTAACCACGCTCAGGGACATAAAGGCCGCGAACGCCATCCCGAAGGAGAAGCCCGCCAGCGCCTGTAACAGATAGATGACATACATATTGCTGGTGAAGGGGATGCCTAAGGTCGACACCACCTGCAGGACAATGCCCAGCACCGCCGTCTTCATCAGCCCAAGGCGCTGATAAAAGAGGCTGCTGCACAGGGCGATGGCGAGGGCGTAGAAGATCAGATGGATGTTACTCAGCAGGGTTAAGATCCCGGCACGCCCGCCTAACTGCTCGGCATAGATCGGCGTCAGCGTATCGCGGGTAGCAAAAGGCACCAGGATGACGAGGGTCGCCAGAATACCAATCAGCCACACCGAACGATCGGCCAGTTGCAGGCGGGCACCGGCGATACAGGCTTTCAGCGTCGGGGCTTTGACCGGATCGTGTACATCCCGGATGCGGGTGGTGAGAAACAGCGCCACCAGCGCCGAGACGCAGGAGACGAAAAATGCGATGTTGTTCTCAAAATAGTGAATCAACAGACCCCCAATGCAGTTGCCGAGAAACACCCCCAGCGGCCCCGCCAGCGCCAGAAAGGCCACCGCAGCAGGGGCATCTTTGCGGTCAAAATAGCGAATAAAGAGAATGTTGTAGAGCACCCAGGTGGCAGCGGTGACGCCGTCAGCCGCCTTCGCCAGATAGAGGGTGAGGGCGTTAGGCTCCAGCCACGCCAGTGGCCAGGCGATAATCGGCAGGACCAGCGCCCCCTGGATAAAGATTTTTCGACTCTTCACCACATCGGAAACAATCCCCAGTGGAAAGCGGATCAGCAGCGTGGCGAGGCCGCTGGCCCCCATGATGATCCCCATCACCTGCGGCTCCATCCCCTGGTTGATCATCATCGGGGCCAGGAACGCATCAATGCTGTGAATACAGATAAAAAACAACACGCTGATGATAAAAAAGAGCCGGGCTTCGGGGCGGCGTAACAGTGCTCGAAACATGGTTGTGAACCTCTTAAAACGTAATGGGTTAAAACCAGTCAAGTACAACGTTTACCGGCTCAATCCCTTTGGATACTGACCAGGCTGCCCGGTACAATTGACGGTGTGAATATTGCTCTGCATACGTATTCAAAAATTGAAGTTACGAAAAGGTTTCAAATTTGTAAAGGTCGTTTATCACCATTGTGAAAAAAATAATTTAGGCTGTTGCATACGCATGCAAACATGGTGTAAGTATAAAAAGTACCCGCTTCCTGCGGCGCGGTGACAGGGAATAGCCCTGCCACAAGCGCCGATGAGGGGAGTAACAGGGATAAGGAACTCACGGTAATGAAACGTAAGACTTTTACAGCGGTGACCTCTCAACAGGTGGCGCAGCTGGCGGGAGTATCACAATCGGCGGTGTCCCGCACCTTCACGCCGGGGGCGAGCATCTCACCGGCAACGCGTGAGAAGGTGCTCAAGGCGGCGCGTGAGCTGGGCTATCGGCCTAACGCCATCGCCCGCTCGCTTAACACGGCCCGCTCACGGATCATCGGCGTGGTGATCTCCTATTTTGATAACCAGTTTTATCCCCAGGTGCTTGAGGCGCTGGCGCAAAAGCTGGACACCCTTAACTATCACCTGCTGCTGTTTGTCGGCGATCGCGACGGGAATGTTGACCGGATTTTCGACCAGATCATGCAGTATCGGGTAGACGGCATCGTGCTGGCTTCGGTCACCCTGTCGCTTGACCTCTCCCAGGAGTGCCTTGCCGCCGGGATCCCGGTGGTGCTGTTTAACCGCAGCGAAGAGAGCGGAATGGCGTCGAGCGTCAACAGCAATAACGAGGCGGCATCCCGCCAGATTGCCGAATTTTTACTGGCGGCAGGACATAAACGCTTTGCCTACGTAGGCGGGGTGGCGGACTCGTCCGTCAACATTGCCCGTCAGCGCGGGTATTTGCAGGCTTTGCAGGAGCAGGGCATTGACGATGTCCGGGTGGTGAACGGCAATTACGATGCCCAGGAGACGGCCCGTGCGGCCTATGCGCTCTTCTCCGCATCCCCCGCGCCGGACGCCATTTTTGTCGCCAATGACCATATGGCGGTGATCGTCATGGACGTGGCGCGCTACGAGTTTGGCCTGCGCATCCCGGAAGATGTCTCCATTGTGGGATACGACGATATCGGCCCCTCCGGCTGGGCATCCTATGCATTAACCTCCGCGTCACAGCCCGTCGAGGCGATGGTCAGCGCCACGGTGGAGCTACTGATGAAGCAGATCGACAGCGGTACGATCGAGCCTGAACAAATTACCGTGCCGGGCAAACTGGTGGTACGCCACTCCGCACGCCGACCGCATGCGGGGGCTATCGACGCCGAGGGTTATTACATGTTCCAGACGCAGGAGGACAAATGAGCAGATTGCCGGGCTTCAGCCCTCAGTTCGATTCCATCCAACAGTTTATTCTCACCCTGACGCATGTGGTCTGGGAACAAAAGGATATCGGCCAGCTTGCCGACTTCTACGCTACGCCGGTGGTCTTTATCACCCCGGAAAAACAGCTGACCGATCTGCCGCAGTTTATGCGCCTGACCCTGGAGGCGATGCACAGCTTTCCTCAGCGCACCGTGCTGACCGAGGACATTCTGGCGACCGAGAATCCCGGTAATGAGTACTACGCCGCCCAGCGTACCATCGCCTGCATTCGTCATATGGGCGAGGGCTTTTTCGGCGCACCCAGCGGCAAAACCCTCTGGGTGCGCACCTGGGCCGACCGTATCTGTGCCGACGGCGCGGTGCGCCAGGAGTGGCTTTTGCAGGACAGAGCGGCGATTGTCGCTCAGCTCGGACTTAACGTGCAGGAATTTGCGCGCAATCTGGCGGGCATGCAGGAGCAGCTGGGTATTCCCCGGGCAACCGCCGAAACGCTGGACGCCCGCTGGGCGGGTGGCCCGGAGGGGGATGATGTCGAAGGGCCGATTGCCGGGGTAGTTGAGCGCTATCTTATCATGTGGGCGGGTGGGAACAGCGGCACCGTGCCGGGTCTGTATCATCCTGCCGCCACGCTCTATGCGCCGGGCCACTGCAGCGGCACGGGAGAGCAGGAGATTGCCGCGCTACTGTCGGGATACCGCGCCTCCTTTGCCGACAGCGAAGTGCAGCTGCACCACCTTATCGTGCGCCGGGACCCTGGCGAGCCGGTGCGCATTTCGCTGCGCTGGTCGCTCCTGACCTGGCACGACGGGTATGGCAAGTTTGGCGTGCCGACCCGTAAACCGGTATCGATCACTGGTATCAGTCAGCTTGAATTACGCGATGGTTTAATTATTCGCGAATATCTTGGTATTGATGAATTAGCTATCTGGTCGCAAATCGTGAATTAACCGGAGGTCCGCCTCCGCTATATTTCTTACCTGAACGATTTTGAATCCGCCGCAATAAATATTGCGGCTCCATTCTCCATCCATTCCGGGTGCGGGATCGTATTGTCTGAAAACAGAAGCAGGGGTTTATATGTCTTCAACTGAAGCAACAAATAAAGCACCAGCCGTACCTGAAAAAAATAATAAGCTCACCCGTGATGAACCGGTATTACAGGTTGAGCGTCGCGACTTTATTGATTTAGTGCCGGAGAAACGTCCGCGGGCGCAATCATTACGTGGGTTCGATGAGTGTTATACCGATATTGTCGATTATATTGTCCGCTGCACCCATAAAATATGGGATGAACGCGACGTGGGGTTAATTTACACCCACTATACGCACAACTGCGTCTTATATAACGCGCTGGGTACTCTCTATACCCGCGAGCAGGTAGTGCAGGATACGCTGCAACGCCTGGTGGCTTTTCCGGAGCGCCGCGGCATGGCGACCCAGGTGATCTGGAACGGTAACGATGTGGACGGTTTTTACACCTCGCACCTGGTGACCGGCAGCGGGCGGCATACCCAGTTCAGCCACCTCGGCAAACCGACTAACCGAACGTTCGTCACCCGCACCGTGGCCGACTGCATGATCCACGAGAACAAGATCTATCGCGAGTGGGTGGTGAGCGACAACATGTCGCTGATGAAGCAGCTGGGACTGAACACCGATGAAATCGCCTTCAACATGGCGAAAGAGCAGTTCGACAAGGGCTTTCGCGTTACCGATATCGGTGAAAACGGCCGCATGCTGGGGCAGTATCCGCCGGAGATGGTCTGCGATGTCTCCATCGCCCATACCGACACCGAAGAGCAGTGCCTGCGCTGGATGCACGAAATCTATAACCGCCGGATGCTCGGCAAGATCAAAGAGGTCTACGCGCCGAACGTTCAGTGGCACGGCCCGCTGATGAAAGAGCTGTACGGCACGGCATCGGTGACGCACCAGACTCTGGCCCTGATCGGCATGATCCCTGACGGCGCCTGGCTGCCGCAGCACATCTGCTCCAACCCGTGCGACGAAGGCGGCACGAAAGTAGCGATACGCTGGATCATCGAGGGCCACCACCTGGGCTACGGCGAGCTGGGTAAACCGACCGGTAAACGTCTGTTCGTGATGGGGATGTCTCACTACCACATTATCAACGGCAAAATTGTCGACGAGTGGGTGCTTTACGATCACCTGGCGCTGCTGGCACAAATCAAACTGGGTCAAATGGAGGAAGCATAATGTCTGTACAGTCAATTGTTGACCAGGTGAGCTGGATCAAACGTCCCCAGGGGCAGGATGCGCAGGCCGACAAATCGTTAACCGACACGGTCGGTGGCATTATTGCGCGGGTAAAGGACGAGGGCGACGCGGCCCTGAGAGATTTCTCGCGGCAGTTTGATAAGGTGGTGCCCGCGCAGTTTGAAGTCACGGCCCAGGAGATTGAGACCGCGCTGCGCGAGATGGACCCACAGACCCGCCGCGACAGCGAGTTTGCCATCGCCCAGGTCAGGCGCTTTGCCGAGGCCCAGCTTGCCACCATGCAGCCGCTGGAGGTGGAAACCCTGCCTGGCGTGCATCTGGGGCACCGGATTATTCCGGTTCAGACGGTAGGATGTTATGTGCCGGGGGGCCGCTATCCGATCCTCTCCGCGCCAGTGATGTCCATCGTGCCCGCCACGGTTGCCGGGTGCGAGCAGATTATCGCCTGTCTGCCGCCCGCGGCGCACCCGTCGATGATTGCGGTCTGTCACCTGGCCGGGGCGCACCGGATCTTTAAAATTGGCGGTGCTCAGGCGGTGGCGGCCATGGCCTGGGGAACGGAGAGCGTACCAGCGGTGGATAAAATTGTCGGACCGGGCAACGCCTTTGTGAACGAGGCCAAGCGCCAGGTGTTTGGCAAAGTGGGGATTGACGCTCTGGCGGGGCCGAGCGAGATCTTCACCGTTGCCGACGACAGCGCCGATGCGCGCATTATTGCCGCCGATCTGCTGGCGCAGGCCGAGCATGATGTTCACACCCGCGTCGGGCTGGCGACCACCAGCCGGGCGATCGCCGAGGGGGTGCTGTCAGAAATTGAGCGCCAGCTGATGACGCTGCCTACCGCCGCGACTGCGGGCGAAGCCTGGCGTCGTCAGGGTGAAATCGTGGTCTGCGACAGCGAAGAGCAGCTGATCGCCTTTGCGGATCATATGGCGACCGAGCATCTGCAGGTCCATACCCGCGACCCGCACGGCACGGCGGCGAAAATCCGCAATTACGGCTCGCTGTTTATCGGCCAGAACGCCAGCGTGGTCTTCTCGGACAAATGTTGCGGCACCAACCACACCCTGCCAACCATGGCGGCGGCACGTTACACCGGCGGGCTGTGGGTGGGGGCTTACGTTAAAATCTGTACCCATCAGTGGATCGATGAGCAGGGCATCGCGGCGATTGCGGAACCGGCCATTCGCCAGAGCCGTACCGAGGGGATGCAGGGGCACCGTCGCGCCGCGGAGATC
Source organism: Leclercia sp. M-A074-M (assembly GCF_965195605.1). Classification (NCBI taxonomy): domain Bacteria; kingdom Pseudomonadati; phylum Pseudomonadota; class Gammaproteobacteria; order Enterobacterales; family Enterobacteriaceae; genus Leclercia; species Leclercia sp. M-A074-M. Next base: position 377,307 of record NZ_CBDAHM010000004.1, on the reverse strand, counting down.
CGCCTGCATCCGGAAGCGCTGGATGCCATCACCTCCGGGCTGCGGGACTGATTGCAACGGGAGACCGGCGCGCTGCGCTGGCCTCCGGCATGACTGTGAAGAGGACAATATGCAAAAGAGTCGCTTGATTCCCCCGAGAGATGCCCCCGAAGAGATAGCCCGGCGGCTGGCGATCATCGCCGGGCAGTCGCAGCTGAACGCAATCCTCGGCATCAACCCGGAGGCGCAGGCCCAGGCGCACCTCTGCCAGTCGCAGCGGCGTCGCGGCCAGACGTTGGGGCCGCTGCACGGCGTGCCGCTGGTGGTCAAAGATAATATCGCCTGCGCCGGACTGCCGGTAACGGCAGGGTGTCAGGCCCTGGCCACGCTTCGGTCCACAGGGGATGCGCTGGTGGTGCGCCGTCTGCGGGCTGCCGGGGCGATTATTCTGGCCCGGGCCAATATGTCTGAGTTTGCTTTCGACGTCCGCTCCCGCAGCTCGCTTGGCGGCGATGTGCATCACCCGCTGTTTTTGGGCATTACGGCAGGCGGCTCCAGCGGCGGCAGCGCGGCGGCGGTGGCGGCAGGAATGGCGGAGGGGGCGCTGGGTACTGATACCGGCGGCTCGATCCGCATCCCGTGCAGCTATACCGGGCTGGTGGGGTTAAGACCGCGGGTGCGCAGGGGGCAGATGGAGGGCATCGCGCCGCTCTCCCTCAGTAAAGACACGGTGGGGCCGATGGTACATAGCGTGCAGGATGCGGCCCTGCTGCACTGGATTATCCACGGCCAGACGCCACGGACCCTTGAATCCGTTTCGCTGAAAGGGGTGCGTTTTGGGGTGATTCGCAGCCTGGAAGGGAGCGATTCGCACCAGGGAGAGGTATGGCATGCCGCCCTCGCGCAGCTTGCGCGTCACGGCGCAACGCTTACGGAGATCGATCTGCCGATACTGCACGACGTGGAGAGAGCAATCTGCCTGAGCCTGTTCGAATTTCGCGTGGGGTTCGATGCCTGGTTAAAGCAGCATCCGGGGGCGCCGACGGATCTGCATACCATTGTGGCATCCGGGCAATTTTTGCCGGAGTTTTTACCGCTCCTGACCCAGATGCTCGCCTGCGACAAACTGAAAACCCCGGCGTGGCGCGCCGGAAGAGAGCTGCGGCGTCGGTTGCGCCACACCCTTGGTCAGGTAGCAGAGCAGGCGGGGGTCGATGCTTACCTCTACCCAACGGTGTGCCGTATACCCGACAGCCTGGAGAAGATGCCGCCCGGATGTGCACCTGAGCTGGCGGCCATCAGCGGTTTCGCCGCTATCACGCTTCCTTGCGGCAGAACGCGCAGCGGCTTTCCTGTGGGGCTGGAAATTCTCTCTCCCGCAGCCGATGAATCGCCGCTGCTGGCGTTGGCCGCCGCCTGCGAAACCGCCTTTACTCCGCCATAAGCGGCAACCGCCTGCGTACGCGGGAGGCGGGCTGAACGGCGGCTTTCGCCATCGCTTCGCCGATCTCCGCGCAGGCCACCAGACCCTGGACAAAGGGGCGATCGTGCATCAGATAGGGCAGGGCGCCGAAGGCGATGCGCCCGCGCAGGTACTCCGGTGCCAGCAGGGTGTAATCGTCGCCGACGTCGGGGATATCTTCTCCTGCAGAGACAAGCTGTTCGCGCAGGGACGGAAACGGCAAGTCTTTGCTTTTCAGCGCTTTCTGCCCGCGGGCGTCGATAAAGGTATCAAAGATCCAGCGTTTACCCTCGGCGTGAATGACCGTCCGGTTCCCTTCTGCGGTCAGTTCATACTCGTTGCCCAGCGCCTCGATGCTGATGATACCCGCCTCGCGCAGGGCCAGCAGTCGGCGCACCGACCGTGAAGGGATCGCCGCATAATTGTCAATAAACACCCGCGCCAGCCCCGTTTTAAAGCGTTCTCTGTCGGTCTCATCCAGGTAGGGCACAATCTTTTCTACGGCCTCATGCAGCCGCAACACGGTGTAGCGCCACGGCAACGTGCGGTGGTCCCGCTTGTTGCGCTCCACTTCATCCAGGTTAGAGACCGCCCAGCGGAACGGGCCATGCTTCTGGCGATCGGCAAACCAGGCGTCGCGGATGCTGTCGGCGGTGAGGGTGTCCAGGGCAATCGCCTTGCTCCACTGCGGGTCAGCCTGCGTCAGCTCTTCAATCATCAGCATAAATACCCGGTCGAGCAGGCCGGTGGTGCCCTGCTGGATCGCCGCCTCGATGGCCGTTTCCGTGACCACGGTTAACGGCTCGTAAGGGATAGGACAGTAGAAATCGGCTTCGGGCAGGATGCCAGAGCGGGACATCAGCACAATCTTCAGCGCCTCGCTCTTCTCATCAAGCCGGTAGTGGATCTGCTCGTCATCGGTCTCAATGAATTTGCCATGCTGTACGGCGACGGCCATTGCCGCGTCCAGCCCGCTCAGGGAGGTACCTAAAATGCCCACCTTGCCCGCGCCGATGCTGGCCTCCATCAGCCCGGACCAGGGGCTCGGGAAGAAGCCGCGTGAAGAGGTATCTTCGTCCGGCCAGACGTGGCCGGTGGCGATCACCGCCAGATCGAACTGGTCAGGAGTGAGTTTGCCGTCGGTCCAGATGCTCACCCCCTCGGCGCTGGCCAGCAGATCGCTCACCTGGCAGGACTCCTGGACAGTGATCTCGAAGCCCTGTTTTCGTGCCTGCGCGATGAGCGTCTGGAACTGGTCACGGAAATACTGGCCCAGCAGAATACGCGGCAGGAACTGTCGGTCGTGCAGGGTAGATTTCTGCACGCCGTAGCGCGCAAGATGCGCCTCACTCTGGGTGCGCAGCCACGCGAGGTAGGTGGAGAAAAGGGGCGGGATCTCAATGCTGGCGATATTGGCCAGCATCATGCGCGAGTTATCTTCATCGCTATAGGGCATCCCGACGCCGGCCTCTTCAGCCTGTTCATAAACGGTGACGGAAAGCGGTGTATTCAGTTTCAGAAGAGAAAAGAGGGTATAGATCCCTGTGGGACCTGCTCCGACAATGGCAATTTTTTTCATTGTGTTTACCTGCTGTTTTTTTACCGAATCCATGGGAAAAATGCTATGCAGGTTAAGTGTGGTAGAAAACGGGTGATGAGCAACTCAGAAACGAAGCGAAAGTGATAAATCAAAGAAGAAGAGGGATTGCACCATTTCAGAACTGAAATGGTGCGTCCGAGTGGACTCGAACCACCGACCCCCACCATGTCAAGGTGGTGCTCTAACCAACTGAGCTACGGACGCAGAATGGTGCGTTCAATTGGACTCGAACCAACGACCCCCACCATGTCAAGGTGGTGCTCTAACCAACTGAGCTATGAACGCATTGTTGTGTGTGACAACGGGGACGGATATTAGCGGCAGTGGTCGCATGAGGCAAGAGGCAAACCGCAATTTTCTTTCAGATTTCACGCGATTGCTCTATTCCCGCGCAAAATGAAGAGAAAGTAGCCGCCCGCAGGCGGCTGGCGGGTGATTAACGCGCAGCGCGTTGCAAAATCACGCTGGATGGCTGGCGCTGTAAAAAACGCATGCGCAGCATCATCATAACGGCGGCGGAGGTCAGACCGATGATAAAGCCCATCCAGAAACCGGCCGGGCCCATACGATCCACCACCAGATCGGTGAGCGCCAGAATATAGCCGCTCGGCAGACCCAGCACCCAGTAGGCGATAAAGGTGATAAAGAAGATCGAACGCGTATCTTTATAACCTCGAAGCACGCCGCTGCCGATCACCTGGATTGAATCGGAGAGCTGGTACACGGCCGCGAGCAGCATCAGATGGGAGGCCAGCAGCACTACTTCCGGGTTGTCGTTATAGAGCAGGGCGATCTGCTCGCGCAGCGTGACGGTGAACAGCGCCGTGCAGACGGCCATGCACATGCCTACGCCAATGCCGGTCCGGGCTGCGATTTGCGCATCCAGCGTGGAGCCCTGTCCGAGGCGATAACCGACGCGAATGGTTACCGCGGCAGCAAGCGACAGCGGCAGGACGAACATCAGCGAGCTGAAGTTAAGGGCGATCTGGTGCCCGGCCACATCCACAATCCCCAGCGGGGAGACGAGCAGGGCGACCACCGCGAACAGCGTAACTTCGAAGAAGAGCGCCAGCGCGATAGGCAGGCCCAGCTGCACCAGCCGTTTGACCACCTCCATGTCCGGCTGGCTGAAACCCGCTTTGCTACGGATATCACGCATGGAGCGGGCACGCTTCACATAGGAGAGCATGCCGAAGAACATCACCCAGTAGACTACCGCCGTGGCAACGCCGCAGCCGATGCCGCCCAGTTCAGGCATGCCGAAATGACCGTAAATAAAGATGTAGTTCACCGGGATATTGACCAGCAGGCCGATAAAGCCCAGCACCATGCCCGGTTTGGTCTTCGCCAGACCTTCACACTGATTACGCATCACCTGGAAGAATAAATAACCCGGCGTCCCCCAGAGAAGGGCGCGTAAATAGCCGACGGCTTTATCCGCCAGGGCCGGGTCAATATTGCGCATGGCGTGAATAATATAGCCCGCGTTCCACAGCACCAGCATGATCAACACCGAGACCAGACCGGCCAGCCAGAAGCCCTGACGGATCTGATGGGCGATACGATCCCGCCGCCCGGAGCCGTTAAGCTGAGCAATCACTGGCGTCAAGGCCAGCAGGAGGCCGTGGCCGAAGAGAATAGCCGGTAGCCAGATAGAGGTCCCGATGGCTACCGCGGCCATATCGGTGGCGCTGTAGCCACCCGCCATAACTGTATCGACGAACCCCATTGAGGTCTGGGCGATTTGCGCGAGTATCACCGGGATTGCCAGAGCTAATAACTGACGCGCTTCAATCATGTACTTCTGCACGTGAACACCTTTGGTATTGTTGTTATTTGAATGCAAAAAAAGCCGCTGCGAAAAACAGCAAGAAGAAGATGCGGGGAAGTCCAGCTATTGTAGCGGGGATAAGCTAATTATCTAGTGAAAAAATCGCCAGAAAAGGTGGGTACTGGCAACCTCTATTTTCAACTGTTATTGTGGTGGGATTAAACGGTGTTAACACCGAAGGAACAAACAGGAGTCGTAAGCATGTTTACTGGTATTGTGCAGGGCACCGCGAAACTGGTGGCCATTGATGAAAAACCCAATTTCCGTACCCACGTCGTCGCCCTGCCGGACGAGATGCTCGATGGGCTGGAGACCGGGGCATCGGTTGCACACAACGGTTGTTGCCTGACGGTGACCGAAATTAACGGTAATCTCATCAGCTTCGATTTAATGAAAGAGACGCTGCGCATTACCAATTTGGGCGACCTGGTTGAGGGCGATATTGTTAACGTGGAGCGCGCCGCGAAATTCAGCGACGAAATTGGCGGGCATTTAATGTCAGGCCATATTATGACTACCGCGGAAATTGCCAAAATCCTCACCTCAGAAAATAACCGTCAAATCTGGTTCAAGGTGCAGGATCCTTCATTGATGAAGTACATCCTCTATAAAGGCTTTATTGGCGTGGATGGCATTAGTCTGACCGTTGGTGAAGTGACACCTACCCGATTCAGTGTCCACCTGATCCCGGAGACGCTGCAGCGCACGACTCTCGGCAGCAAAAAGCTGGGGCACAGAGTGAATATCGAAATCGACCCGCAAACCCAGGCGGTGGTCGATACCGTGGAGCGCGTACTGGCGGCGAAAGAGGCCGCCGCTATCCAGCAGACGCTCAACGACGCATGATAAAAAAGACCCCGGCAAGCCGGGGTCTTTTTTAGCGGGGCACCCGCAGGCCGTGCTCCACGCCGCGGCTGAATACCACCTGCCACAGTTGAATATCACGGGCGCGAAACGCACCGGCGCAGGCGTTCAGATAGTAGCTGAACATCCGTTTAAATCGTTCAGAATAGTTGTCGGTGATCTCCGGCCAGCTGGCAAGGAAGCGCGCATGCCAGGCCATCAGGGTAGTATCGTAATCAGCGCCAAAATTATGCCAGTCCTCCATTACAAAATGGGCTTCGCTGGCATTCGCAATCTGGCGAACTGAGGGCAAACAGCCATTCGGAAAGATGTACTTGTCTATCCAGGGATCAACGTTATGGTCGGTTTTTCGTGAGCCAATGGTATGCAGCAGGAACAGGCCATCCGGCTTCAGGTTACGATCCACCACGTTGAAATAGGTGTTGTAGTTTTTTGGCCCCACATGCTCGAACATCCCTACCGAGACAATGCGATCGAACTGATCGTGCAGATCGCGGTAGTCCTGTAACAGGATGGTGACATCCAGCCCGGCGCAGCGCGCCTGCGCCATGCGTTGCTGCTCCGCTGATATGGTCACACCGACCACGCTGACGCCATAGTGCTGCGCCATAAACTCCGCCAGCCCGCCCCAGCCGCAACCGATATCCAGTACCCGCATACCGGGCTGCAGTTGCAGTTTTTCGCAGATGAGGCGCAGTTTATCCTGCTGGGCCTGCTCAAGGGTGGTGGCCTCTTTCCAGTAACCGCAGGAGTACTGCATAGCCGGGTCGAGCATACGGCTGAACAGGTCATTGCCAAGATCGTAGTGCTCTTTGCCGACAATCCAGGCGCGCTTTTTACTTTGCAGGTTGAACAGGCGGGCAGTAGCGATGCGCAGGGTATCCTTCAGGTGGCTGGGCAGCTGTGTTTCCAGACCCGCTCGCAGAACCTTATGGAAAAAGATGTCCAGCCGTTCGCACTCCCACCAGCCGTCCATATAGCTCTCGCCGAGACCCAGTGAGCCCTGCTTCAGGACGCGTTTAAAAAAATCGGGGTGTTTAACTTGTAGATCGGAGGATGCCGGGCCGTTGATGGTGATACCCGCGCGGCTCAGCAATTCATTGACTATCCGGAACCAGTCATCATTCCGGATGCTGACTTCTTCTATACACGATGAACTCATAGCTTCTCCATCACCTGATGTGATCAGAACCCATAAACAGCGTAGACGCTCTTTATGGAGAGTGAGAAATTTCACGGTGCAACCCGTGAGGCTAATATCCGACGTAGAACAGAGGAAGGGAGAGGACCCTTGCCGAAAGGCCATCCATGGTAAAACGGGAGCAATCCGGCTCCCGTTAACACTTAATAATTTTAGTATTTATCAGAAAGCTTTAGCCAGTATAGGACTGATATCCTGGTGATTCAACAGGATATTGTTAGCACGCTAATTATTTATCCTGTCAGGCGTGGGAAGATTCTGCCTGCGGGCTCTCATCCTGCTGGCCCACAGGGAGATACTGCATCCGATAGCCAAGCGCGGCCAGCACGACGGTCGCCACCATCACGCTGGTGGTGGTCAGCAACGGGGTGGCAATCAGCCAGGAGACCAGCAGGCTCGCGAGGAAACAGAGTCCCAGCTGCAGGGTGTTCTGCAGTGCCGCCGCGCTGCCGGTTGCCTGCGGGAAGGGACGCAGCGCCTGCGCTACCACGATAGGGTAGATGGCGCCGTTCGCCACTGCCATCAGGCAGAAGGGGGCCAACAGCGCCGCCAGGCTGACGCCCGGAATAAACCCGACCGCCCAGGTACCGATCACGCTGACGGCAAACAGGCCCAGCAGCCACGGCAGCATCTGGTGACCCGGCCATTTTTGCAGGGCGGCGCGGCAGCCGTAACCCCCAATCAGGAAGGCGATAGTCTGCGGCACATAGCTCAGTCCGATCGCCGCCGGGCTGTAGCCCATATCGCTGAGGATAAACGGCGAGCCGGTCAGCCAGGCGAAGAAGCTGGCGGAACAGGCGGCGTAGATCAGCACGTTGCCGCGGTAGATCCGGGAGCGAAGCAGGGTAAAGAAGGTCACGCGGGAGGTTGGCTGCGCCTCTTTTACCGTCACTGGCTTCAGGAAAAAGGCCGGGATCATCAGCACCAGGGTAATGGCAAACAGCACCGCAAAAATGGCCTGCCAGCTGAAATGGGCGAGGATCCAGCTGCCGAGCAGCGGTGCCAGCGCTGGCGACAAGCCAACCAGCGGCATGATGGTGGCGAAAATGCGGTTGGTTCGCGATGCCGGGTAGTAATCGGTCACCAGCGCCTGCCAGGTCACCGCCGCGGCGCAGACCCCCACCGCCTGGATAAAGCGTAGCACCAGCAGCCAGGTGGCGTCGCGTACCCACAGCATACCGAGGCAGCCGAATGCAAAGATGGCTAAGCCGGCCAGCAGTACCGGCTTGCGTCCGAAGCGGTCAGACATCGGTCCCCAGAGCAGCTGCGCGAAGGCAAAACCGGCCAGGAAGAGGCTCAGGCTGGCGCTGATGGCGGCAGCCGGGGTTTGCAGATCCGCCTGCATGATGGCGAACGCAGGCAGGTACATATCGGTGGCGAGGAAGCCCAGCACGCTCAGGCCGCCGAGCCAGACTAAAAATCCTTTCCCGGGTTGCATGGTTTTATTGTCCTTATGGATGCAGGTTTAGGTAGCCGCTGAGTGTAGGCAGTGCAATCCCGCTTGTGAAACGCTAATATTTGGCGGTTGCATTCAAATTTTTTGCAGGCAGAAAATGTGGTCAGAATATTCCCTTGAAGTGGTGGATGCCGTGGCGCGTAACGGCAGTTTCAGCGGCGCGGCACAGGAGCTACATCGTGTCCCGTCAGCCATCAGCTATACGGTGCGTCAGCTTGAGGAGTGGCTGGCGGTGCCGCTATTTGAACGGCGACACCGTGATGTGGAGCTGACGCCTGCCGGGCTGTGGTTTCTGAAGGAGGGGCGTTCTGTTATCAAAAAAATGCAGATCACCCGCGAACAGTGTCAGCAGATTGCCAACGGCTGGCGCGGGCATATCTCCATTGCGGTGGATAACATCGTTCGTCCCGAGCGCACCCGCCAGATGATCGTCGACTTTTATCGCCACTTCGCTGACGTTGAGCTGCGCGTCTCTCAGGAGGTCTTTAACGGTGTCTGGGATGCGCTGGCGGATGGCAGGGTGGAGATGGCGATCGGCGCGACCCAGGCGATACCGGTGGGGGGGCGCTACGCGTTTCGCGATATGGGGATGCTGAGCTGGGTCTGCGTGGTGGCGAGCCACCATCCGCTGGCCGCGCTTCCCGGCCCGCTCAGCGATGATACCCTGCGCAACTGGCCGTCGCTGGTGCGGGAAGATACCTCCCGCTCGCTGCCGAAACGGATCACCTGGCTGCTGGATAACCAGCGGCGGATCGTCACCCCGGACTGGGAATCCTCTGCGACCTGCCTGTCGGCCGGGCTGTGCGTGGGGATGGTGCCGGTCCATTTTGCCCGGCCCTGGATAGACAGTGGCAAATGGGTGGAGCTGACGCTGGAAAACCCCTTCCCGGATGCGGCCTGCTGCCTCACCTGGCAACAAAACGACATGTCACCGGCGCTGGCGTGGCTGCTGGATTATCTGGGGGACAGTGAAACGATGAACAGGGAGTGGTTGCGGGAGCCAGAGGTACTGGCTCCCTGAGCGGATCAACGGCGGTAGTCGCGGAACGGGCCATCGGCGACGGAGCGGCGTTCGATCAAACGCGGATGCACTTCAATGGACTGCGACTCTTCACGTTTATTGACGATACGGTCGAGCAGCATGTTAAAGGCGGTCTCGCCCAGCGAATCTTTTGGCTGGTGGATGGTGGTCAGCGCCGGGGTGAAGAAACGGGCGTTGCGCACGTTATCATACCCGATCAGCGAAACGTCCTGCGGAACGCGCAGGCCCATCTCGTCAGCGGCACACAGGGCACCCATCGCCATAACATCGCCGCCGCAGAAAATAGCGGTCGGACGCGGCGTCTGGGAGAGGATCTGCTGCATGGCGCGATAGCCGGACTCCGGCTCAAAGTCGCCCTGGACGATCCAGTTTTCCGGCACCGTGATTAAGGCTTCTTCCATCGCTTTCATAAAACCGGCCAGACGACCGGCGCCGGTGTTGCGCTCCAGCGCGCCCGGGATGACGCCAATATCGCGATGCCCGCGTTCGATCAGATAACGTCCGGCCATGTAGCCACCTTCAAAGGCGTTATCAATGACCGAGTCGGTGAAGTCCGCTTTCGCTTCGCCCCAGTCCATCACCACCATCGGGATATTGCGATACTCTTCCAGCATCTTCAGCAGCGGCTCCGGGTATTCCGAGCACATTACCAGCAGGCCGTCGACGCGCTTTTGCGCCATCATCGACAGATAGGCCCGCTGCTTCTCCAGGCTGTTCCAGGCGTTGCCGAGGATCAGGGTGTAACCTTTCTGGAAGCAGTTTTTCTCTACCGCTTCAATAATTTCTGCGAAGTAGGGGGCTTCGCTGCTGGTCGCCAGCAGGCCGATCGATTTGGTGTGGTTCACCTTCAGACTACGGGCGACGGCGCTCGGAGAATAGTGCAGCTCTTTGATCGCTGCCCAGACGTTGTTACGCGTCTCTTCCGCCACAAAGCGGGTTTTGTTAATAACATGTGATACGGTTGTAGTGGAAACGTTTGCGCGTTTCGCTACGTCTTTAATTGTTGCCATCAGATGTCACTCCAGACCATATCTTAAGCTCCTGAAAAACCAATAGGTAAACGTTTGCCTTCACTCGCCCTAATTGCGCAATTTGAATTGCGGTACGCCGGGAAAACGACACAGGACGTCAGGAGGGGGTCAATGGCCGGTACGCTAATAAATTTAGCGTGGAATTTTGGCTGATCTTGACCAAAAGGGGAAGAGTAAAAATCGATATCAATCTAAATCCAGCAAGATTTTTACCCTGAACTGTGCAAAAATGAGCAAGCTCACTCTTCGTAGGGTGATTAAAAGGAGAAAAATTGATGAGTACCGATCTTAAGTTTTCGCTGATTACCACCGTTATTGTTCTGGGTCTGATCGTTGCCAGCGGTCTGACGGCTGCGCTGCACTGATATTTGCGAGGGAGCTAACGCTCCCTCGTCTCCCTTCTGCTATTGTTACGCGTCCGGCAAAAATCTTTTGCCAAATTGTTAACTTCTCATTTTTTGTGATTGATGTCATGCTTTCGCCTTCATTGTTCTGTGTCGCCTGACGACACGGTATCCGGAGTTGAAGTATGAAAATCAATTTTCCGCTGCTGGCCCTGGCCATTGGCGCATTTGGCATCGGCACCACCGAGTTTTCTCCAATGGGACTGCTACCGGTTATCGCCCGGGGTGTGGATGTCTCTATTCCGGCTGCGGGCATGTTAATCAGCGCCTACGCTATCGGCGTAATGGTAGGGGCACCGCTGATGACCTTGCTGCTCTCCCATCGCGGCCGTCGTAATGCGCTGATCTTCCTGATGGCGATCTTTACCGTCGGTAACGTGCTGTCGGCGCTCTCCCCGGATTACACCACCCTGATGCTGTCGCGTATTTTGACCAGCCTCAATCACGGCGCCTTCTTTGGCCTCGGGTCGGTGGTCGCCGCAAGCGTAGTGCCGAAGCATAAACAGGCCAGCGCCGTAGCAACCATGTTTATGGGTCTCACCATCGCCAATATTGGCGGCGTACCCGCCGCAACGTGGATGGGCGAAGCCATCGGCTGGCGGATGTCCTTCCTGGCGACGGCGCTTCTGGGCGTAGTCTCGATGGTCGCGCTCTTCTTCTCCCTCCCTGCGGGTGGCGCGGGCGAAAAGCCGGATGTGCGTAAAGAACTGGCGGTGCTGATGCGCCCGCAGGTGCTTTCCGCCTTACTGACCACGGTTCTCGGTGCTGGGGCAATGTTCACCCTCTACACCTACATTGCGCCCGTTCTGCATGACATTAACCAGGCGACGCCTGCTTTTGTTACCGCGATGCTGGTGCTGATTGGCGTCGGTTTCTCCCTCGGCAACTTCCTGGGCGGCAAGCTGGCGGACCGCTCCGTAAGCGGCACCCTGAAAGGCTTTCTACTGCTGCTGATCGCGATTATGGTGGCGATCCCGTGGCTGGCACGTAATGAAGTGGGGGCGGCGTTCGCGATGGTGGTATGGGGGATGGCGACCTTTGCGGTGGTACCGCCGCTGCAAATGCGCGTGATGCGGGTGGCAAGCGATGCGCCAGGGTTATCCTCTTCCGTCAATATCGGGGCGTTTAACCTGGGGAATGCGCTGGGTGCGGCGGCGGGTGGTGCGGTGATCTCCGGCGGGCTGGGGTACAGCTTTGTTCCGGTGATGGGGGCCATCATTGCCGCGCTGGGGCTTCTGCTGGTGCTAATGGCCGACAGAAAACAACCTGAACCGGTTTGTGCCGCCGAATAAGACCAAAACGCAGAAGGCCGGGCCTTCTGCGTTTTTCGTTATGCCGCGAAGTTCTTCGCAACAAATTCCCAGTTTACCAGCGCCCAGAAGTGCTCGAGGTAGTTCGGGCGCGCATTACGGTAATCGATGTAGTAAGCGTGTTCCCATACATCCACCGTTAACAGTGGGGTAGCGTTGCTGGTCAACGGCGTGCCCGCATTGGACGTGGAAACGATGGCCAGTTTCCCGTCCGCCTCTTTCACCAGCCAGGTCCAGCCCGCGCCAAAGTTTTTCACCGCGGCGTCGGTAAACTTCGCTTTAAATTCCGCAAAGCTACCAAAGGTGGCGATGATGGCGTCAGCCAGATCACCCGTCGGTTCACCACCGGCCTGAGGCGCCAGGCAGTGCCAGTAGAAGGTGTGGTTCCACACCTGCGCGGCGTTATTGAAGATGCCGCCCTCAGAACTACGCACGATCTCTTCCAGGGTTTTCCCTTCAAATGGGGTGCCGGCGATCAGGTTATTCAGGTTGGTGACATAGGTCTGGTGATGTTTGCCGTAGTGGTACTCCAGGGTTTCCGCAGAAATATGCGGGGCCAGAGCTTCTTTTGCATACGGTAATGCAGGTAATTCAAACGACATTGCTTCTCTCCTTATTATAGTGAACCATCCAATAACCATATTGAATGTAAGGATAGAGTAGCAAATTGAAAGACCCTACAAAAGAGGAACTTACCCCGCAGGCTTACCCGCGGGGCAGGGGGTTAACGCAGCGTGCTGGGCTTCATCACGCGGCGAGCGCCAACGTAATGGCGCTGCCAGTACTCTTCGCTCAGGGAGGTGATCTGAATATCCTGGCCGGTACGCGGCGACTGAATAAATTTGCCGTTGCCAACGTAGACACCAACGTGATCGGCGGTGCCGCGACCCTGGGTGCGGAAGAACACCAGATCGCCGCTTTCGAGCTCACCGCGATCCACCGGGGAGGCGTCACGCAGATGGTACATTTCGTTGGCGGTACGCGGAATGCGGAACTTAACCAGATCTTTATAGGCGTAATAGACCAGGCCGCTGCAGTCGAAACCGGTACGCGGTGAGCTGCCGCCCCAGCGATACGGTTTACCAATCTGGCCCATTAGCTTATTTAGCGCCGTTTTCTGCGCTTTTTGCACCCGGACTTTATGCGCTTCGGCAAGGGTCGTGGTCTTGCTGGTTTTCACGCACTGCGCTTTATGGCCTTTACGGGAAGTACATTTTTCTGTCACAACGCGCGAAGCGGTTTGAGTTGTACGGGGCGCGCTGCGGGAGGAATTTTTGCTTTTCTTACTGGAGGTGGCTGGCTGTGTTTTAGCGAGGCTGCTTTTTTTGCTGCTGCTCTTTTTACTGGCGGTGCTTTTTTTGCTGGTGCTCTCTTTCTTCGTGGTTTTGCCGCTGCTGCTTTTTTTCTTCGGTTCGGTGGCTTTTGCCAGATGCGTTTTGTGGGCGGCAGAAGGCCGCGCCTGCTCTGAGGCGTTTGCCACCGGCGTGAAGGTGAGAGATGAAAACAGCAAAGCACAGAGCGTGATCGAGAATTTATTTATTCGCGCCACTGGGCATTCCCCTGGTAATAGCTGGATATAAATTATCCTGCGTCTGATTTACAAAACTTGTCGATTCTAATCTATAAAAAGCCCCTGCGTTAATAAACTTTTTGCATCTAAAACTGCGTTTCGTTAGCAAGTGCAAAAAAACAGAATTTCAACCGGTTGATTTGTACATTCGCTGAGCAAAGACGCAGGGGGGAACGGGATAAGGTAGTTTTACAATGCAACTTTACGTCACGCGCGGTAAAATCCTGTACGTGACGAAAATGTTATTTTCCGTAGTCGGCCTGAAACGCTACAATGTCAGACTATTGCCGTAACAGAAGTAAAAGGAAGCAAGACATGAGCACTACTATTGAAAAAATTCAGCAGCAGATTGCTGAAAACCCGATCCTGCTGTACATGAAAGGTTCTCCGAAACTGCCTAGCTGTGGTTTCTCCGCTCAGGCGGTGCAGGCGCTCTCTGCCTGTGGCGAACGTTTTGCTTACGTTGATATTCTGCAGAACCCGGATATCCGCGCTGAGCTGCCAAAATACGCTAACTGGCCGACCTTCCCGCAGCTGTGGGTTGACGGTGAACTGGTTGGCGGTTGCGACATCCTGATTGAGATGTATCAGCGCGGCGAACTGCAGCAGCTGATCAAAGAGACGGCTGCGAAGTACAAATCTGAAGAGCCAGGCGCCGAGTAATCTCGCGCACGGTAAATAAAAAAGCGACCTTCCGGTCGCTTTTTTTATGCGTTGTTGCCAACATCTGGCAGCGGCCAGCCGCCGAGACGCTTCCAGCGGTTAACGATTTCGCAAAACAGTTCCGCCGTGCGTTCGGTATCGTACAGGGCGGAGTGCGCCTGTGTGCCGTCAAAATCGATACCGGCGGTAATACAGGCTTTCGACAGCACGGTTTGCCCCAGCGCCAGCCCGCTTAAGGCCGCGGTATCGAAGGTCACAAATGGGTGGAACGGATTACGTTTCAGCGACGCGCGCTCGGCGGCAGCCATCATAAAGCTGTGATCGAAGGTAGCATTGTGCGCCACCATGATCGCGCGATTACAGTTCTGCTCTTTCATGCCCTTGCGCACCATTTTAAAGATGGCATGCAGCGCGTCATATTCACTCACTGCCCCACGCAGCGGGTTATGCGGATCAATGCCATTAAATGCCAGCGCCTCAGGCTGCAGGTTCGCCCCTTCAAAGGGTTCAACGTGAAAATGCAGCGTGGTATCCGGCAGCAAATTGCCCTGTTCATCCATCTTCAACGTGATGGCGGCAATTTCCAACAGCGCATCGGTTTTGGCGTTAAATCCAGCGGTTTCGACATCAATCACGACAGGATAAAAACCACGAAAACGGTCGCACAGACCGGTAAGTTGAGCGTTATCGGACATCTGGATCTCTTACAAGGGGAAAAAGCAGTGCGTATTATGGCAAATTTTGAGGCGAGATGCAGTAAAACAACGGGCGCATGGCGCGCCCGTCAGGATCAGTTGCCCAGACCGCGACCGGCGTCTTTGGCTTCGATCAGTTCGATTTTATAACCGTCCGGATCTTCAACGAAGGCGATAACGGTGGTGCCGCCCTTAACCGGACCCGCTTCACGGGTCACGTTGCCGCCGTTGCTGCGGATCCGCTCGCAGGCTTCTGCCGCGTTATCCACTTCCAGGGCGATATGACCGTAGGCTGTACCCAGCTCGTAGCTATCCACACCCCAGTTATAGGTGAGTTCGATAACCGCTTCGTCGCTCTCCGGGCCATAACCGACAAAGGCCAGGGAGTATTTGTATTCCGGGTTTTCGCTGGTGCGCAGCAGGGTCATGCCCAGCACGTTAGTGTAAAACTCGATGGAACGTTGCAGATCGCCAACGCGCAGCATGGTGTGAAGTAGGCGCATATTATCCTCTTAGCTTTTATCATCTTGAACAGAAACGATGTTTTAGTATAGCGGCGAAGTGTCGCCGCTATCAATGCGGGGGCTTATAAAGAGGGATAATCGGTGTAACCTTCCGCGCCGCCGCCGTAGAAGCTCTCCGGACGCTGCGGGTTCAGCTCGGCTTTGCGCTGCAGGCGAGCCACCAGGTCCGGGTTGGCGATATAGGCGCGGCCAAAGGCCACGGCATCGATCAGCCCTTTGTTAATCAGATCTTCGGCTTTCTCCGGTGTATAAGCCCCGGCACCGATGATCACGCCCGGGAAGCGGTCGCGCACTTTCTGACGGAAGGCATCGGTGTATGGCTCGCCGCCAGCCCAGTCTGGCTCGGACATGTGCAGATAAGCGATGCCGCGTTTTGCCAGCTCTTCGATCAGGTACAGCGCGTCGGCTTCTTCGTTCGGGCCGTTATCCACGTTCTGGAAAGAACCGATTGGCGAGACGCGAATACCAATACGATCGGCGCTCCACTCTGCAGAAACCGCATCAATCACCTCAAGCACCAGACGGGCGCGATTCTCAACGCTGCCGCCATACTGGTCAGTACGCTGGTTAGAGGAAGGCGACAGGAACTGGTGCAGCAGATAGCCGTGGGCCCCGTGCAGTTCAACCAGATCGAAACCGGCTTCGCGGGCATTGGCGACGGCCTGGCGGAAATCGTTCACGATCCCCGGGATCTCGTCCAGCTCCAGCGCACGTGGCGTGGTGGTGTCAACGCGAATGGCGTTGCCATTCTCATCGCGCAGTGAGGTGCGGGTCCCCGCATTGATCGCAGAGGCAGATACCGGCGCCTGACCGCCAGGCTGGATGCTGCTGTGGGAGATACGGCCAGTGTGCCACAGCTGAACCGCGATGCGGCCATCTTCAGCATGCACGCCGTCGGTGATTTTCTTCCACGCCGCGATCTGCTCCGGGCTGTGCAGGCCAGGGGCGCCGGCATAACCTTTTGCCTGAGCAGAAATTTGCGTGGCTTCGGAGATGATCAGTCCCGCGCTGACGCGCTGGCGATAGTATTCGCCCATCAGCGGCGTTGGGATATCGCCCGGCTCAATGCTGCGCAGGCGGGTGAGGGGCGCCATAAAGACACGGTTTGGTGCTTCGATTGCGCCCACCTTAAGCGGGGTAAACAATTTTTCAGCTGACATAAAGGCTCCTGAGTAGACCGGTCGTCTAGTAATTTGCGAAATAAAAACGCCTGTTAACTGCCAGGCGTAGCAATGATGGTTTTGACATGATCCAGCGCGCTCTCAAGCGGCAGCGCGCTGCGGGACATTTTGGCCTGCAGATTGGCCCCCAGCCACAGGGAGTAGAGCACCTGCGCCTGGGTGAGCGGTTCCCCGACGAAGGCCAGGGATTTCTCCTCCCGCCCCTTCGCCAGCGCCTGCGCCAGCAGGGTGATAACACCCGTGGCCCCTTTATCCATTGCCGTGCGCATATCTTCCGAGAGATCGCACACTTCAGCAGAGAGTTTTACCGTCAGACAGCCGCTGATAATGCCCTGGGCGCAGAACTGGGCCAGCGTCTCCTGATAATAAGCCAGAACACGATCGCGATAATTGCCCTGACCGCTGGCGAAATGGCTGGCCAGACGCTGATGGTAATCCGCGTAATGCCGCTCCAGCAGCGCCACGCCAAACGCCTCTTTTGAGCGGAAGTAGTGATAAAACGACCCCTTCGGCACATCGGCGGTTTTCAGCAGCTCGCTCAGACCCATCCCGGTGAACCCGCGGTGCATGCAAAGACGCTCGCCGGTCGCAAGGAGATGTTCGCGTGTATCGTGTTCAGTGTGCTTATTCATGTCGACAATGTAATAGACCAATCGGTCTATTGCAAGCCTTACGTTCGACGACAGGCGGTAAGCAGATCCATCTGCGGCTGATAGACGGAGGTGCGAATGTTCATCATCCCCAGCACCGTGGAGAAAAGATTATCCTGCGACACCGCCTCTTTCGCGGCCTGATTACGCAGGCACTGCGCATCCACGCCAAAATTCTTTTTATAGTCCTGCGAGAGCCAGAACATGAACGGAATGTGCGTCTGCTGCGACGGTGCCAGCATGTACGGCGTACCGTGCAGGTAAAGACCGTTTTCCCCCAGCGATTCGCCATGGTCGGAGAGATAAACCAGCGCCGTGTTCATCGTCGCCTGACGCGCCTTCAGGGCATCGATGGTTTTACTCACCACGCTGTCGGTATAGAGGATGGTATTGTCATAAGTGTTCATCAGCGCCTGGTGATCGCAATCCTGGATCTGGTTGGTGTCACAGGTCGGCGTAAATTTGCGGTACTGCTCCGGATAGCGCTGATAGTAGGCCGGGCCGTGACTGCCCATCAGGTGGATCACCAGCACCGTATCCTGTTTAAGCCCATCAAGGGTCTCATTCAGACGATAGAGGTTAACGTCATCAATACAGGATTTATCCTTACAGAACTGATCCAGCTTCCACTGGGTCATGTCGGTATGCGGGATGCGATTACAGGCCCCTTTGCAGCCGCCATCGTTATCACGCCACAGCAGGTTTACCCCGGCGTGGGCCAGCACATCGAGCAACCCTTCCTGATGATGGGCCAGATCGGCATCATATTTTTTGCGCGGCATTCCTGAGAACATGCACGGCACGGAGACGGCAGTTTCAGTGCCGCAGGAGGAGGCCTGCGGGAAGTTAATCATCTCCTGCTTTTCCAGTTCAGGGTTAGTGTCACGCCCGTAACCGTTGAGGGAGTAGTTTTCAGCCCGGGACGCCTCGCCAATCACCAGCACCAGCACGGTTTTTTTCTGCTGCGCCAGCAGCACCGGGCCTTTACGCGCGTCTTCCCCGAGATGGATGAGAGTCTGGTCGCCGGCAAACCAGCGCGCCTTGCTGTACTTAACGATGGCGCTGACGTAGTTCGCTGGCGTCACCATTTTGACGATGCCTTTGTTGTTGCGAAACAGCGAGGCGTAGTCCTTATAAAAGAGTGCGGCCACCAGAAGGATCACCACCAGGCTCGCGAGGATGGCCGCCACGCGCATCAACAGCGTCTGCCACCACTTACCCGGACGAATACGAATCAGCGCCAGCACGGCGGCTGGCACCAGCCCGGCGATCGCCAGCCACAGCACCAGCTGCGGAGTGATAAGCGCCGTGGCCTCCTGGGAGTTGGTCTCGAAGACGTTAACCATCATATTCTGGTCAATCACCGCCCCGTAGGTAAACATGAACCAGGTCGCCGCCGCGCATCCCAGAGTGAGCAACACCAGCAGCGGTTTGCGGATGAGTGGAATATTCAGAATGCTGAAGACGATGACCCAGCCGCAGAAAAGTACCAGCGGCACGGTCAGGGCAAAGACAAAATCATGCAGCCGGGCGGGGGCAATCACCTGCCAGCTGCGGTGAATAAAGAGGGCGTTTAACAGGGTAAACAGGAGCGCGCAGCCCAGCGTAAATTTTGTATCGTTACACTGTAACTTTTTTAACATCTGCATCATAGTCAACCAGCAAGAATAGTGATGAGGCGAGTATAGGGAGCGAAGATTAGTGAAACCTTAATGCCACAATTCTGAGGTTGACCTCTTGCGTAACCCCGGCTTAAGGTCTTCACTTTACTGAATCTTGGGTTTCGGGAGGTGCGTGTGGCTGAACAACTGGAGTTCTTTCCTGTCCAGAGCCCGTGCCGCGGTATTTGCCAGTCGGATGAGCGAGGGTTTTGTCGCGGCTGTATGCGCAGCCGGGAAGAGCGTTTTAACTGGCAGTCGATGAGCGATGCCCAGAAACAGGAGATCCTGCGCCTGTGCCGCCAGCGTCTTTTGCGTAAATTGCGCGCAAACAAGCCCCCTGAAGCTGAAGAACCTCAGCAGCCCTCACTTTTTTAGCGTCACAAACGCGTATACTCTCCCCAGACTTTTTTTAAAGGAAATTGGTATGGTTCAGCGTATTACCCTTGCCCCGCAGGGCCCGGAGTTTTCTCGTTTTGTGATGGGCTACTGGCGTCTGATGGACTGGAACATGTCCGCCCAGGAGCTGGCCAGTTTTATTGAAGAGCATCTGGATCTGGGGATCACCACTGTCGATCACGCCGATATTTATGGCGGCTACGAGTGTGAAGCGGCCTTTGGTGAGGCGATGAAGCTCTCTCCCGCGCTGCGTGAGCGTATGGAGATCGTCACCAAATGCGGTATCGCCACCACGGCGAAAGCGGAGCATGCCCTCGGCCACTACATTACCGAACGCGACCATATTATTCGTAGTGCAGAACAGTCCCTCACGAATCTGGCGACCGATCGCCTTGACCTGCTGCTGATCCACCGTCCCGATCCGCTGATGGACGCCGATGAGGTTGCCGAAGCCTTCCTCGCCCTGCACCAGAGCGGCAAGGTGCGCCATTTTGGCGTCTCTAACTTTACGCCAGCCCAGTTTGCCCTGCTTCAGTCGCGTCTGCCGTTCACCCTGGCGACTAACCAGGTTGAAATTTCGCCGGTTTATCAGCCGCTGCTGCTGGACGGTACCCTCGATCAGCTCCAGCAATTGCGTATTCGCCCGATGGCCTGGTCCTGCCTCGGCGGCGGTCGCCTGTTTAATGATGATGCCTTCCAGCCGCTGCGCGATGAGCTGGCGAAGGTAGCCCAGGAGCTGAATGCCGAAACTATCGAGCAGGTGGTCTATGCGTGGATTTTACGTCTGCCATCCCAGCCGCTGCCGATCATCGGTTCCGGCAAAATTGAACGTGTACGTTCGGCTCTGGCAGCAGAGCAGTTGAACATGACCCGCCAGCAGTGGTTCCGCATCCGCAAAGCCGCGCTGGGTTACGACGTGCCGTAATTCTCTATTTGTCTGACTTTCCGGTTAAAACGTTGCCCTTGGTATAAACTTAAGGGGCAAAAAATAACCAAGGAGGTCATATGAAGCGATTTACTCTGGCAGCGTTAACGCTGGTGGTTTGTGCAGGTGCGCAGGCTGCCAGCGAAGAAGTAAAGATGAACCTCGTCACCTCTCAGGGGATCGGCCAGTCCATCGGGACAGTCACCATCACTGAAACCGATAAAGGCCTGGAGTTTTCCCCGGATCTCAAAGCCCTCCCTCCGGGCGAACACGGTTATCACGTCCATGCCAAAGGCTCCTGCGAACCGGCCATGAAAGATGGCAAACCGTCCGCCGCTGAGGCCGCGGGTGGACACCTCGATCCCCATAACACCGGCAAACATGAAGGGCCGGAGGGGATGGGCCACTTAGGCGATCTGCCAGCGCTGGTGGTCAACAATGACGGTAAAGCGACCGACCCGGTCGTTGCCCCGCGCCTCAAAAAGCTGGATGAGGTAAAAGGCAAAGCGCTGATGATCCATGTCGGTGGGGATAATATGTCGGATCACCCTAAACCTCTTGGCGGTGGCGGGGAGCGCTACGCCTGCGGGGTGATTTGATCGCTGAGGGTGCCCGGTGCGGGTGCCTGTTCCAGCTGGGATAGCGAGCAGTGCAGTCGCCAGATCAGGGCCGCAAGCTCTTGTCCGGCGGGCTGCGGATGATGCGACAGAGTGTCACAGATACGCTGAAGCTCATCCAGCGTGGCGGCCAGGGGACGCTGCTGTACGCCGCGTTCGCTCATGATGTCACGCAGCAGTGAGACGGCGACGTCGCGCACCCGGGCCAGCGGATCCGAGCGCGTCTCCCAGTCCCGTAACTGCCAGACCACATGGCTGCAGTTCAGCAGCACCACTCCCCAACGCAGCAGCCAGCGTCGCGCCAGCGCATCCTGACTGTTATTGAGCTGGTTAACATGGTGATAGACCAGCGATTCATAGCCATTCTCGCTGAGCCGCGGCCTGCGGCTCAGCTGATCGACAAATCCGCGCCGCAATTCGCGAATGTGACGACGGCTCTTACGCGCATCGGAGCCCGGACGCAGCACCGCAAAGGCCAGCCACGTCAGCCCCACGCCAAGTATTTTTGCCAGGTTGTCATTGAGAAAATCGGCAAAGTCATACACCGGCGGGTTGGTCACTGAAATAAATGAACCCATAAAGACAATAAGCTGCCCCCACAGACCGGCGAGGGCGGGCATCTGCTGCTTCATAAGTTGCATGGTGGTCAGCAGCGGGAAGAGAAACAGCAGGAACAGCCAGAGGTCCGAGATCTGCACCATCAGGCCAAACTTGACCACAAAGCTGAAGAGCGAGAGCAGGATCAGGGTGCGCAACAGCAGCGTGAGCGAATTAAAGGGCGAGGCCGCCACCGAATAGAGCACGCTGCTGATCGCGGCCAGGGTCAGGGCCGCCCCCCCTGCATCCCACTGGGCGGCAATGGTCCAGGCGCCTACCAGGCTAAGGGCGCAAAAGGTGCGAAAGCCGCTCCAGAGCGCTTCAAGATTATCAGTATGCCGGGCCAGCGCCGGGCTGCGGGGAACGATAAATTCTGTTATCGGCGTCGCGGTTTCAACGGCTTTTATCCAGCGGCTGCTCTGTAGATACAGACGGCAGAAATAGCGTAGTCGCAGCCAGAAGGCACGATGGCGGTAATCCGCGTCGGTGCCTGGCCTCAGTGGAGCAAGGATCCGCGCCACGGTATAAAAATCGGCGTCAGGACGGGCAAGGGCGGCGAGGAGTTGATCGATAACCTCCCGGGTGTGGGCGGGCGGATTGGGCCAGTTCAGCAGCATGCGGCGCAGACTGGAGATGGCGCTGGTCATCCGAAGCTGCTGGTGGAGGAGATAATTAAGCAGGGCATTCTGGCGGCGAAAACGGTAGTGGCTCCAGAAAGCCTGGATACGCAGCAGGTTCATGGTCAGGATTTGGGCGATAACCTTCTCGTGGGCCAGGCGAATGGCATCGTTACTGTCGGGCTGCCACAGCAGGCTGGCGTGCTCCAGCAGCCGGGTGTGCATGGTTTTCAGCGCGGTGATGAGGGCTTTGCCGTCGGAGGTGCTGGGCAGGATCATCATCATCACCCCGCCGCTAAGGATGCCAATAATAACTTCGCACACGCGGGCCTGGGCGATATCCCACAGCTGGGTGGTGTCGAGAATATCAATGACCGGGAACGCGATGATCGCCGCGGTGTATCCAGCCAGCTGGAAGGCATAGGCGACGTTATTGGTGAAATGGGCGCAGGCCCAGGTGCAAAGTGCCAGCCAGGCCGCCATGCTGAACAGAAATAGCCACGGGTCGTTGAGCGTATGACCGGCAATAATCAGCGCAGCGGTGGCACCGAGCAGGCTGCCCGCCACGCGGCCAAGGCTTTTACTGATCACACCGCCAACGGTCGGGAAGCTGACCACCGCCGCCGAGGTCATCGCCCAGTAGGGTTCGTCGAGGTTAAGACAGTAGGCGACGGTGAGAGCCAGGCACATCGCTATCCCGTTGCGCAGGGCGTAGCGCCACTGCGCCGGGGTCGCCTTTATCCACGGCAGGTTGCGCCATGAAAAAGCGGGGAGGTTCACCGGGCGGTTCCCACAGAGACGGTACAGGTGGTGCCGGAGACCAGCGTCAGGTCAGGCGGTAGCTTGTCGAAACTGATGCGCACCGGGATGCGCTGCGCCAGCCTCACCCAGGGAATATTGGGTTTCACGTCGGGCACCAGCCCTGAATCGGTCTCCACGCTCTGATCGTAGATAGCCCGACCAATACTCGATACGTGACCCTGTAACGTTTGCGCGCTGCTGTAGAGTACGATCTGCACCGGCGCACCCTCACGGATATGCCGGAGCTTGGTCTCTTCAAAATAGCCCACCACGTAAAAGGAGTGGCTGTCGACCAGGGCGAACACCGGCTGGCCCGTGGAGGCGTAATCACCCACCCGGGTTGAAAGATTGGTGACCCAGCCGTCCACCGGTGCTTTAACCACCGTCTGGGTCAATTGCCACTGCGCCTGTTTTAGCGTCGCTTCAGCCACCGCTACGTTGGCCTGCATCGCTTTGACGTTAATATTGGCGGTATCCAGATCTTCGGCGGAGATATATTTTTGCGACAGGTGGCGGCGCCGGTTCGCTTCATTATTGGCTTTTGAGAGATCGGACTGAGCTTTTGCCAGCTGCGCCTCGGCGTTAAGCACTGCAATATGGAACGGGGTCTGATCAATTCTGAAGAGCACCTCTCCCGCATGGACAAACTGGTTATCTTTAATGTGCAGGGTGGTAATCGTGCCGGAAACCTGGGGCGTCACGCTGACCTGCTCGGCGCGCACCTTTCCGTCCCGGGTCCAGGGGGACTGCATATAATAATTCCATAGCCACCATCCGGCGATGAGCGCCACGGCCAGAACCAGTAATGATGAAAAATATTTAATTGTTTTCATAAGCATAGTCACCACACAATGAGCAGAACCAGGCCCAGGCAGACTGCAAGGACGAATAACGAAAGATCCATCAGCATGGGGTGCCAGATTTCACCGGAATAGATCCAGTCGCGCAGCAAGCGGTGGGTGACCAGCCAGAGAATAAAACCCAGCATCACCGCTTTGAACAGAGGGGGAAAGTAAACCGAGGCACCTACTATCAGATCCTGAAGCGGTAACCCCGAGGCGTTAAGCGTGAACGTCACGTGCCGGTTCCTTTGCAAATGGGTCGTGGCCAAAAAGCGCGGCCGCATAACGCGCTGGGGCGTCACAACAAAGTGTAAATCAGACTCTCATCAAGGATGTATGCAGTATTGCATTTGTTTTGGCAATATAAATGCTGCACACTATTCTAAAATCAGTATAATAACTTAGCAAGCTAATTATAAGGAGATGAAATTGGAATCGCCACTAGGTTCTGATCTGGCAAGGTTAGTACGCATCTGGCGTGCTCTGATTGACCATCGCCTGAAACCTCTGGAATTGACACAGACGCATTGGGTCACGCTGCATAACATCCATCAGCTGCCACCCGACCAGTCACAGATCCAACTGGCAAAAGCGATTGGCATCGAGCAGCCATCACTGGTACGAACGCTCGATCAACTGGAAGAGAAGGGGCTGATTTCACGCCAGACCTGCGCCAGCGATCGTCGTGCCAAGCGGATTAAACTCACTGAGAAAGCCACCCCCATCATCACAGAGATGGAGGCGGTGATCAGCAAAACGCGCGGTGAGATCCTCTCAGGGATCACGCCCGCCGAACTGGAACTGCTGATCTCGCTGGTAGCCCGGCTTGAGCACAATATCAATGAGCTACAGTCCCGCGACTAACCTTTAAAAAAGCCTTGCGAACGCAAGGCTTTTTCTTTACTGGAACACGACCACCCGGTTACGTCCGCTCTCTTTTGCCTCGTACATCGCTTTATCTGCACGCCCGACGCACTCTTCCGCGCTGATGTTCTCTATGGCGGTAAACACGCCCATGCTGATGGTGATGGGCTCGGGAAGTTGTTCCTCCGAGCTGGCTTTATCGAAGCTGCTCAGTTTTAAGCGTATCCGCTCCGCAACCTGGCGCGCCGCTTCAGGGGGGGTATGGGTTAACAGCAGAACAAATTCTTCTCCCCCGATACGCGCCGCAACGTCATTTGGCCGGACGGAATCCATCAGCAACTGGGCGACAAACTGCAAAACCTTATCTCCTTGCAGGTGTCCATAGCAGTCGTTGATGCGCTTAAAACGATCGAGATCGCTGACGATAACCGAGACCGGCTCCGTCGGTTTTACCGTATGAAGGGCGTGGTTCAGGGCATCATAGAAATAGCTACGGTTGTAGAGCCGGGTCAGCGGATCGCGAATCGAGTTCTGGTAAGACTGTTGATACTTCAGATGCGATTCGCGATAAAGATTAAATACGTCATACAGCAGGACAAACATAATCAGCAGCGTTGCAACGGCTTCAAATAACCGTGCGCGATACCATGAGATATCTTCTGCGTGTCCGCCTGACAACAGCATGGCAAGCGTGGCGATATAACAGAGGCATAAGAAATTGCCGCCCACCCAGAACAGATTGCGCACCCGCGTCGTACGCAACAATCTCGCCAATGCAATAATCCAGAACGCGATGAGCGTAATGTTAATCGGCCGTTTCCACAGCAACAGATATTGCCGGGTGTCGTTGTCGACCAAATCTAATGATAATAAAGCCACGTTGCTGGAGTAGAGCCAGGCGAGGATCACAATCAGGGCCGTAAATATAAACATGCCTGAAATTATCGAAAGATGGAAAATTCGCGACAGTGGTCGGCTGCGGATAGCGTACAGCACAGCCGCAACGATAAAAAGCACGGCCATCAGCAGATGACGGAACGCGAAGTAGATCATGGCGTCGTTATAGTTAACAACGTTGAACTGATACAGATCCAGCCAGGCCGGGAAGCTGGATAGCGTGCCCACCATCAACAAAGCCGAACCGACGAAGGCAAAGGCAAAGGACATCAGATATAAACGCATTCTGTCGCACCAGTATTTCATCACCATGAAACAGGCGATAAACAGGTGAAATACCAGTAAAAAAATGGTGAGCATAGGAAAGAGAAACGGGGAAAATGACGCCGTCTTTCCGACCAGGCCAAAAAAAAGAGAGTGTAAAATTCCGATGACAATAAAGCAGCCCACAAAGAACTGCGCATACTTGTTCTTAATATAATGATTTATCGCAAGCATAAATATTTCAAATAAAGAAAAAAGGATTTGCGAATCATCTCATAAGCGCAGGGGGAATACTTTGCGCAGGAACAAGCGGTACGAGAATTAAATATAAATAATGTGAATGTATTAAATTAATATATTTATATTAGTAATGCTTAATGGTGCGGGGCGTGATCGGATGACCACGCCCATAACGTTATTAACGTGGGGAGACGGTGACCTGGCTGCCGTTGCTGGCCAGTACCACACGTTGACCAGCAGCAAACCGCGTATTGCCCTGTTTCTGGACCACCATAATGGTGCTGCCGTCATCCTTGCGGATCTCTAACTCAACGCCCTGGGATTTATTCATCGCACCCTGGACGCCCTGACCCGCAACGCCACCGGCTACGGCACCCGCCGCGGTTGCCAGTGAACGGCCTGTGCCGCCACCCACGGTGTTACCGAGGAAGCCACCCAGTACCGCACCGCCAAGTGCGCCGATCACGTTGTTCTCATCACCACCCTGAATCTGTACCGGGCGCGCGTTCACGATGGTGCCGTAAGTGACATTCTGAACCTGTTTCGCCTCAGAGGCACTGTAAACGTCCCCGGACAGGGAGTTGTCATTAACACAGCCAGCCAGAGTGAATCCAACCAGCGAAACGGCCAGTACACGTAAAATCATTTGAATCTCCTGTTCACCAAAAACGCTCGTTGAGCATCCGTTATGGCTAAATTATATGGCATCGGGTGCCATAAATCCTATCTTTGCTCAAACACAATCAGAATGGTACTCGATTCTCACTCAACCATAGCTATACAAGCGACGATGTCACCCTGCAGGAGATACGGATTATTCCTGGAATGACGCCCAGCGCCAGCTATTGTTAAAAAGTATGAGTCCATCGTAGCATTGATAATCGGTTTATGGTGGAGTGAGTCATCAGCCCAAACGGATTAAGGAAAACGGATGAAATCGGGTCGCTACATTGGCGTAATGTCAGGAACCAGTCTGGATGGTGTGGATGTCGTCCTGGCGGCAATAGACGAGAATATGGTTGCCCAGCAGGCAAGCCTTAGCTGGCCTATTCCCCAGGAGACGAAACAGGCGATCCTGAATATCTGTCAGGGCCAACAGCTGACGCTGTCGCAGCTGGGACAGCTTGATACGCAGCTCGGACGCCTGTTCGGTGATGCGGTGCTGGCGCTGATGAACCAGGAGAATCTTCGTCCGCAGGATGTGGTGGCGATCGGCTGTCACGGGCAAACGGTCTGGCATGAGCCGGGCGGCGACGCGCCGCATACGTTGCAGATAGGCGATAACAACCAAATCGTCGCCAAAACCGGCGTGACGGTGGTGGGGGATTTCCGCCGCCGCGACATGGCCCTGGGCGGGCAGGGCGCACCGCTGGTCCCCGCGTTCCACCACGCCCTGCTGGCGCATCCGACGGAGCGCCGCATGGTGCTCAACATCGGCGGCATCGCCAATCTTTCTTTATTGATCCCAGGCCAGCCGGTACGCGGCTTCGACACCGGGCCGGGAAATATGCTGATGGACGCCTGGATCTGGCGTCAGGCGGGTAAAGCCTACGATAAAGACGCCCAGTGGGCATGCAGCGGTAAAGTTATTATCCCGCTGCTGCAAAGCATGCTCAGCGATCCCTATTTTGCCGCACCGGCGCCGAAAAGCACTGGCCGCGAATACTTCAACTACGGCTGGCTTGAGCGTCAGCTGGCGAACTTCCCGGGCCTGGCGCCTGAGGATGTACAGGCCACGCTGGCGGAGCTTACTGCCGTTTCGGTCTCGGAACAGGTGCTGCTGAGCGGGGGCTGCGAGCGTCTGCTGGTGTGCGGCGGTGGCAGCCGTAACCCACTGGTGATGACCCGTCTCGCCGGTCTGCTGCCGGGCACGGAGGTAACCACCACCGACAAGGCAGGGATCAGCGGCGATGACATGGAGGCGCTGGCCTTTGCCTGGCTGGCGTGGCGCACGGTGGCTGGTCTGCCGGGGAACTTACCCTCGGTAACCGGAGCCCGTGAAGCGAGCGTGTTAGGTGCTGTTTTTCCAGCGAATCCGCGGCAAAATCAGAGTTAACCGAATTTCACTTAAGCCTGCTGTGGGTAAGAATAGCCGAAAAAACGGGAGGGCCTACGCGCCCTCCGGGACCAGGAAAGTCTTCGGAATTTACCCATGAAAAAACTGCTTCTTGCTTTTACTCCCTTTCTGCTGGCGAGCTGTAGCGTTTACAACCAGTTCGTCGAGCGCATGCAAACCGACACGCTGGCCTATCAGTGCGACGAAAAGCCCCTTACCGTTAAGCTCAATAATCCCCGTCAGGAAGTCAGTTTCGTGTACGACAATAAGCTGCTGACGCTGAAACAGGGGATCTCCGCTTCCGGGACCCGATACAGCGACGGGGTGTATGTCTTCTGGTCGAAAGGCGACAGTGCAACGGTCTACAAGCGCGATCGCATTGTGCTGAACAATTGTCAGATCGAAAATCCGAAGCGTTGAGATTTTGCAGGGGGCGGCGCACAATAGCGTCACCCATTGTCAACGTCAGTTAACGCCATGTCAGATAACGACGAATTGCAGAAAATTGCGCACCTGCGGCGCGAATACACCAAAGGCGGCCTGCGTCGCCAGGATCTCCCCGCCGAGCCGCTGGTGCTGTTTGAGCACTGGCTAAAACAGGCCTGTGAAGCACAACTTGCCGATCCCACCGCGATGGTGGTTGCCACCGTCGATGAAAATGGCCAACCCTGGCAGCGCATCGTGCTGCTCAAACATTACGATGACAAAGGACTGGTGTTCTACACCAACCTTGGCAGCCGTAAGGCGCAGCATCTGGAAAACAACCCGCGTATCAGTTTGCTCTTCCCGTGGCATATGCTGGAGCGCCAGGTGATGGTCACCGGCTCCGTTGAACGTCTCTCAACCATTGAAGTGGTGAAGTATTTCCACAGCCGTCCGCGGGACAGTCAGATTGGTGCCTGGGTCTCTAAACAGTCGAGCCGTATCTCTGCCCGCGGCGTGCTGGAGAGCAAATTCCTTGAGCTGAAACAGAAATTCCAGCAGGGCGAAGTGCCGCTGCCGAGTTTCTGGGGCGGCTTCCGCGTCTCCGTTCAGCAGATGGAATTCTGGCAGGGCGGTGAACATCGCCTTCACGACAGGTTTATCTATCAGCGCGATAACGGCGCGTGGAAAATCGATCGGCTGGCACCCTAATCCCCGAAATTTGTTCTCTTAAGCGCTGGCGCTACGTTGGTCAGCGCTTTATTCTATGTACCTTTCGCGTCTGGCGAAAAGTCGTGTACCGGCAAAGGTGCAGTCGTTTTATACATGGAGAATTTGATGGCAAGCAGTAACTTGATTAAACAATTGCAAGAGCGGGGGCTGGTAGCCCAGGTGACGGATGAGGAAGCGTTAGCAGAGCGACTGGCGCAAGGCCCGATCGCGCTCTATTGCGGCTTCGATCCTACCGCTGACAGCTTGCATTTGGGGCATCTGGTTCCTTTGTTATGCCTGAAACGCTTCCAGCTGGCTGGCCATAAGCCTGTGGCTCTGGTCGGTGGCGCAACGGGTCTGATTGGTGACCCAAGCTTCAAAGCCGCTGAGCGTAAACTGAATACGGCGGATACCGTAGAGGAGTGGGTGGCGAAAATCCGCAAACAGGTCGCGCCATTCCTCGACTTTGACTGTGGTGAAAACTCCGCGATCGCTGCGAACAACTACGACTGGTTTGGCAGCATGAACGTGCTGACCTTCCTGCGGGATATCGGTAAACACTTCTCCGTTAACCAGATGATCAACAAAGAAGCGGTGAAGCAGCGTCTGAACCGTGACGATCAGGGCATCTCCTTTACCGAGTTCTCCTACAACCTGCTGCAGGGGTATGACTTTGCCTGTCTGAACAAGCTGCACGGCGTTGCGCTGCAGATTGGCGGCTCCGATCAGTGGGGTAACATCACCTCCGGTATCGATCTGACCCGTCGTCTGCACCAGAATCAGGTCTTCGGTCTGACCGTTCCGCTGATCACCAAAGCGGACGGCACCAAGTTCGGTAAAACTGAAGGCGGCGCGGTATGGCTCGATCCGAAGAAAACCAGCCCGTACAAGTTCTACCAGTTCTGGATCAACACCGCAGATGCTGACGTTTATCGCTTCCTGAAGTTCTTCACCTTTATGGACATTGAAGAGATCAATGCTCTTGAAGAAGAAGACAAAAACAGCGGTAAAGCGCCACGCGCCCAGTACGTGCTGGCCGATGAGGTCACTAAGCTGGTTCACGGCGAAGAGGGCTTAGCGGCGGCCAAGCGCATTACCGCCAGCCTGTTTAACGGCACCCTGAGCGATCTGAGCGAAGCAGACTTCGAACAGCTGGCGCAGGATGGCGTGCCAATGGTGGAGATGGAAAAAGGCGCCGATCTGATGCAGGCCCTGGTCGACTCTGAGCTTCAGCCGTCCCGTGGCCAGGCGCGTAAAACCATCGCCTCTAACGCCATCACCATTAACGGTGAAAAACAGTCTGACGCGGAGTACGTCTTCGCTGACAGCGATCGCCTGTTTGGTCGTTATACCTTGCTGCGTCGCGGTAAAAAGAATTACTGTCTGGTTTGCTGGAAATAATCATAAAAGCACAGGGGCGTGGGAAACCACGCCCCTTTATTTTTTCAGGGTTGTGGTAAGAAAATGAAGAATATCCTCGCCATCCAGTCCCACGTCGTTTTTGGGCATGCTGGCAACAGCGCCGCAGAATTTCCGATGCGCCGTCTCGGGGCCAATGTCTGGCCGTTAAATACCGTTCAGTTTTCCAACCATACGCAATACGGCAAATGGACCGGTTGCGTGATGCCGCCCGCTCATCTCACAGAGATTGTTCAGGGCATCGCTGATATCGACAAACTCAAAACCTGCGATGCCGTGCTGAGCGGTTATCTTGGATCAGCCGAGCAGGGCGAGCATATTCTCGGTATTGTTCGCCAGGTGAAGGCGGCGAACCCGGCGGCGAAATATTTCTGCGATCCGGTGATGGGCCATCCGGAAAAAGGCTGTATCGTGGCGCCAGGCGTGGCGGAGTTTCACGTGCGTCACGCTCTTCCGGCCAGCGACATCATCGCCCCAAACCTCATTGAACTGGAGATCCTCTGTGAACATCCGGTGAACAGCGTGGAGGAGGCCGTTGCGGCGTCCCGTGAACTGATTGCGATGGGGCCGGAAATCGTGCTGGTGAAACATCTGGCCCGCGCCGGAATCAGCCCGGATCGCTTTGAGATGCTGCTGGTGACCAAAGATGAAGCCTGGCACATCAGCCGTCCGCTGGTGGATTTTGGCAGCCGTCAGCCGGTGGGCGTGGGCGATGTGACCAGCGGTCTGCTGCTGGTGAAACTGCTGCAGGGGGCAACGGTGCGTGATGCGCTTGAGCATGTTACTGCGGCGGTGTATGAAATCATGATCGCCACGAAGAACATGCAGGAGTATGAGTTGCAGGTGGTGGCCGCCCAGGACCGGATTGCGAAGCCGGAGCACCTCTTTAGCGCGACCCAGCTGTAAACTTTTGCCGTGTGATGCTGCGCTTGCCGGGCCTACAGAGCTCGTAGGCCGGGTAAGCGCTAGCGCCACCCGGCAATAAACCGCTCTCTTACTTTAACCCTTCCGCTTCCAGTGCTGCCGCCACGGCAGGACGTTCCGCCATACGCGACATATAGGCGTCAATGTGGCTTAACCCTTCCATGTTCAGCTTCACGGCCCGCGCCCAGCGCAGGACGGTAAACAGATACGCATCGGCAATGGTAAAGCGCTGCCCGCAGATCCACTGATCCTCTTTCAGCGACGCGTTCACATACTGCAGTTTCTTCTCCAGCAGGGCGCGAACGATCGGCTTGTACTCTTCCGGGGTGTCCGGGCGGAACAGCGGGGTAAAACCTTTATGCAGTTCGGTGGCGATGTAGTTCATCCATTCAATGGTTTTATAGCGGGCGATAGTGCCGGCTGGCGCCAGTAGCTGGCGATCCGCGACGCTGTCCGCGAGGTACTGCATAATGGCAACACCCTCGGTGAGCAGGGTGCCATCTTCCAGCAGCAGGGCCGGAACCTGGCCTTTAGGATTCACCGCGAAAAAATCATCGCCGTTTTCCAGACGCTTTTGCATCAGATCAACACCGTTGAGGGTGAAGTCTTTACCGCTCTCGCGCAGCGTAATATGGGAGGCAAGAGAGCAGGCGCCTGGTTTATAGAACAGTTTCATCGGTCACTCCTGTTTACGTAGGTTTACCCTATGTTAGTGCGCCCCATAATAAAAAAAAAGCCGCTAACGCACAGTTAGCGGCTTGTAGTCAGTCGTTTCCCGATGACATTACACGGCGGCGGTGTTGCTCGCTTTAGCGGTATTGTCGTCGTCCTGAGTCATGCGGTTCAGTTTTGGTGCAGTCAGCATCATCAGCACAGCGATAACCGCAGTGGCGATACCAATCTGCAGGAACACGTCACCATAGACATGCAGCGACTGCAGCGGGTCGGTCACATCAGAAGGCACAGCCATCAGGTTGGCGATCTTACCGGCGATGATGGCAGCACCGGCAGTGGTCAGGAACCAGCTACCCATGATGAAGCCCATCAGACGCTGTGGAACCAGCTGTGCAACCATCGCCAGGCCCAGACCGGAGATCATCAGCTCACCGATAGACTGCAGGGCGTAGCTCAGGATCAGCCAGTTCACGGAGACGATACCCGCGTCGCTGGCGAATTCCGCGCCCAGCGGCAGTACCAGGAAGGCACCCGAGCAGAGCACCATGCCCACCGCGAACTTGTGCGGCATTGGCAGGCGGTCGCCCATCTTGTTGTAGATGGCAGCCAGGATCGGGCTACCTACCATGATCCAGAACGGGTTCAGGGCCTGGAACTGCTCAGGCTCGAACGCGATACCCAGGATAGAGTGCTCAACGTTACGGATCGCGAAGAAGTTCAGAGACGTTGGCATCTGGCTGTACAGCACGAAGAAGACAATCGCTTCAACCATCAGGATAAAGGCAACAATCATCTTACGACGCGCCGCGCCCTGCATGGAGAAGGCTTCTTTTGCAAAGATGCAGATGATACCCAGCGCAACCACGCCCAGCACCGCACGGGCAATACCCTGGTTGTGCAGCAGCCAGGTGGCGATAGCAACCAGCACGACAACACCAACCAGCGTCGCCAGCAATTTACCCATCTGTACCGGCGCAAAGTCAGGTTTTGAACCGTACTCTTTCACCCAGCTGCGGCAGAACAGGAAGTTCACCACGGTGATCAGCATACCGACGAAGCTCAGGGCAAACGCCACGCTCCAGCCGAATTTTGCTGCCAGCCACGGGGTTGCCAGCATGGAGAAGAAGGAGCCAATGTTGATGGACATGTAGTACATGGTGAATGCACCGTCCAGACGCGGGTCATCTTTCTTATAACAGGTAGAAAGCAGGGCAGACGGGTTCGCCTTGAACAGGCCGTTACCCACCGCGATGGTCGCCATACCCAGGTAAACCACGCCGGCATCGTGACCGGACCAGGCTACCAGACCATAACCGATCGCCAGAACGATGGCGCCCAGCAGGATGACACGTTTGGTTCCCAGTACTTTATCGCCCAGCCAGCCACCAATTGCGACCAGACCGTAGACCAGAGCACTGAAAGAAGAGAACAGGGTGATGGAATCGGCTTCGGACATACCCAGTTGTTTCACCAGGTAAACCGCCATGATCCCTTGCAGACCGTAGTAACCAAAACGCTCCCACAGCTCAATAGAGAATATGAGATAGAACGATTTAGGTTGTTTGAAAGCGTTAAGACTTACGCTCTCTTCAGCTGGTTTATTGTTTGCAGTAGACACATATACCTCTTTTTTTACATCCCATATTAACGGGGGTGTTCATAGCGTGATGACCGTAGTCCATCCGCTTTATAGTTATAGTGGGAGGGGAAACGGCGGGTAATGTTCACTATCCTGACCCGTCTGGCAAGACGTTTGTAATAGTCTGTTACATTTAACTCAAGCCCTATAATGCGCCAGAAACCTAAATGTTATTTAGCGTTAAATTTTACCGTTTCGGTGAAACTGGTTTTTTTCACTATTCAGTAGGGGAGAAAATCGCCGTATGGCGATATGTTCTGCTGTAAAAGGTGTTGGGCAGTGATATGGCCTATGTTCTGAAAAATAACCGGACATATCTACGGTTGAGAAGGGGGTATTTCTCGATGCTGTAGGGCTTTAGTAGCCATTTTGACACATAAAATTAACAGCGTGTGAACAGAGTGATCGCCATCACATTTATATAGAAAATTTTGCTGACGAAAAAACAATTAACCTGTTTGATTGTTATATAGCCACACAATGCGCGAACCGTAAACTTTTGCTCAGACAGAAAAACTGCAAAAGGCGAGCCTGAAAGATACTCGTGCTTAATATAAGGTTTTCAGGTGATAAAAAAACCGTCGAATGACGGTTTCAGTGGTCGGTTTTCTCTTTAAATTCACAGAGATCTTCAATAATACAGGAGCCACAGCGCGGTTTACGCGCAATGCAGGTATAGCGTCCGTGGAGGATCAACCAGTGATGGCAGTCGACCTTGAACTCCGCAGGAACCACTTTCAGCAGCTTATCTTCGACCTGCTCCACGTTTTTGCCCGGAGCGAAGTTCGTTCGGTTGCAGACACGGAAGATATGGGTATCCACGGCAATGGTCGGCCAGCCGAAGGCGGTATTCAGCACCACGTTGGCGGTTTTACGGCCCACGCCAGGCAGTGCTTCCAGCGCCGCGCGATCTTCCGGTACCTCACCGCCGTGCAGCTCTATCAGCATCCGGCAGGTCTTGATCACATTCTCGGCTTTGCTGTTAAACAGGCCGATGGTTTTGATGTACGACTTTACCCCCTCAACGCCCAGCTCCAGCATCGCCTGAGGCGTGTTGGCGACGGGGTAGAGCTTCGCGGTGGCTTTATTGACGCTCACGTCGGTCGCCTGCGCGGAGAGCAACACCGCGATCAACAGTTCAAAGGGCGAGGTAAAATTCAGCTCGGTGGTCGGGTGCGGGTTATTCTCACGCAGGCGCTGCAAAATGGTTAAACGTTTCTCTTTGTTCATGAGGCCTTCTCAGGGATCCCTTCCTCTGCGCTGCGCGTGGCAGCGCGGCGTTTACGTTTCTCATCAATGAGATATTTTACTGCCAGCATCATCCCCAGGCCAATAAACGCGCCAGGGGGCAGCATCGCCAGCAGGAACGGCGTATCGGTGTGGAACACCTCAATGCGCAGAACTTTGGCCCAGCTGCCCAGCAGCGCATCTGCGCCATCGAACAGGGTACCGTTGCCAAGGATTTCACGCATGGCGCCCAGGACAAACATCGCCCCGGTCGCCCCCATGCCGATGGCAAAGCCATCAAGGGCCGAAATCAGCGGATCGTTTTTCACCGCAAAGGCTTCGGCGCGGCCCACCACGATACAGTTGGTGACGATCAGCGGGATAAAAATCCCCAGCGACTGATAGAGGCCAAAGGCCCAGGCGTTGATCAGCATCTGCACGACGCTCACCACCGAGGCGATAATCATCACGTAGATCGGAATACGAATCTCTGACGGCGTCCAGCGGCGCAGGGCAGAGA
The DNA here is from genome assembly GCF_965195605.1 of Leclercia sp. M-A074-M. Classification (NCBI taxonomy): domain Bacteria; kingdom Pseudomonadati; phylum Pseudomonadota; class Gammaproteobacteria; order Enterobacterales; family Enterobacteriaceae; genus Leclercia; species Leclercia sp. M-A074-M. Next base: position 341,529 of record NZ_CBDAHM010000004.1, on the reverse strand, counting down.
TCGACAGGTTGGTCAGGATCAATACCAGGGTGGTGGCAAGGCCAAGGCCCAACGCGTTGGTAACGGTGGAGGTGACGGCCAGCAGCGGACACATCCCCAGCAGCTGTACCAGCGCGGAGTTGTTTTTCCACAGCCCCTGAACAAAAACCTCTTTTACCTGGCTCATGAAGGCTCCTCACAGGCGGGCAGATTGTTAAGTTGCGCAGGCAGCGATTGTGCATAAACCCCCGCACGTTTAACGGCGTTCACTACCGCACGTGGGGTGATGGTCGCACCGGTAAACTGATCGATATCACCACCATCTTTTTTCACCGCGAACGCCGGATCGTCAATACCGTGGATCACTCTACCAGCGAAATGCAAAATCCAGTCGCTTAAGCGGGTTTCAATCTTATCTCCAAGGCCTGGCGTTTCGTGGTGCTCGGTCACGCGCGTACCCAGCACGGTGCCGGAAAAATCGGTGCCCACCAGCAGCCTGATAGCGCCGGAGTATCCATCCGGGGCGGTGGCTTCCATCACCACGCCGGTCGGCGTATCGCCTTTACGGGCGATAAAAATACGGTGGGTGCCTTTGCCAAGCGCTGGCGTCTGGACAAGATAACAGCTCTTCTGCAGATCGTTATCGTAGATATCTGCCGGGATCACCTGGTCAAACAGCGCTTTTTGCTGACGGGCCGCCTGTTCATCAATGGTGGATTTGGTTAAGCCGTTGACCAGCGCGGTCATGCCGGTGAGCACGGCGGCAAAGAGCGCCAGCGTCACGCCGTGTTTTTGCATCGTTTTTAACATGGCGAGATCCTTAGCGATGGCCGTACACGCGCGGACGCGTGTAGTAGTCGATGAGCGGAACGGTGATGTTCGCCAGCAGCACGGCAAAGGCCACGCCGTCCGGGTAACCGCCAAAGCTGCGGATCAGCCACACCAGCAAACCGGCCAGCGCGCCAAAAATCAGGCGCCCACGGTTGGTGGTAGAGGCCGTTACCGGGTCGGTCAGAATAAAGAAGGCACCCAGCATGGTCGCGCCGGAGAGCAGATGGATCTGCGGCGACGCCAGCGACGCCGGCGAGAAGAACCAGCCCAGCCCGGAACAGACCGCAAGCGTTACCAGGAAGCTCACCGGGATATGCCAGCGGATCGCTTTCTGCCACAGCAGGAACAGGCCACCGGCCAGGTACGCCAGGTTAACCCACTGCCAGCCCGCGCCTGCCAGCACGCCGCTGTAAATGGGCGACTGGAGGATCTGCTCTACGCTGTGACCCGCATGCAGAGAGGTTTTGAAGGTATCGAGCGGCGTCGCCTGGCTGATGCCATCCACCCCCAGACGCAGGGTGTTCATATCCGCGCCGCTGGCGGTATGGCCGGAGAAGATCACCTGCACGGCATCCATAAAGCCTGGCACCGTCGCGGCAATCTCATGCGGCGGCAGCCAGCTGGTCATCTGCACCGGGAAGGAGATCAGCAGCACCACATAGCCAATCATCGCCGGGTTAAACGGGTTATGCCCGAGGCCGCCATAGAGCTGCTTGGCGATGATTACCGCAAATACGGTGCCGAGCACCACCATCCACCAGGGGGCGAAGGGCGGAATACTGATGGCCAGCAGCAGGCCGGTGAGCAGGGCGGAATTGTCCGCCAGAATTTTGCCCACCGCGATTTTTCGCAGTTTGAGTACCAGCGCTTCGGCCGCCAGCGCGCTCACACAGCCAAGGATGATCTGCAGCAACGTACCCCAGCCGAAGAACCAGAGCTGTACGGCAATGCCCGGCAGTGCGGCCAGGCAGACCAGCATCATAATGCGCGATGTCTGGCGCTGGTTATGGGTATAAGGGGAGCTTGCGATTCTGAAAACCATTTAATCCTCGTTAACTGCCTGCTGTGCGGCTCTCTTCGCCTGTACCCGCGCGATGGCGGCAGCCACTGCCGCTTTGCGTGGATCGTCATTGGCTGCCGGCTCTTCTTCCTGTTGCGCCGCCTTGCGCGCTTTTGCCCGGGCAATAGCGGCTTCGACCGCGGCTTTACGCGGGTCGACGGGTACGGGTTCTTCCTGTTTTGCTTCCGGCGGCGTGGCTTTCCGGGCTTTGGCCCGGGCAATCGCCGCTTCGACGGCCGCTTTACGCGGGTCGACCGGAGCCTGTTCAACCTGAATATCGTCCGGCTGCGCCGCTTTGCGGGCTTTGGCCCGGGCGATGGCCGCTTCGACCGCCGCTTTACGCGGATCGACTGGCGCTGGCTCGCTCTGGCTCTCTTCCGGTGGCGCGGTTTTGCGGGCTTTTGCACGGGCAATGGCCGCTTCGACAGCGGCTTTACGCGGATCCACCGGCGCTGGCTCGGCCTGAGTCTCTTCCGGTGGCGCCGCTTTGCGGGCTTTTGCGCGGGCGATGGCCGCTTCGACCGCCGCTTTACGCGGATCGGTTTCTGTTGATGCGGCGGCAGCCTGCGCTTTTTCCGCCTGACGGGCGCGGGCCTCTGCTTTGCGCGCTTCGCGGGCGGCAATCATCTCGCTGTTATCCGGGCGCTGACCCGCCGGGATCACCACATCTTCTGTCGCGGTGGCTTTCTTCTCGCGCACACGCGCCAGGGCAGCATTAATGGCATCCTGGTCTTTTGCCGCAGGCTGAACTGCCGCTTTCTTATGGCGCGCTTCTCGGGCGGCTTTCTCGCGTTCAAGGCGCTGCTGGCGCGCTTCAAACCGTGCTTTGGCTTCGGCTGCGCGTTTCTCTTCCTGGGCAATCGCGTAAATTTCGGCTTTCTCGACGCGGAAATATTGCACCAGCGGAATATTGCTCGGGCAGACCCAGGCGCAGGCGCCACACTCAATGCAGTCGGCCAGGTTGTGGGATTTCGCTTTATCGTGGATCTGCCCTTTGCTGTACCAGTAGAGCTGCTGAGGCAGCAGATCCGCCGGGCAGGCATCGGCACAGGCGCTGCAGCGAATGCAGCCTTTCTCTTCCTGCGTTTCGCCCATCTCGCTGACGGACGGCGCCAGCAGGCAGTTGGTGATTTTTACCACCGGGACATCCAGCCAGGGCAGGGTAAAGCCCATCAGCGGCCCGCCCATAATTACCATTTGCTCGGCGCTCGGGCAGAACCCGGCCTGATCCAGCAGATGACGAACCGGCGTGCCCAGACGCGCCCAGACGTTGCCGGGACGGCTAACCGATTCCCCGGTAAGGGTAACGACGCGCTCGGTAAGCGGCTCGCCGTCAACAACGGCACGTTTAACGGCATAGGCGGTGCCGACGTTCTGCATCAGGACGCCAATGTCAGACGAACGACCGCCGTGCGGGACCTGCTTGCCGGTTAAAATCTGGGTCAGCTGCTTTGCGCCACCGGAGGGGTACTTGGTGGGAATAACGCGCAGGCTGATATCATGGCTGCCCGCCAGCACCGCACGCAGCATGGAGATGGCCTGCGGTTTGTTATCTTCAATGCCGATCAGCACCTCTTGCGGCTGCAGAATGTGCGCGAGAATACGAATGCCCTCGACGATCTGCGCGGCGCAGTCCTGCATCAGACGATCGTCCGCGGTGATGTACGGCTCGCACTCGGCGGCGTTGATAATCAGGGTTTTGATCTTGTCGCCGCCGCCCTGCAGTTTGTTACCGGTTGGGAAGCCCGCGCCGCCCAGACCGGCGACGCCAGACTGATGAATGCGCTCGATCAGCGCCTCGCGGCTGTGGTTGCGGTAGTCGCTCCAGCCGTCGCGCTCAATCCAGCGATCTTCGCCATCGGCGTCGATGATGACGCACAGCTCAGAGAGGGCGGAAGGGTGGGCAACGGTATGGGGCGCAATCGCCACCACGGTGCCGGAGGTAGGGGCGTGCACAGGCAGCATACGTCCGCGTCCAAAGGTCAGCGGCTGGCCGCGTAACACGCTGTCGCCAGGTTTAACGCACAGCTCACCCTCAGCACCGATGTGCTGCTTCAGGGGGATAACAAAACGGTTGGCCAGCGGGATCTGGCGCAGCGGCGTACCGCTGGACTGGGTTTTCATCTCTGGCGGATGAATACCGCCATCGAAATCCCAGATCTTCTCTTTTCTGAAGGCAGAAAATAACTTAAGCATGTTGTTCCACAGGAATAATGCGCACCGGAATGGTCTGAAGATCCCATTTCCAGCTATCGGTCGTGGTGGCTACCGGGCGTAACTCAATGCACTGGGTCGGGCAGGGGGCGACACAGAGGTTACAGCCGGTACACAGGTCTTCCATCACGGTATGCATGGCGCGCGTGGCGCCCACAATGGCATCTACCGGGCAGGCCTGAATACATTTGGTGCAGCCGATGCAGTTAGGCTCATCGATCACCGCCAGCATGCGCACCGGCTCCTGCGCGCTTTCATCACCATCGACCGGCTGGGGGTCGACGTTCAGCAGTTCGGCAATCTTCAGCATCACCGCTTCGCCGCCAGGCGCACAGCGGTTAATTTTTTCGCCGCCGCTGCCCACCGCCTCTGCGTAGGGGCGACAACCAGGGTAGCCGCACTGCCCGCACTGGCTTTGCGGCAGTAGCTCATCAATTTTTTCGACAATCGGGTCATCCTCCACCGCGAAGCGGCGTGAGGCGTAACCGAGAATGATGCCAAACAGCAGCCCCAGAACACTGAGGGCAGCAATGGCAATCCAGATTGCATTCATTACAACTTCACCAGACCACTAAAGCCCATAAAGGCCAGAGACATAAGACCGGCGGTAACCAGCGCGATGGCGTTACCGCGAAACGGTGCCGGGATATCAGCCGCGACCAGGCGTTCGCGGATCGCTGCAAACAGCACCATCACCAGCGAGAAGCCGACCGCGGCGGAAAAACCGTACAGCGCCGACTGCAGGAAATTGTGCCCAAGGTTAATGTTGAGCAGCGCCACGCCGAGCACCGCACAGTTGGTGGTGATCAGCGGTAGGAAGATGCCGAGCAGGCGGTATAACGCCGGGCTGGTTTTACGCACCACCATTTCGGTGAACTGCACCACCACAGCGATAACCAGAATAAAGGCCAGCGTGCGCAGATAGGTCAGGCCAAGGGGGATTAAAATCCAGGTATCTACCCACCAGGCGCAGATCGAGGCGAGGGTCAACACGAAGGTGGTGGCCAACCCCATCCCCATTGCCGTTTCGAGCTTTTTGGATACGCCCATAAATGGGCACAGGCCAAGGAACTTCACGAGAACGAAGTTGTTTACCAGCACCGTGCCGACAAAGAGCAGTAAGTAATCGGTCATTATTCAGCCTGACATAAAAAAGCCGCCTATTATCGGATAAACCGGCGCAGGCGACAACAGGTTAACTGTAAGGTTATTACGGGTTCACAAAGGTGTTCTTTACGCGGGCCGAGCGCTTAAAGTACGGCACGAAAAGCGCGGTCACCAGCAGTGGGAAGAGGAGTTGACGCACTGCCAGCGCATCGGAAACCGGCGAAAAGGCGAAGGCTTTCACGGCCAGCAAGACAGAGACCAGCAGCCAGATAATATAGTGCTTAGGCACGCTCCGGCGGCGTTTAAAAAACGCGATGGTCAGCCACAGCGTGTAGTACCACATGGCAATCGCAAAGGCGAAAGAAATAAACCACATGACGATAGCAGAGGTATTTTGCGCGCCCAGCGTTTTAAGCGCGTGCGGCGTAATTAATGCAGTGGAATAAAGTACCAGTGCCAGCGACGCACTTAATAATGCAACCAGCAGCCAGGCGAGCGGAGCAAGTAACCAGCCGCCAATTTTTTCTCCAGCCGTTGTGGTCATGTTCTCTCCCGATAGTCAGCGAAAAGCGCGAACTGCAAATTAGCAGGGCGAGAGTATATAACATTTCCGGGCAATGAGTACCCTTTTAGAGCACGTAACGCCACACCGACTTAGGCACTTCGCCAATGTTGAACAGGCGTCCACCAGAAACCAGCTCAGCGCGGCGATGGTCAGCGGCGCGGTACATGCTGATAATGTCCTGATTGTCACTCAGGGTGTAGTTCAGATGGTCAAAGAGCTTTTCCAGACTTTCAAGGGAATTAATTTTGCGAAATTTTAATAAATAGTCCTGAACTGTCATTTTAATAATTTTCCATATGAGTGAGTAATGCCAAAGGAGTAATTAGGTCGAATAATAAACGGTTCAAATAAGACGTAAACGGTTTGCCAAAGCGCACCGGCAAAAATAAGAGTTTTCTTGATTGATGAAATCAGGCGTCGGCCGACGCCTGGCGAAGAAGGTTAACGCTGTTCATGACGGCTGGCAATAAGCAACTGACATCATATGTCACTATTTTTGGTGAGCGTATGAGGCTTGGCTTGATTGAGGGTATTTACCGGCTCGGGTGGCTGGTAGTTATCAATATGACTGGCAACGGCGAGCAGTATCACCGACACGCCCAGCACGATCCATCCCGCTAACTCGATAATTCGATTAATTATTGTCGTCATGATTCTTGGTGATGTTTTATCCATAAATACAGATCCAGAATTTTACAGTGCGATATGCCTTCGGGCAAGCGCTTTACAAGGATGTTTTGCGATTGTATTCAGCGAGTTATAAATGTTAATCAGAAATTACTGATTGCTTCTGTTGCTATAGGGCAAGGTACGCCAGATTAATCTATTGTGACGGGAGAGGAGATAGTGTGAAATATGCAGGTCAAAAGATGAGAGGCGATTTCATGAGCGACAAAATCCGTGTTGGATTAATAGGTTATGGTTATGCGAGTAAAACATTTCATGCCCCGCTGATTGATGGCACCCCGGGGATGGCGCTGGCAGCCATTTCCAGCAGCGATGCGACGAAAGTTCATGCCGACTGGCCAACCGTGCCGGTGGTTTCTGAGCCGAAGCATCTGTTTAACGATCCCAATATCGACCTGATTGTTATCCCGACACCAAACGACACCCATTTCCCGCTGGCGAAAGCGGCCCTTGAAGCGGGCAAGCATGTGGTGGTGGATAAACCCTTTACCGTGACACTGTCACAGGCTCGCGAACTGGACGCGCTGGCAAAAAGCCTGGGTAAACTGCTCTCCGTCTTCCACAACCGCCGCTGGGACAGCGACTTCCTCACCGTTAAAGCCCTCATTGCCGACGGCTCTCTGGGGGAAGTGGCATTCTTCGAATCACATTTCGACCGCTTCCGTCCGCAGGTGCGTAATCGCTGGCGTGAGCTGGCGGGTCCGGGCAGCGGCATCTGGTACGATCTGGCCCCGCATCTGCTTGACCAGGCCGTTAACCTGTTTGGTCTGCCGGTGAGCCTGAACGTCGATCTGGCCCAGCTGCGCCCTGGCGCGCAGGCCACGGACTACTTCCATGCGGTGTTGAGCTATCCGCAGCGTCGCGTGGTACTGCATGGCACGATGATGGCGGCGGCGGAATCTGCACGTTACATCGTGCATGGCTCCCGCGGCAGCTATGTGAAGTTCGGTCTCGATCCGCAGGAAGAACGTCTGAAAAACGGGGAGCGCCTGCCGCAGGAAGACTGGGGCTATGACATGCGTGACGGCGTGCTGACCCGCGTGGAAGGGGAAGAGCGTGTGGAAGAGACCTGGCTGACTCTGCCGGGCAACTACCCGGCCTATTATGCCGGTATTCGCGATGCGCTGAACGGCCAGGGTGAAAACCCGGTCCCGGCAAGCCAGGCGATTCAGATTATGGAACTGATTGAGCTGGGTATCGAGTCCGCGAAACATCGCGCGACCCTCTGTCTGGCCTGAAAACAAAGCCCGGCAATGCCGGGCTTTTTCTTACCCGCGTGCGACCTTGTCGCGCAGCGCCTGCTTCTCGGCAGATGTTAAGAATGCCATCTCCAGACCATTGATCTGCGCCTGGCGAATCTGCTCGCGGCTCAGTCCGGCCTGCGGGGCGGCCACCGTGTATTCGTGAATAATATCGACCCCCTGAACCGCCGGATCGTCAGTATTCAGCGACGCTATCACGCCATGCTCAAGGAAAGTTTTCAGCGGGTGGTGCGCCAGCGTCGCCACGGTACTGGTCTGAATATTGGAGGTCAGACAGGATTCGATTCCGATGCGTTGCGCCGCCAGGAAGTCCATCAGGGCGCGGTCTTCCACCGCCTTCACCCCATGACCAATACGCTCGGCGCCCAGCTCGCGGATCGCCTGCCAGATGCTCTCCGGGCCTGCCGCTTCACCGGCATGGACGGTGATGTGCCAGCCTGCGTCGCGGGCGCGATTGAAGTGGGAGAGGAACAGACTGCCCGGGAAGCCCAGCTCGTCGCCCGCCAGATCGACCGCAGTGATATGTTCGCGGTGAGCCAGCAGGGCTTCGAGTTCCTGAAGGCAGGCGGCTTCGCCAAAGGTACGGCTCATGATCCCAATCAGGCGGGCTTCAACATCAAAGGCTTTACAGCCTTCGCGAACGCCAGCGATCACCGCCTCTACCACACCGTCAACCGGCAGGTTGTGGGACATGGCCATATAGCCCGGCGAGAAACGCAGTTCTACGTAATGCAGACCGTTGCGCGCGGCGTCCTCAATATTCTCGAAGGCAACGCGACGGCAGGCTTCCAGCGAGGCGAGGACTTTTACCCCCCAGTCGAGTTTGCTTAAAAAGCTCACCAGATCCGGTTCGTTTTCTGTTACCTGCACATGCGGGATCAGCGACTCAAGGTTTTGTGCGGGCAGAGCCAAATTATACTGGCGACCAAGATCCAGAATGGTCTGGGCACGGATGTTGCCATCAAGGTGGCGATGAACGTCAGTTAGCGGGAGGGTGGTATCAATCATGGTCGCACTCTTTATTAGGTAAAGTGCGACATATTATAAAAATAAAACGGGGCAAAAAGCTATTTGCGCAAGGTAAATATCCATTGCGCAACGCTATTACCGCAGGGCGTGAATCCCGGCAATCAGTCGTTCCACCCCTTGCTCCAGTTTACTGCGCGGGCAACCGGCATTGAGGCGGATAAAACCGTTACCCTCTTCGCCATAGGTATATCCCGGCATAATCGCCACTTTTTGCTGCTCAATCAGCACCTTTTGCAGCTTCCGGTCGTCGATATTTAGCGGTCGTAGATCGATCCACGCCAGATAGGTCGCCTCTGGCGGTTGCCAGTTTAACGCCGGAAAGGCACCATTGAGCCTGTCGGCTACATAGTGCAGGTTGGCCTCCAGATAACTGCGCAGCGCATCCAGCCAGGCTTCACCCTGTTGGTAGGCGGCAATATGCGCCACCAGCGCCAGCACCGAGGGCGAAGAGAGGCCGTCGCGCCCCTTTAGCGCCTGCAAATAGTCCATGCGGCTGGCTTCATCACCGATCAAACCGTATGCGCCGGTAAGAGCAGGAATATTAAAGCTCTTGGAGCCGGAGGTGAGAAGCGCCCATTTTCCCTGCGCCACTTCGCACCAGGGGATATGCTGATGGTTGCCCCAGACCATATCCATATGAATTTCATCGCTTACCACCGCCACGCCGTGACGCGCAGAAAGTTCAGCCATGGTCGCTAACTCGTCCCGGGTCCAGACCTTGCCCGTCGGGTTGTGCGGGCTGCAGAGCAATAAAATGGTGTTCTGCGGCTGTGCCAATACCGCTTCCAGTTCGGCCATATCGCACTGCCAGCCCGCCGCCGTCTTATGCAGGCCAACAGGCACCACCTGACGGTTATTGCCCGCAATGGCATTGTAAAACGCGTCGTAGGCCGGGGTGTGGATCACCACCCCGTCCCCTGCGTTGGACCACTGGCGAATCAGCTCCGACACCATATAGATCACCGAGGGGCCATAGACGATGGCGCTGGTATCGATGGAGCTGTTGAAGCGCTGCCGGAACCAGTGCCCTACCGCCCCAAGGAACTCGTCGTTTTTCCAGCGGCTGTAGCCAAACACTCCGTGGCTGATGCGAGCTTGCAGAGCCTCGATGATGCAGGGGGCAGTGGCAAAATCCATGTCCGAGATAGTAAACGGCAGCAGATCGGCGGCGCCGAAGCGGTCGGCAACATAGTCCCATTGGGTACACCAGGTGCCGTGACGATCCACGACGGCAGAAAAATCAAACATAACGTCTCCTTAAAAGAGAACCCCCTCCTGGGGAGGGGGCTGGGGCATCAGGCTTCTACTGTTCGCATCAGGGTCGCCAGCTCATCTTTCACCGACTGCACCTGCGGGCCGATGACCACCTGCAAATTGTGCTGGTTGAGCTGAACCACGCCGATGGCGCGATTGGCCTTCAGGGCGTTGGTGTCCACTTTGGACATATCTGCCACCGACAGGCGCAGACGGGTAATGCAGTTGTCCAGAGAGGTGATGTTATCCGCACCGCCCAGCGCCGCGAGGATCGCCGGCGTATTGTAGCCGGATTTGCCAGTTACGCCCGCCACTGCCTGCTCCACGCTCGCCGCGCTCTCAATATCGCGACCCGGCGTTTTCAGGTTAAAGCGGGTGATGGCGAAGCGGAAGATGCCGTAGTAAACCGCAAACCAGATCGCGGCCACCACCGGAACCAGATACCACTTGGTCGACAGGCCGTGCAGAATGCCGAACACCACAAAGTCAATCACGTTGCCGTCGGTATTACCGATGGTGACACCCAGCACCGCCATGGTGGTAAAGCCCAGGCCGGTCAGCACGGCGTGAATAAGGTACAGTACCGGTGCCACGAACAGGAACAGGAACTCGATCGGTTCAGTGGTACCGCCGACCACGCAGGCGATAACGCCGGAGATCAACAGGCCCTTAATCTTATGACGGTTTTCCGGACGGGCGCAGTGGTACATCGCCAGCGCCGCACCCGGCAGGCCGCCGAGGAAGGCTGGCATTTTCCCCTGGGAGAGGAAGCGGGTGGCACTCTCCGAGAAGCCGTGGGTGGTCGGGCAGCTTAACTGCGCCTGGAAGATGGTCAGTGCGCCGCTTACCGAGTGGCCGCAGACCTCCATGGTGCCACCGGCTTCGGTGAAGCGGATCAGCGCCACCAGGATATGTTGTAAGCCGAAAGGCAGCAGCAGACGCTCACCGGTGCCGAAAATCATCGGGCCAAAATCGCCCGCGCTGTTGATGATATGCCCGATACCGGTAATACCCAGGGCGAAAATCGGCCACACCAGCGGGATCACCAGGCCAAACAGGCCCATGGCGACGGTGGTAATAATCGGCACAAAGCGCGTACCGCCGAAGAAGGCCAGCGCATCCGGCAGGCGGATATTGTGAAAACGCTCATGCAGCAGCCAGATGATCACCCCTGCGATCACCGCGCCGAGGATCCCGGTGTCGATCGACTGGATCCCCAGTACGCTCTGGATGTTATTGGCTTTGAGCACCGCCGCGTCGGTAGTGGGCAGGATCCCCTTCGTAGTCAGCCAGAAGTTGACCGCCAGATTCATCACCGCGTACCCCACAAACCCGGAAAATGCCGCCACGCCTTTGTTTTCGCGGGCCAGGCCCAGCGGAATGGCGATACAGAACATCACTGGCAGGAAGCTAAAGGCGAAGGAGCCGACCTTACTCATCCAGATAAAAATTGCCTGCAAGACCGGGTTGCCCAGAAAAGGGATCAGGGTAATGACATCGTTACTGCTGAGCGAGCTGCCGATGCCCAGCATGATCCCACAGAAGGAGAGCAGTGCCACGGGCAGCATAAAAGTTTTACCCAGTTGCTGGAAAAACTCCCACAGCGAGATTTTTTGTGCTGCTTTCGCCGTCATAAAACGACTCCTTTATTGTTAAAATAGATTTACCTGCCTCAGTGCTGCGAGAAGATAAAACGTTTTATCAAAGTTTAGTGCGCGCTAAATCACATTCTCAGGCTTTGGCAGAGGGTATAAAGATAACGTATTGATAAAACGTTTTACCGATCTCATTATCAGGGAGACACCCCACACATGGCTGTAGCGAAAAAAATTACTATCAACGACGTTGCGCTGGCGGCGGGTGTCTCTGTGAGCACGGTTTCACTGGTTCTGAGCGGGAAAGGGCGCATCTCCCCTGCGACGGGCCAGCGCGTCAACGAGGCGGTGGAGCAACTGGGGTTCGTTCGCAACCGCCAGGCATCGGCGCTGAGGGGTGGGCAAAGCGGGGTGATTGGCCTGATCGTCCGCGACCTGACGTCGCCGTTCTATGCCGAACTGACGGCGGGCCTGACGGAGGCGCTGGAAGCCCAGGGGAGGATGGTATTTTTACTCCATGGCGGCCGGGAAGCGGATCAGCTGCTCCAGCGCCTCGATATGCTGCTGACGCAGGGGGTGGATGGGGTGATCGTTGCCGGGGCCTCCGGGGTAAGCAATGAGCTGTGCGAGCGGGCGGCAGCCAAAGGGGTTCCGCTGGTGTTTGCCTCCCGCGCCAGCTATCTCGACGAAGCGGATACCCTGCGCCCGGACAACATGCAGGCAGCACAAATGCTGACCGAACATCTTATTCGCCGCGGCCATCAGCGAATTGCCTGGCTGGGCGGTAAAAGCTCCTCCCTGACGCGCGCCGAACGGGTGGGTGGCTACTGCGCGACGCTGATCAAATATGGCCTGCCGTTCCACAGCGAGTGGGTGGTGGAGTGTGAATCCCGCCACAAGCAGGCGGCGGAGGCGATCGGTAGCTTGCTGCGCGCCAGCCCCACCATCAGCGCCGTGATTTGCTATAACGACGTTATCGCCATGGGCGCCTGGTTCGGCTTAATCCGTGCCGGGCGCCAGAGCGGGGAAGGTGGGGTTGAAACCTTCTTTGGTCATCAGGTGGCGCTGGGCGCCTTTGCGGATGTGTCAGAGAACGCGCTGGACGATCTACCGATTGTCTGGGCCACCACCCCGGCGCGGGAAATGGGCTATACCCTGGCCGAGAGAATTATGCAGCGGATCGATAAAGCCGACGTGCAGGCGGGGCATCAGATTGTGTCGGCCCGCCTGGTGACGGTGAAATAACATTATCCATGCGGCGTGAGCGGGTTACGTTCCAGCCGCGCCTCCAGAGCCTCGACAAACTTGCGCACCTTAACCGGAATCAACCGCGACGTCGGGTAAACGGCCCAGACAGCCAGCGCTTCCGGCCTGGCATCCTCCAGCGCGATCCGCTCCACCAGGCCTTGTGCAAAGGCGGGCTCAAGGTACCAGCGGGACAGGTTGGCAATGCCCATGCCGCCCAGGCAGGCCTCAAAGATCGCCTCGATAGAATTCGCCGAAAACCGCCCCGATACTTTCTGTTTGCTTCGCTGTCCCCCCTGGTCGAACGTCCAATGGGTGGTATCAGAGGTGGTTAAGCAGCTGTGCGCCGCAAGATCGCTGAGCGTTTTTGGATAGCCATGCTCCGTCAGATACGCTGCGCTGGCGCAGAGGTCTCGGGGGTTATCACAGAGGCGATGCGCCACCAGACGGTTGTCCCGCAGCGGGGCGATACGTAACGCCACGTCTATTCCTCTGCCGACAATATCAACCTGCTCATCGGTGGCGAGTAAATCGACCTGCAGGGCGGGATGCTGGCGCATAAAGTCGGGCAGCATCGGGGCGATGATTTTACGGCCAAACGCCGCCGAGGCGGTGATGCGAAGCCGCCCGGAAAGGGAGGCGCCATCAGGAAAAAGGTCGGCCAGGGCGTTGGTCTTATCTTCCAGCAGCGCCTGGGCATGGGGTAAAAAGATGGTGCCGTCGCTGGTGGGTGAAAGGGAGCGCGTGGTGCGGTGTACCAGCCGGACCCCCAGCTCCGCTTCCAGATTATTCAGGCATCGCGACGCCGCCATGGCGCTCATAGAGAGCCGACGCGCGGCACCCGCGAGACTTCCCGCTTTGATGGCTTCCACGAATACTTCCACATCTTCCAGTTTCATTATCTCGATTCTCGTTGTACTGGCCTATCAAATTACATATCTACACTAATTAGCGTTATAGCGCCATAGTCACTCCACATCCTGATAAAGAGTGAATTCGGAGTGAAGATGAAAAAGAGGACAACGGTTTTAGCGCTCAGCGGCCTGTTTTTGGCAGGATCCGTTTGGGCTGACGCACCCGCGCAGATTAAACAGCAGGTGCCGGGTTACTATCGCCTGGCGGTGGGGCAATATGAGGTGACGGCGCTTTTTGATGGCTACAACGATCTCTCGCCGTCGCTGTTAAAAGGGCTCTCGGCCGACAAAATTCGCGACCTGCTGGCGCAGCATAAGATTGATGCCGAGCGCATGCCCACCTCCTTTAACGCCTTTCTGGTGAATACCGGAAAACATCTGGTGATGATAGACAGCGGCGCGGGCCACTGCGTGCCGCAAACCGCAGGGCAATTAATTCCCAACATGCAAGCCTCCGGGTATCGTCCTGAGCAGGTTGATACCCTCTTCCTGACCCACCTCCACCTGGACCACGTCTGCGGCCTGAGCGATGCCGCGGGTAAGGCGCTATTCCCTAATGCCACGGTTTACGTGCCGCAGGCGGAAGCTGACTACTGGCTGGATCCGGCGAAAGAGGCCAGCGCCCCCGCCAATGCAAAAGAGTATTTCGCTATCGCCCAACACGCTCTGGCCTCCTATAAAGCGGCGGGACGCCTGAAAACCTTCGTGCCGCCCGCCTCGCCGATCCCTGAAGTCCAGACGGCCTACGCTCCCGGCCATACGCCCGGCAGCACGGTCTATCGTTTTGCCTCTGAGGGGAAAGGCATCAACTTTATCGGCGACCTGATCCACGCCCCTGCGGTGCAGTTCCCGCACCAGGAAGTGTCGATTCGCTTTGACGTGGATGCGAAAAAAGCCACCTCATCACGTGGGCAAGAGTTCAACGCCCTGGCAAAAGAGGGCGAATGGCTGGCGGCAGCGCACCTGGCGTTCCCGGGCATCGGGCACATTACCGCCAACGCTCAGGGTTACAACTGGAACCCGGCGATTTACGGCCCGTATCAACGTGCGGCCGACGTGCCATTGCTGAAATAAGACGAGGCGATCGCAATGAAAAGTTACACCGTAACAGCGAATGGTATCCGTCAGTTTGTGGTTGAAGAGGGGGAAGGGGCGCCGGTGATCCTGCTCCATGGCTTTCCGGAAACGAACTATGCCTGGCGCTATCAAATTCCGGTTCTGTCGAAGCACTACCGGGTGATTGCTCCGGACTTGCGCGGGTATGGAGAAACGGATAAGCCGGCCTCCGGCTACGATAAACGCACTATGGCGCGGGATATCCTGGAACTGATGAATGCCCTGGGCCTGAAGAAAGTGGTGCTAGTGGGGCACGACCGCGGCGCGCGTGTCGCCACCCGCTTTGCGAAAGATTATCCGGAACGGGTGGATCGTCTGGTGGTGATGGATAATGTCCCGACGCGTATCGTGGCGCGGGATTTGAACGCCTCTATTGCCCGGGCGTACTGGTTCTTTCTGTTCCACCTGGTGCCCGATCTGCCGGAAGCCCTGATTGCCGGACGGGAGCATATCTGGCTACGCCACTTCTTCTCGGACTGGACTTACGATCCTTCTACCATCAGCGGCGAGGCGTTTGATACCTACGTCCGGGCCTATCAGGCACCCGGTGCCGTGCGGGGGGCGATGGCCGATTATCGCGCCAATGCAGAGGATGTGGCGCAAGATCTGGCGGACGCGGAGATCAAAATTGCCTGCCCGGTGATGTCGCTGTGGGGCAATGATTTTCACGCTGTCGGCAAGCTGTTCGATATGCAGAGCGTCTGGGCGGAAATGGCGGACGATCTGAGGGCGTATGGTATTGAAGAGTGCGGGCATCTGCCCCAGGAAGAGCAACCGGAGAAAGTGAACGCCCTGCTGATGGATTTCCTGACCGGCTGGAAAGGATGACTGGCAATAAAAAACCCCTCCGCAGAGGGGTTTTGCTGTTTACTGCTGAGGAACCGCAGGCGCTGGCGGAGCAGCCGGTGCTGGCGGAGCCGCAGGTTCATCCGGTACCGCCAGGTTCAGCGCCGGTACGCCAAACATGCCGACGAACTCCTCCAGCGGCATCTTCTGGCCATTCAGGGTCACCTGACCATTGCTGTACTGCAGGCTGGTGCCGATCACGTTATCTTCCACGGTGGTGATGCGGAACATCTGTCCCATCGCCGCCAGGCCTTTCACCTGCTGGCTGGCCAGCTTGCCGGCGTCATCTTCGTTATACCCTTCCAGCTTCGCAATCTGGGTCATGAACTCGGTCGCCATGTCCATCGGGATGGTCAGCTTGCTCTCCAGCGATTTCACGCTGCGATCCACTTCCTGCGCCAGGGTCTGCGCTTCACCGGTGGCGGTGGCGGGATCCTTCATGAACAACGACAGGTTGAAGTTGGTTTCGCCTTTGCTGTTTTTCCAGCTCAGCGGCGCGATAGTGACCACCGGCTCGCCTTTGAGCAGGATCGGCAGATTACCGAAGAAGGCTTCCGCCGCTTTCTGCTGATAGAGCGCCGGATTGTTGGTCATCAGCTCTTTATCCGCCAGCAGGGCCTGGCTTTGAGCGCGATACTGCTGGCTGAACTGGTGCCATGCCTGACCGTCAATATTGCCGATCTTCAGGGTCAGCTTGCCGGTACCCAGATCCTGATTCTGCACTTTCAGGCTCTTCAGGTTGTAATCCAGCTGGCTGTTGATGCTCTTGCCATCTTTGGAGAGATCCGCGGTGGCTTTCAGATCTGTGCCTTCCAGCACCGCCATCTCTTTGCCTTCAATGGCGATAGCCATTTTTTCGAGGGTCAGTTTCTGATCGCCGATGCGCTCGTCAAAACTGGTCAGACGGCTGTTGCCATCAATGTTCAGGTTATTGAAGGTCAGCTGGACTTTCTGATCGTACTCGTTCACCGCGTTGACCCGGCCGCTTGCCGCTTCACCTTTGAGCGAGACGTTTTTGCCGTCGCGATCGGCATCAAGCTGGAAGTTACCGCCGCTGAACGCTACCTGCTCGTCGCCATTCTCGTAATTCAGGGCTTTCAGGGCGATATCGGAACGGGTATCACCGGCATAGCTGATGCGCGTATTGACCTCAAAAGGTGACTCATTCTTCGCCAGATCGAACAGCGGCTTAGAGGCTTCGTTATTGACCAGGGTCGATTTGACCGAGGCCATAGAGGGGATGAGGTTGAAGGATTTCAGCTGGGCCAGCGGGAACGGACCGTGGTCGACATCTTCGTTCAGCACCAGGCTTTGTCCCGGTTGCAGCCACGGATTAGTGGTTCCTGCTACCGGCTTAACGACCATCTGCAGATGGCTGCTAAACACGCCGCGCTGATAATCCTGATAGCTCAGCTCCAGCCCGGCTTCCGGCGCGGTACGCTTAAGTTCACTGTTCGCCTGGGCCACCATCTCGCCCAGACGGCTCTCCAGCTGTTTCCCGGTGTACCAGGCCGCGCCAGTCCAGACCAGCCCTAATGCAACAATAACGCCTGCAGCTATAACCGATTTTTTCATCGTGATTATCCATAAAATGAAACCGAGCGGTGAAAACCGCCCGGTGAGGTCATAAGGTTAGCAATAGCTTAGCAAAAATTGTTAAAAAATTCAGCAAGTCACTGGAGCTTGTTGAATACCCGCGCCAGACGCCCGACGCCGCTGACGCTAACCGGGGAATCATTCGCGGCAATAAAGGCCGACTCACCAGGCTTCAGCACCAGGCGCTCCTCGCCCTTGCTCAGTACCGCTTCACCCTCAACGCAGAAGAGAATAGCCGCGCTCTGCTGGGCAATACGGGTCTCTTCGCTGCTGAGATCGTGCAGGGAAAACGCAAAATCCTCCACCGGGATGGGGAAGTCCAGCTCTGCGCCGTTTTTCACCGGCTGGGTGAGCAGCTCAGCCGCCGGTTTCGCGACGAATTTGACGTTGGCCACCAGTTCAGGGATGTCGATGTATTTCGGCGTCAGTCCCGCACGAAGTACGTTATCGGAGTTAGCCATTACCTCCAGCGCCACCCCTTGCAGGTAGGCATGCGGCGTTTCGGCAAACAGGAACATCGCTTCGCCCGGCTCCAGTTTCACCACGTTCAGCAGCAGCGGGGAGAAGAGGCCGCTGTCGTCCGGGTAAAATTCTGAAATGACGCGGATGGTCTCCCACGGCTCACCCTGCTGGCTGTTCAGGGCCGCTTTAAGTACCGCCAGCGCACGGGATTTTTCGTCCCCCTGCATATTCAGCAGGCTGGCGAAGAGGTGGCTCAGGCGATCGGCATCCGGTTGCTCGAGGAAGTGGGCAATGGCGCTGTGCGCCCCGGCAACCGGCTGCAGCAGCGAAACGATCTCGGAGAACTCGCGGAAGGCGTTCATCGCCAGGAACGGCGTCAGGGCAAAGACCAGTTCCGGTTTGTGGTTCGGATCTTTATAGTTACGCTCGGCGGCGTCCAGCGGAATGCCTGCTGCGTTCTCTTTCGCAAAACCCGCTTCGGAGGCCTGCTTGTTCGGGTGAACCTGAATGGAGAGCGGCTGATCGGCGCAAAGTACCTTGAAGAGGAAAGGGAGTTCGCCAAAGCGTTCGGCGACGGCGCTGCCCAACAGCGTGGCTTTATCACCCTCGATAACGTCACGCAGGGAATGTTCGCCCTGGGCATCGGTAATTTTTGAGCTGCTCTTCGGGTGTGCCCCCATCCACAACTCTGCCATCGGCAGATTGTCCGGGTTGGCGATACCGTAGAGATCCGTTAACGCAGTTTTACTTCCCCAGGCGTAGTGCTGCACTGAGTTGATGAGTTTTTGCATTATCAAGCCCTGTTTCATATGTGGAATTATCTGCCCGTATTAAAGCAATAAACCGGGCGGATGTAACCTGCGCGCGGAAAAAGTCGTACTAGTCTCAGTTTTTGTTAAAAAATTGTGTAGGATAGGCTGACTCGCTTTTAAGCAGGGCAGCGGAACATCTGCTCTAAATAAACAGACCGAAGCAGTAAGTGAGAGATCAATGTCGAATAAACCCTTCCATTACCAGGATCCTTTCCCGCTGGCCAAGGATCAGACCGAATATTACCTGTTAACCCGCGACCACGTTTCTGTCTCTGAATTTGAAGGACAGGAGATCCTGAAAGTTGACCCGCAGGCCCTGACCTTACTGGCGCAACAGGCGTTCCACGATGCCTCGTTCATGCTTCGCCCGGCACATCAGCAGCAGGTGGCCGATATCCTCAGCGACCCGCAGGCCAGCGAGAACGACAAGTACGTCGCCCTGCAGTTCCTGCGTAACTCCGATATCGCGGCAAAAGGCATTCTGCCGACCTGTCAGGACACCGGCACCGCCATCATCATGGGTAAAAAAGGCCAGCGTGTCTGGACCGGTGGCGGCGACGAAGCGGCCCTGGCGCACGGCGTGTATAACACCTATATCGAAGACAACCTGCGCTATTCACAAAACGCCCCGCTGGATATGTATAAAGAGGTCAATACCGGCACCAACCTGCCGGCGCAAATTGACCTCTACAGCGTGGATGGCGACGAATACAAATTCCTCTGCATCGCCAAAGGCGGCGGTTCAGCGAACAAAACGTATCTCTATCAGGAGACCAAAGCGCTGCTCACGCCGGGCAAGCTGAAAAACTACCTGGTGGAGAAGATGCGTACTCTCGGCACCGCGGCGTGTCCGCCGTACCACATCGCCTTTGTGATCGGTGGCACCTCGGCGGAAAGCACCCTCAAAACCGTCAAGCTGGCCTCGACCAAATACTACGACAATCTGCCGACCGAAGGTAACGAGCACGGCCAGGCGTTCCGCGACGTCCAGCTTGAGCAGGAATTGCTGGTGGAAGCCCAGAACCTCGGCCTTGGCGCCCAGTTTGGCGGCAAATATTTCGCCCACGACATCCGCGTGATCCGTCTGCCGCGCCACGGCGCGTCCTGCCCGGTGGGGATGGGCGTCTCCTGTTCGGCGGACCGCAACATTAAAGCTAAGATTAACCGCGACGGCATCTGGATTGAGAAACTGGAAAACAACCCAGGTAAGTACATTCCGGAAGCGCTGCGGAAAGCGGGCGAGGGCGAGGCGGTACGCGTTGACCTGAACCGTCCGATGAGTGAGATCCTGGCCCAGCTTTCTCAATACCCGGTCTCCACCCGTCTGTCGCTGAACGGCACCATTATCGTGGGCCGCGATATCGCCCACGCGAAGCTGAAAGAGCGTCTGGATAATGGCGAAGGGCTGCCGCAGTACATTAAAGATCACCCGATCTACTATGCGGGCCCGGCAAAAACCCCGACCGGCTATGCCTCCGGCTCCTTAGGGCCAACCACTGCCGGGCGTATGGACTCCTACGTCGATCAGCTCCAGGCCAACGGCGGCAGCATGATCATGCTGGCGAAGGGCAACCGCAGCCAGCAGGTGACGGACGCCTGCCACAAGCACGGCGGCTTCTACCTCGGCAGCATCGGCGGCCCGGCCGCGGTACTGGCGCAGGGCAGCATCAAGAGCCTCGAGTGCGTGGAGTACCCGGAGCTGGGTATGGAAGCGATCTGGAAAATCGAAGTGGAAGACTTCCCGGCGTTTATCCTCGTGGATGACAAAGGCAACGACTTCTTCAAACAGATCCAGTCCTCCCAGTGTTCGGCCTGTGTGAAGTAGTTTGAAAACCCTGCCGGGTGGCGCAGCGCCACCCGGCAAAGCCCGGCAAAAAAGAGCGCACAAAGCGCCATACCCTTTTTCTTATCTCATCAATACTTGTTTCTTTGAGCTGTGAGCAATCCACTTCAGTGTTATCAAGGAGAAAGTATGACCACCTCACGCAGTGAGAAAGATTCGATGGGTGCCATCGACGTTCCTGAGGACAAACTCTGGGGCGCACAAACCCAGCGTTCACTGGAACATTTCCGTATCTCCACTGAAAAGATGCCGGTCTCGTTGACCCAGGCCCTGGCGCTGACCAAACGCGCCGCGGCGAAGGTCAACCAGGATTTAGGCCTGCTCTCCGGGGAGAAAGCTAACGCCATTATCGCCGCCGCCGATGAAGTGCTGGCGGGGAAACATCCCGATGAATTCCCGCTCGCCATCTGGCAGACCGGCTCCGGTACCCAGAGCAACATGAACATGAACGAGGTACTGGCGAACCGCGGCAGCGAACTGCTCGGCGGGGTGCGCGGCATGGAGCGTAAGATCCACCCCAACGACGACGTCAACAAAAGCCAGAGCTCCAACGATGTCTTCCCGACGGCGATGCATGTGGCGGCGCTCATCGCCCTGCGCGAACAGCTCATCCCGCAGCTGAACGTGCTGAAGCAGACCCTCAATGACAAAGCCCTGGCCTTTGCCGATATCGTCAAAATTGGTCGTACCCATCTGCAGGACGCCACGCCCCTGACCCTGGGCCAGGAGATCTCCGGCTGGGTGGCGATGCTTGACCACAACCTGCGCCATATCGAACACAGCCTGCCGCACCTGGCGGAGCTGGCGCTGGGTGGCACCGCAGTGGGTACCGGCCTCAATACCCATCCGGAATATGCGGTGCGGGTGGCGGAAGAGCTGGCAAACATCACCGGACAGCCGTTTGTCACCGCGCCGAACAAGTTCGAGGCGCTGGCGACCTGTGATGCGCTGGTGCATGCCCACGGGGCGCTGAAAGGGCTGGCGGCCTCGCTGATGAAAATCGCCAACGACGTGCGCTGGCTGGCTTCCGGGCCGCGCTGCGGCATCGGCGAAATCAGCATCCCGGAGAACGAGCCGGGCAGCTCCATCATGCCGGGTAAAGTCAACCCGACCCAGTGCGAAGCCATGACCATGCTCTGCTGTCAGGTGATGGGCAATGACGTGGCGGTGAACATGGGCGGGGCCTCGGGCAACTTTGAGCTGAACGTCTACCGTCCGATGGTGATCCATAACTTCCTCCAGTCGGTGCGTCTGCTGGCGGACGGGATGGAGAGCTTTAACGAGCACTGCGCGGTAGGCATTGAGCCGAATCGCGAGCGCATCAGCCAGCTGCTCAACGAGTCGTTAATGCTGGTGACGGCGCTCAATACCCATATCGGCTATGACAAGGCGGCGGAAATCGCCAAAAAAGCGCACAAGGAGGGGCTGACCCTGAAAGCCTCCGCCCTGGCGCTGGGGTATCTCACCGAGGCCGAGTTCGACAGCTGGGTCCGCCCGGAAGAGATGGTCGGCAGCCTGAAATAGTTACTCCGCCACGTAGAGGTGCAGCCGCGGGATAATCAAGCGCAGCGGCTGTGCCTGCGGCTTATAACGGTGCTGAACGTTATCCGCATCGTAATTGAGCAGCTCACCAATATCGGGTATCACCGCCCCCTGATCGGCATCGTAAAGGGCGATCAGCGGCGTCGGGCAGGCGTATTGCACCTGCTTTTGCTGCCCGGCATACCAGACGCGGGCGATTGGCTGCACTTTTACCGGCCGCTTGATCTTCAGCCGCGCCTCTGCAGGCAGAGAGTGAATGGCCGTATATTCTGCCTCCAGCCGCTCCACCCACTGATCCCGTGACCAGGGCGCTACGGCGCGCGGCGACTTGAGGCTTTTCTCCAGCATCGCCAGCACCTCATCGCGGGTGAAATTTTTGATGATGTGCTTATTGGCCCAGCCGAAGCGCAGGGTGGCGGGGTGGTTAATCACCGTTAACGTGCGATAGGCGTTGAGGGTGATCAAACCTGGTAACTGGTGGTGCACCCACTCAAAACGGGCGGCGGGGGCGAGGCCTGACTCCTCGGTGACGATTTTTTCAAATTCCGCCTTTAAGGCATTAATAGTCGCAATGCGGGCGGTGATTTGTTCCCGGTGCGCGGCGTCGCTCTGCAGGCAGATCACCCCCGGCAGGCGCACGGCGGCCTTGCTGCTGCGATTCTCGGATTGCTGCTGGATAAAGAGGTGACGATAGTGTTGCAGCGCCATCGTCAGCGCCTCCTGGCCGAGGTGCTGCTTAACCATAATAGCGTTGAGCGGATCGTGTTCGGCGCCTTTGGCGACGTCCGGCAGGGAGAAGACGCGCCCGGCGAGCAGGCGACAGGCCTGGAGTTCGGGGGGTAACTGCGCCAGCTCGTGCTCCATCTGGCGAAAGGTTGAGTTTAAGCGTTCGATAAGATCGTAAGTTGCCATAGTACACCACATTAGTTACAACATACTTAATTTATAGCACAGCACGCCGGGTCAGGCCAGCGTGCGGTTTAGGTCAGTCAGGGATGGGCAGGGCGATATGATGCCAGACGGGCCAGTTGAAGCAGAAACGGGCGCCGCCGAGGTCGCTGGCTTCGCAGCTGACGTCCCCCCCTAGCGCCTGGGCGATAGAGTGGACGATCGCCAGCCCCAGGCCGCAGCCGCCGGTGGCGCGGTCCCGGCTCGGGTCGAGTCGGACAAAAGGCTCAAATACCCGCTGGCGGGCCTCTGGCGCAATGCCCGGACCATCATCTTCCACCGACAAACTGGCGCGGCTGCCGTTTAGCGTCAATGCGATCCGCAGCTGGTTATCGCTGTAGCGCAGGGCGTTGTTGACCAGGTTATCCAGCACCCGCTCCATCAAACGCATATCCAGCGCGCCGTAATCGCCGTCCACGCTGCTGATCAGCAACGTGCGCTGCGGGTTGACGCTCTGCACATCCTCCACGTAGCTGCGCAGCCATGCAGGCAGATCCGGGGTGGTGAGCTTAAGTTCGTTCTGCGGTCGGTCGAGGCGGGCATAGGTCAGCAGCTCCTCAATCAGCGCCTCGAGCTGGCTGATATCGCGATTCAGCGCCTGCGACTCTGTTTCGGTCAGGTTTTCACTCATCTCCAGCCGGTAGCGCAACCGTACCAGGGGGGTGCGCAGCTCGTGGGCGATACCGTCGATCAGCTGTTTTTTGCTGGCGATGAGGGCGTTGATATTGTCAGCCATCTGGTTAAAGGCCACCCCCAGCCGCTCAAAGCTGGAGCCGCTGTCGAAGTGGATCCGCTCGGTCAGATGCCCGTCGCCGAAACGCTGGGCGGCGGCCTCGAGGCGCAGCATGTCCTGCCAGTGGGGGCGCATCCAGATAAACACCGGGAAGGCGAGCGAAATGGCGATAAAGGCCAGCAGGGCGATATCCAGCAGGCGCATCTGATGCAGGAAGTAGAGATACGGCACCGGGCCGACCGCCAGGACGTAATGGCTGCGCGGAATACGCTGAATAAAGGTGTACTGATCGTCCAGCGCCACGATATCGCCTTCGCGAAGCCGCTGCATGGTCGGGGCATCCAGGGTGTATTTCTTCAGTGGCTCGATGCGCAGTTTGAATGAGAGGTTCAGATCCAGCTCTTTGATGGTGCGCGCCCAGTCGTGAGGGGGGATCTCACGCAGTTCACTGCGCATCAGATAGAGCGAGCTTTTCATCAAATCATCCAGCGACTGTCTGCCTGCCCGCTCGGCGGTGAACTTATAGACCAGCCCAACCAGCATGGTCATCACCAGGAAGCAGACGAACAACAGAAGGTAAAACTGCACAAACAGTTTTTTCATGAAATATCACCCAGCTACAACGCGTTAAAGAGGCTGCCCGAACGTAAGATTGACTCGCTAAGAGCGGGCATCGCCTACTTTACGCAATGGGCTGCCGCATGGCATAGCGAATGTTGAAGGTTTTGCCTTGTTTCATGACGTCCGCTTGCACATGCCAGGCGTCTTCTATCAGAGCAGGGGTCAGCACCGCATCAGGCGGACCGCTGGCTATCACGCTGCCGGATTTCAGCAGTACCAGCCGGTGGCAGTAGTTGGCGGCGAGATTCAAATCGTGAAGGGCCACCACCACCGTAATAGGCAGCTGCGTAATCAGCGTCATCAGCTCCAGCTGATACTCAATATCCAGATGGTTGGTCGGCTCATCGAGGATCAGCAGCCGTGGCTGCTGGGCCAGGGCGCGGGCGATCTGGCAGCGCTGTCTCTCTCCGCCGGAAAGCTGCCGCCACAGCCGGTGACGCAGCCCGGCAAGTTTCATCAGGCGGATAGCGTGCTCAACCGCCTGGTCGTCCTTTTCACTCCAGCCAAAAAGCCCCCTGCGGTGCGGCGTGCGCCCCAGCCGGACAATCTGCTCCACGCAGAGATCGCCATCCACTCCGGCATGCTGGGGAACAAAGGCCAGCTGTTTGGCCCGATCTCTCACGGAGATTTTATTGAGCGGGGTGCCGTTCAACTGAATATGGTGCGCATGACGAGGGAGTAACCCGGCCAGACAGCGCAGCAGCGTCGATTTTCCCGAGCCGTTCGGGCCTAACAGGCCGACAATTTCACCCGCCTCCAGGTGCAGATTGATGTTGTTCAGCACCTGGCGGGACTGGAAGGTGACCTGCAATCCGCTTAATGAAAGGGTCATACGTTTTTCTCCCGGCTGCGATAGAGCAGAACCACAAAGGCAGGCGCGCCGACTAACGCGGTGACCACGCCAATGGGCAGGACCTGATGGGTGATAAGCGTGCGGGAAACCACATCGGCGAGGATCATGAAATGACTCCCGATCAGGAAGGTCAGGGGAATTGAGCGGCGATGCCCGGGGCCGCACAGCATCCGGGTAACGTGCGGGATCACCAGCCCGACAAACCCCACCGCGCCAATGATACTGACCATTACCGCCGTCACCAGCGCGCAGGTGAGCAGCAGGATAATGCGCACCAGGGTGACCGGCACGCCGAGGGTAGTGGAGACTTCATCGCCAAAGGTGAAGGTATCCAGCGCTCGTGAAAAGGCGAAGATCACCCTAAATCCGGCCAGCACGACCACCAGAGCCAGGATAGCATCCGGCCAGCGAACCCCGCTCAGGCTGCCCAGCAGCCAGAACATCACGCTGCGCGACTGCTCGGCATTGGCGGAGGTACTGACAATGTAGGCGGTCAGGGCGTTAAAGAGCTGCGTCCCGGCGATGCCCGCCAGCAATATTCGTGGCGGGCTGTCGGTCATGCCGTGGGTGATGAGCATGATAAGCCCGAACGCGCAGCAGGCGCCGATAAAGGCGCCGCCGCTGATGCCCAGCGAGCTGCCGCCAATACCCAGCAACATCACACAGACGGCCCCCAGCGACGCACCGGAGGAGATCCCCAGCAGATAGGGCTCCGCCAGCGGGTTTCGCAGGATGGCCTGCATTACCAGGCCGCAAAGCGCCAGACCCCCTCCGCTGCAGGCGGCCATCAGGGCCCGGCTCATGCGGTACTGCCAGACAATGCCCTCCTCAACCTGGGGCAGCACATAGCTACCCAGACCCAGACCGTTGAGAATGGCTTTACCTGCGTTCGCATACGACACCGGCATATCCCCGACGGTGGCAGCGAAAACCAGCATCAACGGCAGCGTCACTATCCCGACGGCCATCAGGCTATGCTGCCGCCAGCGCGGCAGGCTAAAGGGGGCGCGGAGAATCATGATACTCATTGTTCAGCCTGGAACGTTGCCAGTTTTTCGCCGATCGCCTCAACGGCATCGACATTACGCAGGGAGGGGTTAAGTGACATTGCGGGCACCACCACGATCTGCCCCTTTTTCACGGCGGGGATGTTTCGGGTCACCGGATCGTCGTTTAAAAAGCCCTTTTTAACCGCCACATCATCCGCAGGGTAGAGACGGCGGGACATCTCAGCGATGACGATCACGTCAGGCTGTGCCTGGGCGATATGCTCCCAGGTCACGGCAGGCCATTCGTCATGGGAATCAATGATGTTTTTCAGCCCAAGCGTGTGGCTTATCCACCCCGGCGCGCCGTAATCGCCAGCCACCCAGGGATCGCCTTTCAGACGGCTGCTGGAGAACCAGAACACCACTTTCAGGGGACGAGTCTGTTGCGCGGCAGCACGGGCCTGCGCCTGCTGAATACGCTGTTTCAGCGCCTCGTTAAGCGCTTTACCCTGCGGCTGGACGTCGAAAATGGTCGCCAGTTCATCGATTTCGCGTTCGATTTCGGCGATGGAAAACGGTGTGCTCCGCGCCCCGTCACCGTTCGAGCTGTCGGTGACGCTTTTGCCGATGCAGTCGGCAGGGGAGATCCAGGTCGGGATCCCCAGTGTGGCGAACTGTTCCCGGGTGCCCGTTTCCCCCTGCGGCCCGATATGCCAGTGATACTGGGCCAGCACCAGATCAGGACGCTCCGCGGTGACCGCTTCAAAGGAGGGGGCGTTATCCGCCAGCTTTTTCAGCCCGTTACCCTGTTTTGCCAGCGCATCGGGCAGAGGGCCAAACCAGACTGACGTTGCGCCGATCTTCTTTTCGAGCCCCAGCGCCAGGAGCAATTCCGTCTCGTGTTGCCCCACCGTCACTACCCGCTGCGGGGCCTGAGTAAAGGTCTCCTTAATGCCGCAGTTCTCTACCGTCAGCGGATAAACCGTGGCGGCGACTACCGGCTGCACGAATAAAGTTAGGACAAAAGCCAGCGCCCTGTTTTGATTAAACACGTTCTCACCCTCATAAGTGTTATGTTATAACATAATACATATTATGCGGGCGGGCGCAAAAGGTTAATCATCAGGGGTAAAAATGGGCGGCTGTCGCCCCTGTTATACGTCCCAGGCGTGGGGCGCGAAAAGGTAGCCTTTGTTACGCACGGTTTTAATGCGGAACGGTTCGGTAGCGTTATCCAGCAGCTTCTTGCGCAGGCGGGAGATGGCCACGTCCACGCTGCGGTCCAGGCCATCGTAGCTGACGCCGCGCAGGTTTTTCAACAGCGCGTCCCGATCCATAATCTGCCCGGCATGGGTTGCCAGCTCCCACAGCAGGTCGAAATCGGCCGTCGACAGCGCCACCTGCTCGCCGGAAAGCAGCACCTGGCGATTGACCGGATCGATGGAGAGTGTGCCAAAACGCAGCGCCTTGTGCGGGGTGAGCTGCGGGGCCGGGGTGTCGCTGGATGCAGCAACGTGCTGGCGCAGATGCAGGCGCACGCGTGCCAGGAGTACAGCCGGAGGGGTGGTTTTGAGGATGTAGTCGTTTGCCCCCATCTCCAGGGACAATATGTGGTTCATGTCGCTGTCGAGGGAAGTAAGCAGCACAATCGGCCCGTTCCAGCGGGCGCGCAGATCCCGGCACAGGGTCATGCCATCTTTACCCGGTAGCATAATATCCAGCAGCACCAGATCGGGTTTTTCCCGCGCCACCACCTCTTCTGCGCGGTCGCCGCGTGGTTCGACGATGACCTCAATATCATGTTTACCCAGATAAGCGGCGATCAACTGACCGACTTCGGGTTCATCCTCAACGTATACGATCTTATTCATAGCAAGGCTGTGTCTGCGGAAAACGCCAACATACACCGCGCAACCTTAACCTTCCATTAATCATTCGCAAAATGTTGCCGTTCCGTTATGCTGCCCGACATTGTTATTGTCTTGTTAAGGGGAGATGGATGGGGCTGGTAATAAAAGCGGCGTTGGGTGCGCTGGTGGTGTTACTGATTGGGGTACTGGCGAAAAGCAAAAATTATTACATTGCCGGGTTGATTCCGCTGTTTCCCACCTTTGCCCTCATTGCCCACTATATCGTCGCCTCGGAGCGCGGGATCGAGGCGCTGCGGGCGACCATCGTGTTTGGCATGTGGTCGATTATTCCCTATTTTCTCTATCTGCTTTCGCTCTGGTACTTCACCGGCATGATGCGTTTGCCCCTGGCGCTGGGCGGGGCGGTACTCTGCTGGAGCCTCAGCGCCTGGGTGTTAATTTTCTGCTGGAGCCGCTTTCACTAACGTAAAGGACGCCCGCCATCCACGCCAAAGGATCGGCCCGTGACGTAGCAGCTGGTCAGAATATAGTCGATTAAATCAATCACCTCTTTTTCCCCCGGGGCGATTTTCATCAGGGACTTATTCAGCGCCTTCTGACGATAGTCGGCATCGTCATGTTCATTAAACATGATCAGCGACGGGGCGATGGCGTTGACTTTCACCTCCGGGGCCAGCTTGCGGGCAAACGAGCGGGTCATGTTATCCAGCGCGGCTTTGCTGGCGGCGTAAGCAATGTGTTTATCGCTGCCGCGCTCAACCACGTAGTCGGTAAAGTGGATGATGTCGCTGGCGGCATGGCCGTGGCCGCGCAACAGCCCTTGTAGAGCGTGGTTGAGCAGGTAAGGGGCATGGACGTGGATCTGCAACATGCAGGAGAGCGTGTCGCTGAGCGAGTGCTCCGGGGATTCCGCCATCCATGCGCTGGCATTATGGATAATGGCGCGTAACCCGGTGGTTTCCGCTTTTACCTGGTCGGCAAAGGCCAGAATGCCCTCGTCAGAGGAAAAATCTGCCTGAATACAGGTTGCACCCGCCTCGCACAGGGTCTCAATCGCCGGGTATTTTGTGCGATAGCTGACAATGACAGGCTGGTGAAGATTCAAGAAATGGTGGGCAAGCGCGAGGCCGATACGACGACCTCCGCCAGTAATCAGGATCGGGAGCGGTTTTGCCTGTCCCATCGTTTTCTCCTTATCCGTTCGACGATGGGACGCGGTTGCTTATCCCATCAACATCCACGTTGCCGGTAATGCGGCAACCAGTAATAAGCCAATCAGCACGATTTCACGGCGCTTCAGCGCGTGCTGGAGCTGATGCGTGCGACGGGCATAAATAAACACCAGCAGTCCCGGCGCATAGAGCACGACGGAGAGCAGCAGATGCATCGGTCCGGAGGCATACAGCAGCCATAAGCCGTAAATACAGGCGCCCATCCCCACGACGGTATGCATCGGTCGGGTAGCTATTTTTAACAAATATGCGCCCACCAGGAAATAGGGTACCAGAATCATCTCGGAGGCGATGGTTAACAACGTGTTATAGTCTGAACCTGTGAGCCAGATCAGCACCAGACAGATCTGCACGCTGATGTTGGTCAACCATAGCGACGCGGACGGCGCATTGTTTTTGTTCTGCTGCGCAAACAGACGCGGGAAGGCTTTATGGGTTGCGGCCAGGAACGGCACTTCTGCCGCCATAATGGTCCAGCTCAGATAGGCGCCGCATACGGAGACGATCAGACCGGCGGCAATCACTACCTCGCCCCAGGAACCCATCATTTTCACCATCAGGCCCGCCATCGAGGGGTTACGCATCTCCGCCAGCTCCGGACGCGCCACCACGCCCAGTGAGAGCAGGGTGACCAGTAGATAGACCCCTAATGCGGCCAGTACGGCCAGCAGCGTGGCGCGGCCAACATCGTGCTTATTGCGCGCCCTGGCCGAGACAACCACCGCGCCTTCCACCCCGATAAAGACCCACAGGGTGATCAGCATGGTGTTTTTCACCTGCTCCCAGACCGGGACACCCAGCGCCACGCCGGAAAAGTCCATGCTGAAGAGATCGAGACGAAACGCAATAAACGCCAGCACGATAAAGAGCCCCAGCGGCACCAGCTTCGCAAGCGTTGCGACCAGGTTGATGCTGGCCGCGGTCTGGACGCCGCGCAGTACCAGGAAATGCACGATCCACAGCAGCACCGAGGAGCCGACAATGGATTGCCAGGTATTGCCATCGCCAAACAGGCGCAGTTCAGGGGAGTCGGTAAAGAAACTCAGCGCAGAGAAGACGATCACCAGATAAGAGACGTTAGCGATCACCGCGCACAGCCAGTAGCCCCAGGCGGAACAGAAACCCACCAGCTCACCAAAGCCTTCACGGGCGTAGGTAAAAATACCGCCGTCGAGGTCGGGACGAATGCGCGTCAGCAGCAGCATGGCGAAGGCCAGCAGCAGGATCCCGATGCCGGTGATCCCCCAGCCGATAAGCAGCGCAGACGGGCTGGCGACGGCCGCCATATTCTGCGGCAGACTGAATACACCCGCACCGAGCATGGAGCTTAAAACAAGCGCAGTCAAAGCGCTCAGGCCAAGTTTCTTTTCCATTGGCATCCTGTTTAAAAAGGGGTCGGTTCCAGAATAATTATTTCGTCGAAGCGCATAAAAATGGTGAATAACGCTAAGGCGCGGGATTTTACGGAGTGTTACGAACGCATGCAATGAGGAAGGGCCGAATTGTGGCGGTAAAGCGAAAAAAAAGGCGGCATAACGCCGCCTGAGTGAAACAGGTTACTTATTTGTACAGGTCAGCGCTGATGGTCATGTTATTACCGCGCTCCTGCCACTGGCGGGTGATGTGGTAATACTTGGCCCCTTTCTTCGCCGCACGCTTCGCCACCTGGTAAGAAATTTCGGTCATGTTGCCGTAGTTACCGGTGAATTTGATGCTGTCGAACGGAATCATCTGCGCGGCAGTGGCGTTGTTCAGCTCTTCAATTTTGGTGCCGTCGTTGAGAGTAACGCTGTAACGACCGCCTTTGGTGGTTTGGGTTTCAAAGAAACGACCCACACCAGCAACGCTGGCGCCTGGTGCAGCGCTGGTTGCCACGCCCGGGATTTCAACTTTCTTCGCTTCTTCGCCGCCTTTGGCAATGGCTGCGCGACCGGCATCAGAGTCAGCCGGGATAGCATCCGGACTCTGCAGGACACGTTTTTTCGCGTCTTTTTTATAGATGTAAGCAGTGATGCGCTGGTTACCGCCCTGGTTAGCATCGATCTGGCGAACGATGTAGTAGGCGTCAGCCCCTTTCGCTTTAGCGGCTTTGGTGATGGCGTCGTTCACTTCCGGCTGGCTGCGGTAGAAGCCCTGAATGGTGACGGTATCATACGGCTCAAGCAGAACGGCCTGATCTTTAGGCAGTTCCATCACACCGTTAATGACACGGTTTTTCACCTCTTCCGCTTTCGGGGCATCGGCTTTATAGAGCGCAACGGTGACGCGCTGGTTGCCGCTGCTGCCGTATTCGGAGTTATCCACGACGTAGAATGCGGCGGCGCCCTCTTTATCGGCACGTTTGGAGGCGGCATTAACTGCATCGCCAATTGCGTTAAAACGACCTACGATCGTAACGTGATCGTAAGGTTTCGTTGCAGCCGCTTGCTCCGGCGTTAACTCTGTCGCGGCATTGGCAGACAGAGCGGTCGCAGCAAGGAGTGCGGACGCCAGGAGAGTGTTCTTAAGCTTCATAAAAATAATCCTTCGCCTTACGCAAACCAGGTACTGGTGTAGTTGTTAATTTGAAAACGTTGACGATTATTGCATTTAACACCCTCTGCTGTCTGCGCCATTTTTTGCGGTACCCGGCAAGGTGACGATCAATTTCCATAACCTTTAGAGATATGTTGAAAAAATACCCGTTTGACCACTAAAACTAATAAAGCATATAACTTTCACAAGTTGATTTAATGTTAATAAGTTGTTTCTGGCTGGCGCTATATCGTGTTTTTACCGCTTCGACTGAGCTAAACATCGGCCCTGACGAAGAAATAAAGGCAGATATGCCTGTCAGAGATGCAGATCACTTATTTTTGACAGTTAAAGACATAAAAAGTGTTTTCTTGCTGTGGATCACAGGCGGTATTTTCAGTAGGTTATAGAAAGTTTGTTACTGTTTTATTTTCTGCGGATATGCGTGAGTAGCAGGTTAACGCCTGTTACCGTCGTTATATATCCGTGATGAATATTCGACAAACCATCATCAAAAACCGATGGAAGGGATTACTATGCGTATTGGGGTACCAAGAGAACGGTTTGCCAATGAAACCCGTGTAGCAGCGACACCAAAAACGGTGGAACAGCTGCTGAAACTGGGTTTTACCGTCGCGGTTGAAAGCGGCGCAGGCAAGCTGGCAAGTTTCGATGACGAGGCGTTTGTTCAGGCGGGCGCAGAGATTGTAGACGGCGCAAACGTCTGGCATTCGGACGTCATTCTGAAGGTCAATGCACCAGAAGAGGATGAAATTGCGCTGCTCAATCCGGGCACCACGCTGGTGAGCTTCGTCTGGCCAGCCCAGAATCCGGAGCTGATGGAGAAGCTGGCGGCGCGCGGCGTCACCGTCATGGCGATGGACTCTGTGCCGCGTATCTCGCGTGCGCAGTCGCTGGATGCCCTGAGCTCAATGGCGAACATCGCCGGCTACCGCGCCATCGTCGAGGCGGCGCATGAGTTTGGTCGCTTCTTTACCGGCCAGATCACCGCTGCGGGTAAAGTCCCACCCGCGAAAGTTATGGTGATTGGCGCAGGCGTTGCCGGTCTGGCCGCCATTGGTGCGGCGAACAGCCTCGGCGCAATCGTTCGTGCTTTTGATACCCGTCCGGAAGTAAAAGAACAGGTGCAGAGTATGGGCGCCGAGTTCCTGGAACTGGACTTCAAAGAAGAGGCGGGCAGCGGCGACGGCTACGCCAAAGTGATGTCCGAAGCCTTTATTAAAGCCGAGATGGCGCTGTTCGCTGCCCAGGCGAAAGAGGTGGACATCATTGTCACCACTGCGCTCATTCCGGGCAAACCGGCACCGAAACTGATCACCCGCGAAATGGTCGACTCCATGAAGGCCGGTAGCGTGATCGTCGATCTGGCCGCGCAAAACGGCGGCAACTGCGAATACACCGTTCCGGGTGTGGTCACCACCACCGCTAACGGCGTGAAGGTGATCGGCTATACCGATCTGCCGGGCCGTCTGCCAACCCAGTCCTCCCAGCTCTACGGCACCAACCTGGTGAACCTGCTGAAGCTGCTCTGCAAAGAGAAAGACGGCACGATCACCGTTGATTTCGAGGACGTCGTCGTGCGTGGCGTCACCGTGGTCCGCGAGGGTGAGATCACCTGGCCGGCACCGCCGATTCAGGTTTCCGCGCAGCCGCAGGCCGCCGCCAAGGCTGCTCCAGCC
This sequence comes from Leclercia sp. M-A074-M, assembly GCF_965195605.1. Taxonomy (NCBI): domain Bacteria; kingdom Pseudomonadati; phylum Pseudomonadota; class Gammaproteobacteria; order Enterobacterales; family Enterobacteriaceae; genus Leclercia; species Leclercia sp. M-A074-M. The sequence continues at coordinate 308,109 of NZ_CBDAHM010000004.1, read as the reverse complement.
CCGAAAGAGCCTGAAAAACCTGCTTCGCCGTGGCGTAAGTACGCCTTGATGGCGCTGGCCATTATCCTCTTTGGCTGGCTGGCAGACGTTGCGCCGAAAGAGTTCCTCGGCCATTTCACCGTCTTTGCGCTCTCCTGCGTGGTAGGTTACTACGTGGTGTGGAACGTTTCCCATGCGCTGCATACGCCGCTGATGTCGGTTACCAACGCCATCTCCGGGATCATCGTGGTCGGAGCATTATTGCAGATTGGTCACGGCGGCTGGGTCAGTTTCCTGAGCTTTATCGCGGTACTGATCGCCAGTATCAATATTTTCGGTGGTTTCACCGTGACTCAGCGCATGCTGAAAATGTTTCGTAAGGGATAAGGGGTAACCTATGTCTGGAGGATTAGTTACCGCTGCATACATTGTTGCCGCGGTCCTGTTTATTTTCAGCCTCGCGGGGCTTTCAAAACATGAAACGTCGCAGCAGGGCAATAACTTTGGTATCGCCGGGATGGCGATTGCGCTGATTGCCACGATTTTCGGACCGGACACCGGCAACGTCGCGTGGATCCTGGTGGCGATGATCATCGGTGGTGCGATTGGTATTCGTCTTGCCAAACGCGTTGAAATGACCGAGATGCCGGAACTGGTGGCGATCCTGCACAGTTTCGTCGGTCTGGCCGCGGTGCTGGTTGGCTTTAACAGCTACCTCTATCACGAACCGGGTATGGAGCCGATTCTGGTTAATATCCACCTGACTGAAGTGTTCCTTGGCATCTTCATCGGGGCGGTAACCTTTACCGGTTCTATCGTGGCCTTCGGTAAGCTGCGCGGCAAGATCTCCTCTAAACCGCTGATGCTGCCAAACCGTCATAAGCTGAACCTCGCCGCGCTGGTGGTGTCGTTTCTGCTGATGGTGGTCTTCGTGCGCACCGACAGCGTGGGCTTGCAGGTACTGGCGCTGCTGGTGATGACCATCATCGCGCTGGCATTTGGCTGGCACCTGGTGGCCTCTATCGGGGGGGCCGATATGCCGGTGGTGGTTTCCATGCTGAACTCCTACTCCGGTTGGGCGGCGGCGGCGGCGGGCTTTATGCTGAGCAACGACCTGCTGATCGTCACCGGTGCGCTGGTGGGTTCAAGCGGTGCGATCCTCTCCTACATCATGTGTAAGGCGATGAACCGCTCGTTTATCAGCGTGATCGCCGGGGGCTTTGGTACCGACGGACAGACCTCCGGCGGTGACGAAGAGGTGGGTGAGCATCGTGAAATCAGCGCCGAAGAGACTGCCGACATGCTGAAAAACTCGCATACGGTCATCATCACCCCAGGCTACGGCATGGCGGTGGCGCAGGCGCAGTATCCGGTTGCGGAAATCACCGAACGTCTGCGTGCTCGCGGCATTAAGGTGCGCTTCGGTATTCACCCGGTTGCCGGGCGTCTGCCGGGCCACATGAACGTGCTGCTGGCAGAGGCGAAAGTGCCTTACGATATCGTGCTGGAGATGGATGAGATCAACGACGACTTCTCCGACACCGATACCGTGCTGGTTATCGGCGCCAACGATACCGTCAATCCGGCGGCACAGGACGATCCGAAGAGCCCGATCGCCGGTATGCCGGTTCTGGAAGTGTGGAAGGCGCAGAATGTTATCGTCTTCAAGCGCTCCATGAACACCGGTTACGCTGGTGTACAGAACCCGCTGTTCTTTAAAGAGAACACCCACATGCTGTTTGGCGATGCCAAAGCCAGCGTGGATGCGATCTTAAAAGCGCTCTAAGCCTCTCTTATCCACAGTGAATAAACCGCCCAACAGGGCGGTTTTCTTATTTCTGCCGCCAACGTATTCCATCTGTCTATACTTTTAACTTTGTGTGAAGGGAGGAGAGATAATGCGGTTTTTGTCCCACTTCGATTTTCTGGCGCTCATGATGACCCCCACGTTTTGGATTGGCTTCGGTACCGTGGTGGTGGTGACGCTTCTGGTTTACTGGCTGTTAAAGCGCATCATCACCTTTGTACACAAGGGGATCACCAACTGGGGCGATAAACATCCCACCACACGCCGGATGCAGCTGATCCTCACCGAGATGCTGAACAGAACCAGCCGGGTCATGCTCTTTGTGGTCGCTTTTCTTATCAGCCTGCGCTTCGTGGAACTTCCTGACCGCCTCTCCGGCACCCTCAGCCACGCCTGGTTCCTCGTGCTGGCGATTCAGGTGGCGCTGTGGATGGATCAGGGGGTGGTCTCCTGGCTGCGACACGTTATGCTGGCGCCGGGAAACCATAAAAACCCGGTGACTCTGGTGATCACCGGCCTGATCCTGCGGGCGATTGTCTGGTCAGTGATGCTGCTCTCTATTCTTGCCAACGCCGGCGTCAACATCACGGCGCTGGTAGCAAGCCTGGGGGTCGGGGGTATCGCCATTGCCCTGGCGGTGCAAACCATCCTGAGCGACGTCTTCGCTTCGCTCTCAATTGGGTTCGATAAACCCTTCGAAATTGGCGATTTCGTGGTGTTTAACGACGTGGCCGGGACGGTGGAGCATATCGGTCTTAAAACGACGCGTATTCGCAGCCTGAGCGGGGAGCAGATTGTCTGCGGTAATGCGATCCTGCTTCAGCAAACGCTGCACAACTATAAGCGTATGCAGACGCGCCGAATCGTCTTTACCTTCGGCGTCGCCAGCGACACGCCGCCTGAGAAGCTGCGCATCATTGGCGATAACGTGAAAAAAATCATCACCGATATCGGCGAAACGCGTTTCGACCGTGCCCATCTGCTCGGTTTTGACAAAGACCGTCTCACCTTTGAGGTGGTGCATATCGTGAACACCGCAGATTACAACAAATACATGGATATCCAGCAGGAGATCAATATCCGTATCCTGGAGAGCCTGAATGATGAAGGGGTAAAACTGGCTCTGCCAAGCATGGTGCTGCATGCACCGTGGATGAAAGAGGGCGAGAGGGCACAGCCTTCGACACAGCCTGTCACCGAGAGCTAGAAAAAAAGCCCGCCAATTGGCGGGCTTTTTTATGTTTAGTCGTCTTCGTCGTCGTCGAGCTCAACCGGGGTTTGATACTGATCGGGCTTGATGACCAGCAGATCACAGCGCAGATGGTCGATCACCTGTTCGGCGGTGTTGCCGAGGAAGGCGGCTGAAATACCGGTGCGGCCAATAGTGCCTAACACCACGATACCGGCCTGCAGATGCTCGGACAGATCGGGGATCACCTCTTCAGGCAGCCCTTTTTCGACATGGGTCAGTTTTTCATCGATACCAAATTTTTGCCGCAGGGATTTCATCGCCAGCAGATGCTGGCCGCGGATGGCGTCGTTATAAACGGTCGGGTCAAATTCCGGGAGTTCGATGGCGATGTTGATGGGCGTAACCGGGTAGGCGCCCACAAGGTGGACTTCGGTATGGTTGACCTTCTCGGCGAGATAGAGCGTCTCTTTGATCAGCTTCTCGTTGAGGGCGTTGTGGTAGTTCTCTTCGCTGGCGAGATTGACCGCCACCACCGCTTTGCCGCCTTCCGGCCACGGCTGGTCTTTAACCATCCACACCGGGCACGGGCATTTGCGCAGCAGGTGCCAGTCGGTCGGCGTGAAAATCACCGCCTCGAGCTTGTCGTGCTGATGGGCCATTTTCAGGAGCAGATCGTGTTCGCCGCTCACCACTTCCTGGATGATGGCTTCAAACGGACGGTTATGCCACACCACCTTAATCTCAATGGGTACACCGGCATCAAGATAGAATTTTGCCTGTTCGCGGATCCAGGCCGTACGCTGGCTGATCACGCCCTGACGCATGGCGGTGCGTTCGTCAGGCGACAGAAGGGTGGTCATTTCGTAAGAAAAGTCATATATCGGCAGAAACGCTTTGATTCTGCCACCAATCCGTTGATGTAAATAGACAGCTCGTCGTAACGCCGGTTGATCGTCCTGATTAGGATCGATGGCCACCAGCATGTTTTGATACTTTGCCATACAGGTCTCCTTACTACTGTCACCACAGTCTGTAAGTAAAAGAGTAACCTATATATCTGAAATGAAACAGAGGGGAAGTTTTGCCAGATCAATAAATCAGTAAAATTACCGATCTGGCAAACAGAAGTCAGATGAATTTATGCGACGTTACGCGAGTGGCCCGCCAGCACTGCCAGCGCTTCACCATTCTCAATGGTGATGTATTTCCCTTTTACCGCCAGCATGCCGCTTTTCTGGAAACGCCCCAGCAGACGGCTGATGGTCTCAACGGTCAGGCCCAGGTAGTTACCGATATCGCCACGGGTCATGGTCAGACGGAACTCACGAGGAGAGAAGCCGCGCTCGGCGAAACGACGGGAGAGGTTGTAAATAAACGCGGCCAGGCGTTCTTCTGCATTCTTTTTGGAAAGCAGCAGAATCATATCCTGATCCCCTTTGATCTCACCGCTCATCAGACGCATCATCTGCTGGCGCAGGTTAGGCATTTTGCCTGACAGATCGTCCAGCGTTTCAAACGGGATTTCGCAAACCATTGAGGTTTCCAGCGCCTGGGCGAAGCTCGGGTGGTTACCGGTGCCGATGGCGTCAAAGCCGACCAGGTCGCCCGCCAGGTGGAAGCCGGTGATTTGCTCGTCGCCCTGTTCGGTGATGGTATAGCTTTTAATAGTGCCAGAGCGGATAGCGTACAGCGACTTCAGTTCGTCTCCCGCTTTAAACAGCGTCTGCCCTTTCTGAATCGGCTTTTTACGCTCGATAATATTATCAAGCTGATCAAGCTCGTGCTCATTCAGGGTAAACGGGATACAGAGCTGGCTGATGCTGCAGTCCTGACAATGGATAGCACAACCGCCAGACTGAATGCGTCGAATAATTCGCTTTTCCGGGATCATAGGTATGCTCAAGCCTTAATTGATATTGGTCAATTTTAACATCTTTTTTGACCCTGCGTAAGCCTGCTAAACCATCAATAAGGTCAAGAAGCGTGAATGTGTCAGCATCTTCTTGAAATTCCACAACTTGGTTGCGGATATTTCAATTAACTTAAGGAATATTAAGCACTAAAAGCCTGGAACTACAGCAGTAAATAGCCTTCATGACGCAGTAACCACTCTTTGCGCTGCACCCCGCCAGCATACCCGGTGAGGGTGCCGTTACGTCCGATAACGCGATGGCAGGGCACCACAATACTGACCGGATTGGAGCCGTTAGCTGCCCCGACGGCACGCGCCGCACCCGGGCGGCCAAGCTGTGCTGCCAGCTGCCCGTAGTGCATCACCTGGCCGCAGGGAATGGAACGCAACGCCTGCCACACCTCACGCTGAAAAGGGGTACCCGCGGTGGCGGTTGGCAGGGTATCGATAATGCTGAGATCGCCCTCGAACCAGGCGGTGAGCTTTTCGCTCAGCCCGCCCGGATTGCTGGTGCTGATGCGCTCGTAGCCCTGCGCCCGGTAGTGGATATTCAGCAGCTCCACCATCCGGTTGCTGTGCTCCTCCCACTCAACGGCGCGCAGGTTGAATTGCTCATCGGCAATGACCCACAGCGGCCCAAGGGGCGTAGCAATTTTGTCTTCGAGTAATCTCAGCATCTGGCACATTCCTTAGTTCAGTCGCGGGTAGACCCCTGGCCCGATAGGCAGGCCGACAAGATACCACGCCACCAGCATCAGCAACCATACCCCTAAAAAGATAAGCGGATACGGCAGCACCAGCGAATAGTAGGTACCCAGTTTCGCCTCGGGCTTGTAGCGCTGCAGGAAGCCTAAAAACAGCGGCACAAAGGGGGAGACCGGCGCCAGCGGGATGACCGATGAATCCGCCACGCGAAAGAGGATCTGCGCAAACGCCGGATGGAAACCCAGCAGCATGAACATCGGCACGAAAATAGGGGCCAGGATCGACCAGATGGCCGAGCCGCTGGCGATAAACATGCAGAGCAGGGACGACAGCAGCGCCAGGCCCACAAACGCCGGCACGCCGCTCAGCCCGGCACTCTCCAGAATATCGGTCAGCCCCACCGCCATAAATTTGCCCATGTTGCTCCAGTTAAACATGGCGACAAACTGCGCCAGCGGGAACACCATCACGATAAACCCGGCCATCTCCTTCATCGGCTCGATCATCAGCTGCGGCAGATCGCCCTGACGACGCACTTTCCCGGTAGCGATACCGTAGGCCAGCGAGACGACAAAGAAGAAGAGGATAATCAGCGGCACGATGCCTTTGATAAACGGCGAAGGCAGAACGGTATGTTTCACCGGATCGCGCAGGATACCGCTCTCCGGCACCACCATCAGCGCAATGGCGGCGATAAAGAGCAGCGACACCACCCCAGCCACCCGCAGCCCCCGGCGCTGCTCTGGCGTTAATGCATCCAGCTTTTCATCGCTGTTGCCCTGCCACTTGCCCAGACGCGGCTCCACGATCTTATCGGTGATCAGCCCCCCGACAAGGGTCAGCACAATCACCGAGCTGGCCATAAAGTACCAGTTGTCGATCACGCTGACGTGCATCGCAGCATCGATGGATTTTGCCGCTTCGGTGCTGATACCGGAAAGCAACACGTCGGTGGTGACGATCAGCAGATTGGCGGTAAAGCCACAGCCGACCCCGGCGATGGCCGCCAGCAGACCCGCCACCGGGTGCCTTCCCACCGCAAGGAAGATCAGCGCTCCCATCGGGGGCATGATCACCAGCGCGGCATCCGATGAGATATGGCTGAAGAAAGCGATAAACAGCACCATATAGCTGGCGTAACGCGCGCTGACGTGGGAGGCCATCTTGACCATCAGCGCAGGCAGCAGGCCGGAACGTTCAGCCAGACCCGCTCCCAGCACCAGCGCCAGGATGGCCCCCAACGGCGCGAAGCCGCTGAAGTTTTTAACCACGTTCGGTAAAAACCAGTGCAGACCTTCAACGCTGAGCAGATTCTTTACCGCCACCATGCTGCCGTCAGCCGGATTACGGGCGCTGACGTCAAAGGCCGACAATATGGCGGTAGCGACCATCAAAATCACAATCAAATAGATAAATAGCAGGAAAGGATGGGGCACTTTATTACCGATCCTTTCAACCCAACCATAGAGCTTGCCGGATGGGGAATGCGAAGGTATGGATGACATACTCATGGGCGTTCCTCGGGAGTGTTGTGTTGTTGTGTTTTATTATTTTAAAGGTGACGGTGTCACGTTTTCTGGAATCGGGCAAACGTACGGTTTTTCAGTGATTTGTTGAGTAAACTCCTCGCGGCAGGTGGCCAGCAGCGCCGGATCCTGAAGAAGCGCCAGGGCTGTTGCGCCCATCACTTTGCCCGCCTGGAGCATGCCTTTATGGGCGATGGAGGTGCGGCCCTGGGCAACCAGCTGCCAGGTATGGAGCGGCGTGCCCACGGTAAAGCAGGGGGTGAAGCACTGGGCAACCGGCATTTTCCAGCTCACATCACCCACGTCAGTAGAGCCCGCCAGTACGTTATCGGTGATGGCATAAGGGGCCACCTCGTCAATCAGCAGGGTCTGCTGATGGCGGCGGGCAAACTGCTTACCCTCTTCACCCCCGGTGGCAGCGATATTTTTCAGGCTGTTCTGCAGATCGTTGTCGCTCAGCGTGGCGCGGATCTCCGCCGCGAAGCCGCGCTCCTCGTCGCTCCACTCTGGCGTACCGTAATGCTGAACGGCGCGGTACATGGCGGCCTCCAGGGTGCGGTTAGGCAGGTAGCTGGAACAGGCCTTTTCAAAGCGTCGCTCCACGGTGGTTTCGGTCATCAGCGCCGCACCCTGGGCAATCTTTTCGATACGCTCATAGATCTGCTGCGCGTCAGCCATCTCCGGGGCGCGGATCAGATAGAGGACTTCCGCCTGAGCCTGCACCACATTCGGTGAGATGCCGCCGGTATCGGTGATGGCGTAATGGACCCGGGCTTTTTCAATAATATGTTCATTGAGAAAATTGGTGCCGGTGGTCATCAGGGTGACGGCATCCAGCGCGCTACGGCCAAGATGCGGGGAGTTCGCCGCATGGGCCGCGGTGCCGTGAAAACGCCATGCTACCTGGATGTTGGCCAGGGTGCTGACGTTAAACATCCCGGCGAACGCTTCGGGGTGCCAGGTAACGGCGGCATCCACATCGTCGAACAACCCCTCGCGCACCATAAAGGTTTTGCCCGATCCGCCTTCTTCGCCGGGGCAGCCGTAAAAGCGCACAGTACCGCTGCCACCCTGCTGCTCCAGCCAGCTTTTTACCGCCACCGCGGCTGCCAGCCCGGCGGTGCCGAGCAGGTTATGCCCGCAGCCGTGGCCGTTGGCTCCCGGGGTATCGCTTTGCGGGGTGGCGCAGTGCGCCTGCTGGCTTAATCCTGCCAGGGCGTCATACTCCCCCAGAACGGCGATAACCGGTTTCCCCTCGCCGTAGCTGGCAATAAAGGCGTTCGGTATGCCACCGGCCTCCCGGGACAGGGTAAAGCCCGTCTCTTCCAGGGCGCTGGCAAGCCGTTCGGCAGACCAGAACTCTTCGAAGCGGGTCTCCGGGTGATCCCAGATCGCATCGGCAATGGCGGTAAACTGCTGCGCGCGGGTGTCGATGGCATCCTCAACAAAACGGTAAATTGACGACATTACACACCTCGCGTCCACGGGAAATTAAGCGCGGTACGCGCCAGGGTTTCGATGGCAATCAACATCACCGTCTCATCGAAGTCGAATTTTTCGTTGTGGTGTCCGGCGCTGAGGGTAGTGCCAAATACCATATAGGAGGCAAGCCCGCCGTTTTGCTGGACCCGGGCCATCATCAGGGTGGCATCTTCCGAGCCGGCAGGGGCTTTCACCTTATCGATGGACTGCTCAACGCCTGCCACCTGTTGCGCCTGTTCGCGTAAGTAGTTGACCCACGCCGGGGACGGCGTACTGGAGGTGGCTGCACCCATCAGGCGCAACTCGCTGCTGACGCCATGCATCGCCGCCGCACCGTCAATCACCGCTTTGGCGCGCGCAAAGACGTAGTTGTTAATCGCTTCGCTCTCGCCGCGGGTCTCCACTTTCAGCAGGGCGCTGGCGGGCACGACGTTACGGCCGCTGCCCGCCTGCATCACGCCGACGTTAACCCGCGACGCACCTTCGCTGTGCGGGGCGATGCTGTGCAGGCCGATCGCCGCCTGGGCAGCGGCCAGCAGGGCGTTGCGTCCCTCTTCAGGCTTGCCACCCGCATGCGCCGCCACGCCGGTAAAGCGCACGTCGAATTTAGTGGTGGCCATAAAATTATCGCTGCCGCAGATGACGGTGCCCGCAGGCACGCCGGTGCCAATGTGGATGGCGGTGAAATAGTCCACGCCGTCGAGCGCGCCAGCCGCCACCATCGCCCGTGCGCCGCGGGTACCCTCTTCGGCAGGCTGGAAGATCAGTTTGATGGTGCCGTTGAGCTGCTCGCGGTACTGCATCAGCAGATGCGCCAGTCCAAGACCAATGGTGGTATGCCCATCGTGGGCGCAGGCGTGCATCATGCCGCCGTTACAGGAGGCAAAACCTTCCCGGAAGGGAAGATGGTCGTTGTCGCGGGCTTCATCAAGCTCCAGCGCGTCCATGTCCACGCGAAACGCCAGCGTCGGCCCGGGGCGGCCCGTTTGCAGCGTGGCGACAATACCGGTAAAACCGCCTTCAAAGGCGCTAAGCCATTTTTCAGGCGCGCCTTGCTGACGCGCGCGGGCAAAGGCCTCTGCCAGGGTGGCGTCGTCTGGCAGGCCCATCCGGGTGTCGGCATCGACCACATCCCGGCCCATCGCCAGGTCATAGCCTAGCTGATCCAGTATCTCTGCGACCTTTGCCGCGGTACGGAACTCGACCCATCCGGATTCAGCAAAATGGTGAAAATCGCGTCGCCACGCGGTGAGTTGGGGGAAGAGGGCCTTCAGGTCCTGCGCCAGTCTCTGCATTTCGTTTCCTCTATCATAAGAATATGTGAACTGCTTCACACTGTGATAGTTTTTACTTATCACTAACCGTTTTTTCACAGATTTAACCGTTCGTGGCTTACCCTCGCACAATCAATTCCATTACAGTAGATGACAGTTTCTTTTCTCTGATAAACAACGGTTATCGGTGCCGACATGACATTTCAGGTAAAATTTCACCAGCTGCGGGCGTTCGTGGAAGTTGCAAAACAGGGAAGCATTCGGGGAGCCAGCCGGGTACTGAACCTGTCGCAACCGGCGCTGACCAAATCGATTAAAGAGCTGGAGGAGGGCATCGCGGCGCAGCTGTTCATCCGCCGCAGTAAAGGGGTGACTCTCACCGAGTGCGGAGAGAGTTTTTATCAGCATGCCAGCCTGATCCTCGAAGAGTTACGCAGCGCCCAGGATGATATTCGTCAGCGACAAGGCCAGCAGGCGGGGCAAATTAATATCGGCATGGGCGCCAGTATTGCTCGTTTGTTAATGCCCGCGGTTATCAAACGCTTCCATCAGCAGCATCCGCAGGTGAAGGTGCGGATTATGGAAGGGCAATTAGTGTCGATGATTAATGAATTACGCCAGGGCGAACTCGATTTCACCATAAATACCTATTATCAGGGCCCTTATGATCATGAGTTCACGTTTGAAAAATTGTTTGAGAAACCGTTTGCGATATTTTGTCGTGAAGGTCATCCGGCGACTGGCGCTAAATCAATTAATGAGTTACTGAAATACAGCTGGACAATGCCAACGCCGCGCGGCAGTTATTATAAGCAGCTGGAAGAGATGTTTTCTCATCGCCAACAAATCCCGCATATTGGCGTGGTATGCGAAACGTTTTCATCAAGTATTAGCCTGGTGGCCCACAGTGATTTTCTCAGCATTTTGCCGCAGGAACTGGGTTGCGACCCGCTGCTGGCACAGCGTCTGGTCATGATCCCGGTAAAAGAACCTTTACCAAAAGCCACCTATTACCTGATTCAAAGAAGAGATTCCCGACAGACGCCGTTGACCGATTCATTAATCACACAATTCAGGCGCCATGCCCGGCAGGTTATTTCTTAACCACATTCACCTTAAAAAAATGGAGCCTGTCGACATCCAACAGACCCCACAGTACACACAGCATTGCTCCACATGCGACTCTGCTTATTGTTTCCATAGTGCAGATACCTTTGTATATATCATTTTTTTGACAATAATACAGATAAGAAAGCGCCTGGTTTTTAAAAGTTTTACCTAAGTCATAAAGTTTATCATTAATAAAAATAAACTTAAGTGCGCTTTAATTATTAATTAAAATAACTGTATTTATTATTATTTTCTTACTGGTTGTTTTTTGGCCGTGCAGACAGGGTAACGCCGCATTGAGCCAGGGTGAGGGGGCAGGTATAGTAGCCTGTCAGCTAAGCAGGAGGATGCCATGAACCCAGAAGATAAATCGCTTTTTCTTGATGCGATGGAGGATGTCCAGCCCCTCAAGCGCTGTACCGAGGTCCACTGGCAGCCAACGCGCGCCTCGCGTACCCGCCAGCCCGTGGATATCACCCAGCTCGATAACTTTCTGACCACCGGCTTTCTGGATGTCATCCCCCTTGCGGAGCAGTTGGCTTTCCAGCGTGAAGGGGTACAACAGGGGGTTATCGACAAGCTGCGCTCGGGCAAATATCCGCGTCAGGCGAGCCTTACTTTGCTGCGTCAGCCCGTTGAGCAGTGCCGCCAGCAGCTGTATACCTTTATTCGTCAGGCGGAGCGTGACGGCCTGCGTAACCTGATTATCATTCATGGTAAAGGGCGCGACGACAATTCTCACGCCAACATCGTGCGCAGCTATCTGGCGCGCTGGTTGACCGAGTTTGAGGCGGTGCAGGCCTTTTGCGTCGCCCAGCCGCACCACGGCGGCAGTGGCGCCTGTTACGTCGCGCTGCGTAAATCAGGTGAGGCGAAGCAGGAAAACTTTGAGCGTCACGCCAAGCGCAGCCGTTAGAGTATGGAAAACACCGTATTATGCTACCGCCAGTTTGGTGAGCCTGAGTCTGTTCTGCGGCGGGAAACGGCGATAAAAGCGCCGCTGAAATCGGGAGATATTCGGGTGCAGATGCTGATGGCGCCGATCAACGCTTCGGATCTTATCCCCATTACGGGCGCTTACCGCCATCGCATTACCCTGCCTGCCGTCGCCGGATACGAAGGCGTAGGGCGAGTGATTGCCGCGCCGGACAGCGCGGCGGCGCTTATCGGCACGCGGGTTCTGCCCCTGCGTGGGGAAGGCACCTGGCAAGAGTATGTGGATTGCCCGGCGACGCTTGCGATCCCGGTTCCGGATACCATTCCTGACTCGCTGGCGGCGCGGGCGTTCATCAATCCACTGGCGGCCTGGCTGATGCTCAGCCTCTATCCCCCTAAGGGGAAACGGGTGCTGTTGACTGCCGCCGGTTCGGACTGCGCCATTTTGCTGGGGCAGTGGGCGCTGCGGCAGGACGCAACCGAGGTTTACGGCATTCACCGCTCGCCGGTACATGCCGACCGGCTGCGGGCGATGGGGATTATCCCCGTTGCCCAGCAAGACATTGACAGCGTGCGTGCCCTCGCTGCGGCCAGCGATATCGTCTATGACGCCACCGGCGGCGAGCTGGCGCTGGCGATCCTGGGGGCGATGGACAAAAGCGCCGTCTTTGTCTGCTACGGTTTGCTCTCCGGTCAGCCCTTTGCATTACAGCGTCACTTTCCGGCGGTGCACTGGTTTCATATCCGCAACTATCTGGATGCGCTCACACCTGAGGCGTGGCAGGCGGCATTTTGCGATATCTGGTCATGGCTTGCCGCCAGCCACTACAGTGACACGACGCTGTTGCCCTTTACCGACTGGCAATCAGCGCTTGCCCATTACCGCCAGGCGGGACGAACCCGCAAGCCGCTGCTGGAGATTGGCTAACCGTCACGTTTCCCGGCTCATATCGCTGAGCAGCAGGGCAATGCTTTTGCCGCCCTGGGTCTGCTCCAGCGCAATCTTCGCAATAATGGTCAGGGGCACCGACAGCAGCATGCCAACCGGACCCAACAGCCAGCCCCAGAAGATCAGCGACAAAAAGACCACCAGGGTGGAGAGACCCAGCCCGCGGCCCATCACGCGGGGCTCGAGGATATTGCCGAAGATCAGGTTCACCAGCAGATAACCTGCCAGCAGCACCAGCGCAGCGTAAAAGCCGCTGAAGACCAGCACCTGGGCAATCGGGGGAACGGCGGCCAGCACCGAACCGATGTTGGGGATATAGTTCAGCGCAAAGGCCAGCAGCGCCCAGACGAAGGCAAACCGTACCTCCAGCACCGCCAGCATCCCCCACACCACCAGCCCGGTCACCAGACTAATGGCGGTCTTCAGCACCAGATAGTGCGACACGCTGTCAAGGGCGCGCTGGATGGCAGCCATGCCTTCCACCGGGCGGGTCATCAGAGGCTGGAGTTTCGCCGGCAGCTGCGGCACCTCCAGCAGCATAAAGACCACGGTCAGCAGTAAAAGAAAAATGGAGGTCATGGCGCTGGAGAGCTGGGCCAGCAGGGCGGTCACCAGCGTCATGGCGGCATTGGGGTCAATATATTTCAGCAGCTCTTCCATCGACACCTCAATTCCGGCCCGCTGCAGCCAGGGCTCAAGATGCAGCAGCGGAACGGCCAGCGAGGTGCGATAGTGCGGCAGGGTGCGGGCCAGTTCATTCAGCGAGGTGCCGAGATAAGCCACCAGCAAAGCCATCAGCACCACGATAAGCACAATCGGCAGGGTGATAGCCAGCACGCGTGGCAGACGAAGCCGCACCAGTCTTCGCACAACAGGCTGAAGCACCACGGCGATAAACAGCGCCAGGATAAAGGGCACGATAATATCTGCCGCGAAACGGATCCCGGTAAGTACAATCACCAGCATGCCAAGCATAATGACTATTTTTAATCCGTTGAGGGTAATAATGGGTTTCGCCATGCTGGCTCCTGATAATGTCCTTTATATTTATTCTAGCGGCGCAGCACGCTTAATAAATTAACCAAACGCAAACGATGAGGGTAAAGAAATGAAAATGCTTTGAGTAAAATCCTGGCTTATGGTAGAAATCAGCTGTGTTTAACTACTGGAGACAATTTTCATCTGCACTGACGAGAAGCAACACCGCAGATAATTGTAATTTTATGGACAATCTGTTCAGCACCGTTTTATCAAAAATCACTCCCGCTCTGTTCTCCTCTTTTTGCCTTACGTCTGGCGAGCAACACTGGCGCAACGCGCTGTAGACCCTCTCTCTGCCTGAGCTGGCGCATTGCGTCCGGCTAATCTGTTACGTTTTTTTATCCGGCTGCCGTTACTGGCGAGCCGCGAAGGATTATATTCTCAAGCAGGAGAAAAACATGTTTTACTGGATCCTCTTAGGTCTTGCTATCGTTGCTGAAATAACCGGCACCCTCTCCATGAAATGGGCCAGCGTCACCGGCAGTCACAGCGGCTATATTTTAATGCTGTCGATGATTGCGCTGTCCTATATTTTCCTCAGTTTTGCGGTTAAAAAAATCGCACTGGGCGTGGCCTACGCGTTATGGGAAGGTATTGGTATTTTGTTAATTACGCTGTTCAGCGTGCTGCTGTTTGATGAGTCGCTTTCCCTGATGAAAATGGCCGGGCTGACGACGCTGGTGGCAGGCATCATATTAATTAAATCCGGCACCCGAAAACCGGCAAAATCGCGTGCGGAGGTGACCCATGCAGCAGTTTGAGTGGATCCATGCCGCCTGGTTAGCCCTGGCTACCGCGCTCGAAATTATTGCCAACGTTCTGCTGAAATTCTCAGACGGTTTTCGCCGCAAAACCTACGGCCTGCTGTCGATTGCCGCGGTACTGGGCGCCTTCAGCGCCCTGTCGCAGGCGGTAAAGGGGATTGATCTGTCGGTCGCCTATGCCCTGTGGGGCGGGTTTGGTATTGCGGCAACGCTTGCCGCAGGCTGGATCCTGTTTGGGCAGCGGTTGAATCAAAAAGGGTGGATTGGCCTGGTGCTGCTCCTCGCCGGAATGATCATGATAAAACTGGCCTGATAACGTCGCTGCCTGTCATTACGGGCAGCGAAATTTATCTCCTGTATTACGCTTAGACGGAGGGCATAAAAAAGGACGGTGACTGAATGCGTAACCCTTTAAGCTGGCATAAAATTCCTTCTGCCAGGACCTTGTTTGCCATGATCTTCATGGCAGGGGTCGGCTTAATTTTCTCTGTGGTCGCCTTGCTCTACCTCTCCCTCAACCTTATCAGCAGTAAAGCCAACGAAATCGACGAGCAGCGCACCGCGCTCTCGGTAGAGGGCGCCATTCAGACATCGGTGAACCGGGTCTGGTCGCTGGTGATTGATAACGCGGTCTGGGACGATGCCGTGCGGGAGGCCTATCGCCCGGCGCTCGACATCGACTGGCTCTACAACACCTGGGGCGCAGGCTACAAGGTGAATAACCTCTATGACGGCACCTTTGTACTCGACGAACGGTTTCGGGTGCTGTGGGGATCGTTCAAAGGCCAGCCTTTTGCCGAAAAAAACCTCGACTTCTTTGGCGACGGTTTGAAATCGCTGATCCTGATGCATACCAACGCCCTGCGCTCGGATAAAAACATCTACGCCGGGATCACCCGTACCCGGGCGGGGATTGCTTTTGTTGGCGTTGGCCTGATACGCCCGACGATTGGCAGCCTGCGGGTGGGGGACAATACCCGTCGTTTTCTGGTGATTACCCGCCATATCAACCCGCAAATTCTGCGCGATCTCGGGAATACGTTTCAGATCGACAACCTGACCTTTACGCCAGAGCGGGTGAGCGATGTCAGTGTGCCGCTAAAAAGCTCCTCCGGCGAAGTGCTGGGCTATCTCTCGTGGCAGCCGCGCCTGCCGGGGGCCGCAGCGGCGAAAGCGGCCTCCCTCGACATCACGCAGATCGTCTTGCTCACCGCGACGCTGATTTTGCTGTTTATCCTCTTCAGCTGCGTGGGGCTGTATAAACTGGCGCGGGGGGAGACGCTGGCGCGGTCGGTGGCGCGCACCGACTGGCTGAGTCATCTACCCAATCGCCGGGCGCTGATTGAAGAGCTGGAGCGGGTGAGCCAGCGCGGCGATACCGATCGCAAAAGCGTGGTGTTTATCGATCTCGACGGCTTTAAGGACGTCAATGATATCTACGGCCATGAGGTGGGCGATGCGCTGATCGTCATCATCGCGGGCGCGCTGCGTGACAATGTGCCCAAAGACGGCATGCTGGCCCGCATGGGCGGCGATGAGTTTGCCATGACCATCGGGGGCGACAACGCCGAAGCGCTGGCCTCGGCGTTTGCCGGCTTTGTGCTTTATTATCTCCACTCGCCCATCATTGTTGGTGAGCGTTCCATCCACATTGGCGCCAGTATCGGCATCGCCAGCGGCACGCTGGTGGAGTGCACCAGCACCGAGCTGTTCCGTCGCGCCGATATTGCTATGTACCACTCGAAAATTACCGGCAAGGGGCGGGTGACGTACTATGATGCCGAGCTGAACAACGTTCGCGAGCGTCGGCTGGCCATTGAGGGGCAGATCCGTCATGGTCTGGAACACAATGAGTTTGACGTCTGGTATCAGCCGATCATCGATGCCCGCAGCCAGAAAATGGTCGGCGTGGAAGCGCTGGTGCGCTGGCCGCGGCGTCCCCAGGGGCCGCTGGCGCCGGATGAGTTTATTACCGTCGCCGAAACCAGCGGTCTGATTTACGGCCTGGGGCAGTTTGTCCTCAGCCGGGCCTGTCAGGATCTGGAGCCATACACGGATTTAAAACTCTCGGTCAACATCTCCCCGGCGCAGTTTCGTGATCCCGAATTTGAAGCCAAAGTGGAAGGCGCGCTGGCCCTCAGCCACTTTCCCCCTACGCGCCTGCAGCTGGAAGTAACCGAAACCTACGTGCTGGAAAATCCCGAGCGGGCACGCTCAGCCATCAATAATCTCAAGGCGCAGGGTATCGCGGTGGCACTGGACGATTTCGGTACCGGCTACTCCAGTATCGGCTATTTGCGCCGCTTTAACTTCAATACCATCAAGATAGATAAATCCCTGGCCGGGCTGGTGGATCACGACGAACAGGCCTCGGCGCTGGTGAGCGGTACGGTGCGCATTGCCACCGCGCTGGGGATGACGGTAGTCGCAGAAGGGGTGGAGAACGAAAAACAGATGAAGCTGCTGCGTCTGGCGGGCTGCGATCAGCTGCAGGGTTACTGGTACAGTCAGCCGATGCCGATAGAGGCGATTATGGCGCTACGGCAGCAGCGCCAGTGTTAAGTCACTGCTGGGCCAGCTCTGCCAGCTTGTCGCGAAAACCGGTGATCGACAGGGCGCGGTTATCGGCCCGCCAGCGATCTTTTGCCGCCGGGGCCGAGCTCTGAACGCCAATAAGCTGCCAGCCTGCGGCGGTATTCAGCATCAGCGGCGAACCGCTGTCGCCGGGCAGGGTATCACACTGATGGGACAGCACGCTGTTTTGCGCCCAGCCGGTGACGATACAGTCCTGATGGGTGTACAGCACATCCAGATGATCTTCCGGGTATCCCGCCTGGCTCACCTTGCGATCGGCCTCTTTCAGGGCGGCGGTCAGCTCCGCTTTATCCCCGGCAAACAGCGGTAGCGGGGTGATCCCCGACGGCGGGTTGCGCAACACTACCAGACCAAAATCCCACGAGGCGGCAGAGGGCGGCACAATCCAGCCATCGCCATCGGCTTTCAGCCGTCTGCCTAATGAGGCATCGACGCGGCCTTCAATGCCGTGGATCTCATAACGCCAGCTCCCCTTTTGCGAGATGAAGCGCAGGGCAACGGCCCTATCCGGTTTACCTTTCGGCGGCACCAGCAGACAGTGTCCGGCGGTCAGCGCCAGTCGAGGGGTGATGAGGGTGGCGGTACAGAGGTTTCCGCTGGCCGTCTCCAGCTGGCCAATGGCCTCCCACGGCGCGCGGGAGGGATCGGCGACACGCGTGCGATCGTCATGACCAAAAAAGAGCGTTTGAATCTCTTTGGCGTTCGCGGCCTCGTTGTCGCCATCGTCCGCATGACTTAATCCAGAAAAGAGAAAAAATGTTCCCAGCACAATCGCAACAGATTTACGCATATCACACTCTAAAGGGATTAATTATGATTATTAAATATGAACCCTGGTAATTAACTATAGACGGGACAGCGCGAAAGTGGGAGTAAAATCAGCGTACTACAGTCAGGAAATATAAAACACACCCGCGACAAGTGCGCATAAAATAAGCGTGACAAGAATTACCTCAAACCGATAGCGCTGCAACATAACGCCCTCCGGATAAAAAAACGGCGCTGCCACCTTGCCGGTACAGCGCCGATGACCAACGTGCCCGTCGCGGACACGTTAAGCTAAGCGGGCTTATGCAGCCGGTTTTGCGGTTTGAGCAGCAGCTTCGTGTTTCACTGCTTTTTTATGGTGTTTTTTTGCTGCCTGCGCTTTCTGGGCTACAGGTGCGGCCTCTTCTTTTTTCACGGCTTTTTTGTGGTGCTTTTTAGCCGCCTGCGCTTTCTGTACTGCGACTTTTTTGTGTTTTTTATGCTGCACGGTTTTCGCAGCCGGTGCCGCAGTAGAGGTGGCAGCCGGAGCCGCGGTGTTGGCAACAGCGTCAGCGGCGAATGCAGCAGAAGAGAGACCCATAGCAGCGGCAACAACCAGAGCTAATACTTTTTTCATCATCTTACCCTCGAATTGGTTTTTTCATTTAACCCCACTGCGGGGCCGTTGAAAGAACTATATCCCTGAAATTTCGGGGCTTCCGTGAGTGTTTGGTATCGGCGTGTAACGGTATGTACAACGCCGGGTCGATGACCCGGCGAGGAAGGTTACAGATAGCGGGAGGTAAGATGTTCGCGGAAATAACGGACGTTGAGATCTTCCCCGGTCGCCTGCTCAATCAGCTGGGCGGTGGTGAAACGGCTGCCGTGCTGCCAGATGTTCTGGCGCAGCCAGTCGAACAGGGCGCTGAAATCCCCGGCGGCGATGGATGCGTCCAGTCCCGGTAGCGCGGTTTTGGCCGCACTGAACAACTGAGCGGCGTACATAGCGCCTAAAGTGTATGACGGGAAGTAGCCAAAGCCACCGTCGGTCCAGTGGATATCCTGCATACAGCCGTTGCGGTAATTATCTTTTGTTGATAAGCCCAGCCAGGCCTGCATTTTTTCATCCCACAGCGCCGGAATGTCCTCCACCTCGATTTCACCGTTAATCAGCGCCCGCTCAATTTCATAGCGCAGCACGACGTGTGCCGGATAGCTCACTTCATCGGCATCCACGCGGATATAGCCAGGCTTCACCCGCTGGTTCCAGGCGACAAAATTCTCAGGCGTAAAGGCCGCCTGGGTGCCGAAACGTTCATGGACGGCCGGGAGCAGGTGGTTGAGGAATGCCTTGCTGCGTCCGAGCTGCATTTCAAAGAACAGGCTCTGGGATTCGTGGATAGCGGTAGAACGCGCCAGGGCGATAGGCTGACCGAGCCAGTTGCGCGGCAGGTTCTGTTCATAGCGCGCATGGCCGGTTTCGTGGATCACGCCAAACAGGGCGCTTAACAGTTCGTCTTCGTTGTAGCGGGTGGTGATGCGCACATCTTCCGGCACGCCGCCACAGAATGGGTGAGCGCTGACGTCCAGACGGCCCGCATTAAAGTCGAATCCAAGGCTCTTCATCGCCTCCAGCCCCAGCTCACGCTGAATGGCGGTGGGGAATGGACCCTGCGGCGGCACGAAGGCGTGGTGCGCCTGCTTCTCGACCACCTGCGCCAGCAGATCCGGCAGCCAGGTTTTGAGATCGCCAAACAGCTCATCCAGCCGGGCGCTGGTCATATCCGGCTCGAAGATATCCAGCAGCGCGTCGTAAGGGGTGCAGCCTTTGGCTTCGGCACGCAGACGGGCCTCTTCCCGGCTCAGTTTCACCACCTCTTTCAGGTTGACGGCAAAACCCTGCCAGTCGTTCGCCGGACGCTGGGTGCGCCAGGCATGCTCGCATTTGCTGCCCGCCAGCGATTTTGCTTCAACCAGCGATTCCGGCAGCAGCGCAGCCTGCTGATAGTGGCGTTTCATCTCCCGCAGGTTGGCCTGTTCAACGTCGTTAAGATCTTCGCTTTCGGCGTTACGCAGCCAGTCGGCCACGTTTTTATCGGTCAGGATTTGATGTTGCAGGACGCTCAGCTCCGCCAGGGCTTCACCTCGTGCGGCGCTGCCGCCGGGAGGCATCATGGTGAACATGTCCCAACTGGCGATGGCGGAGAGGTGCGAGAAGCGGGAGAGACGCTGGAAGGTGCGGGTGAGTTGCTGATAAGAATCGTTTTTCTGCATAGTTGTTGTTCTCGTTCAGTAGGAAGTAATCAGGGGAGTGTAACGCGATTCATGCGCTTGTCATGCATTCAACTTATGCACGTCAAAGAAGGGGGCCAGGCAATAGCGCAGAGCGAATATGACAAAGGAGAATAAATAGCCCTTTAGCTTGTCAGTCATATAACCATCTGCCTGCCTTTGCAGACTCAGAAAGCATACGAAGTGTTAACGGTTCGGGTTCATCGTCGTCCTTTCCACTAGTGAATAAAGAGTAAAGGATAAATGTCTCCTCAGGCCAGTATCGGTAAAAGTCGAAGTTTGCAGGGTCCACATCAAAACGTTGAAAATATTCCCTCATGATGTCTGCCCCTGTTTCACTCGCCCAAACGTAATCACCTGTGGAGAGGCTGGTATCAAGAGTTACGGGCCATGACTTCCTGGTGAACAAGGCAGGCTTGTTGAACTTTTCACAGTACCAAGTAATCACATCTTCATTTGTCACCATAACTTGTCGTTTCCTCTGGCTATGGTGTTGTATTTCATTGTCGCCTTATAAGCGATGGCTGAGATATCGGCAGCAATAACAAAAATCCCAAGGACTGGAATCCATCTTCCTACAAATGCCCCGAGATTAGTAACATAGGCAAACTTCATTCTTCTGATACTTGAGTTAGTCAGGGTGGGTAAGCGTCTGGTTTCAATATTTAGCCAATGACGTAACTGTGAACTGAGTAGTGATGTTCCTGGGGTTGTCCCTCCAGGTTTGCCTCTTGTCACTATTTCAGGCTGACCAGGCAAAATTAGCCCAACTGTTAAAAGATCGCTTGTTCCGAACTGTTCAGCCGCTTCATCAAGGAAAATCCAAAAGAGCAACTCTCCGGCAGAAAGGTTGGAGTATCCCTTATAGAAATACGTCCCGTTAAGTTCTTCAACACTATCCATGCATAGTTACCCGGTTACACGTTCTGCCCATGCGTCGGAATACTGAATATTTCCGTCCTTGAACGTCCACGTGATTTTAGCGTAGCGTAAATGTACCTGCTCAAGGTGACCTGCATTTATCACAGTTTTTGTGTCATGCATCATTGGTGTGACTGATACAATCTTCACCCTTCCAGGAACATGTTGTAATACTCAACTTCCTGGCCTGCATCATTGATGCGATACCATTTAAATTCGGCACTCTGAAGAGTTTGCCCGGTGGCTACAGCTTTCATGAGATAAGGGGATGAACTATCAAACTCCTTTTCGAACATCAGGGCACCGTGTACGCGTGTCCCTGTAAGTTTTCCCGTATTGCTATCGGTCGGGATATACAGATTATGGCTGAATGATGTGATTTCTATAGATTGCTCACGGTGCCTTACATCTACAGACCCTTTGATGAGAGCGCCGCCATCGTCTTTTAGCCAAAGATAAGCCGGTATTGCCATAATTGATTTTCCTTATCATGTGTATGGGTAATCCATTGGGAGCCTAACTTATAAGCAATGATGAGTAAATGAACAACATGCTTTAAGCCATTGTTTATTAATGCTTGATATAGAATTTAGAATGATTAAAAACGAAAAACCCCGAACTTGTTTCGCACCAGGACGGGGTTGCCACTAACGGCAAGATTAGATTTGCTCCTGGTATTAACCAGATTGTGATCTCATTTCAAACGGCAATGAAGACGCCTGCCCACTACCAGCGCCCCACACAACATCAGCGCAATAAACCCGCCCACGCCGTTCCAGCCATACTGGTGCCAGAACACGCCGCCGAGCGTCCCGGCGATGCTGGAGCCCAGATAGTAGCTGAACAGATACAGCGACGAGGCCTGGCCCTTGGCGCGACGGGCGCGCGGGCCGATCCAGCTACTGGCGACCGAGTGAGCGGCGAAGAAACCGGCGGAGAAGAGCAACATCCCGGCGAAAATCACCCACAGGTTAGCGAGCAACGTCAGCAGAACCCCGGCCAGCATCACGCCGGTGGAAACGATCATTACCGGCCCACGCCCGAAGCGGGTGGTCATCGCCCCGGCTTTCGGTGAGCTCCATGTGCCGGTCAGGTAGGCCACCGAAAGCAGGCCCACCAGCGCCTGGCTCAGATGCCACGGCGAGAGCATCAGCCGGTAGCCGATGTAGTTAAAGAGGGTGACAAACGAGCCCATCAGCAGAAAACCGGTGAGAAACAGCAGGGGCAGACCCCGATCGCGCCAGTGCAGGCGGAAGTTAATCAGCAACGTTTTGGGCCGCAGCGCGGTGGGGCGAAAATGGCGCGACTCCGGCAGAATTTTCCAGAACATCAGCGCGGAGGCCAGGGCAAAGCAGCCGATCGCCGCCAGCGCTACCCGCCAGCTGAAGAAATCGGTAAAGACCCCGCTCAGCAACCGCCCGCTCATGCCGCCGATGGAGTTACCGCTGATGTAGAGCCCCATCGAGAAGGCGACAAAGCTGGGGTGGATCTCCTCGCTGAGGTAGGTCATACCCACCGCGGCCACGCCGCTGAGCGAAAGCCCGATCAGCGCGCGCATGATTAAAATCCCGTGCCAGCTGGTCATCATCGTCGACAACAAGGTACAGACCGACGCCAGCAGCAGTGCGGTGACCATCACCGGCTTACGTCCGATAGCGTCCGAAAGCGGGCCGGTAAAGAGCAGGCCGACCGCCAGCATCCCGGTCGAGATTGAGAGGGAAATACTGCTGCTGGCCGGGGAGACGCCAAACTCCTGGGATAGCACCGGCAGGATCGGCTGCACGCAGTAGAGCAGGGCAAAGGTGGCTAGCCCCGCGGAGAAAAGTGCCAGCGTGACGCGCATAAACTGCGGGGTGCCGCGTTTGATAAACCGAACCGGTTGCGCGTTGTTGGGGAGGAGATCGATATCATTGTTCGGGGCGATATCAGCCGTTGTAGTCCGACTCACGTAAGTTCCTTGCTTCAACATCCCCGTGATTTCTGGTGACGGGTATGACCACAAGGATCAGGGTAGGAAATTGTAAATATTCTGTCTAATATATTAATAATCTCAAATGATACATTTAAAATATGAATATCGAACTGCGTCATCTGCGCTATTTTGTCGCCGTCGCGGAGGAGCTCCATTTTGGGCGCGCGGCGGCGCGGCTCAATATCTCCCAACCGCCCCTCAGCCAGCAAATCCAGGTTCTTGAGCAGCAGGTAGGCGCTCGCCTGCTGGCGCGCACCAACCGCAGCGTCGGGCTGACCCCCGCAGGGCGACAATTTCTGGCGGACAGCCGCCAGATCCTGAGCATGGTGGAGGAAGCGGCCGCCCGGGCAGAACGCCTTCACCATGGCGAAACCGGCGAGCTACGCATCGGGTTTACCTCTTCCGCGCCCTTTATTAGCGCCATCTCTCATACCCTTTCGTCGTTTCGCCGCCTGTCGCCGGATGTGCATATCCAGACCCGGGAGATCAACACCCGGGAGCAGATTGTTCCCCTCAGCGAAGGCTCGCTCGATCTTGGCCTGATGCGCAATACCCGTCTGCCGGAGACGCTGGCCTGGCAGCGGGTGCTGCGGGAGCCGCTGCTGGCGATGGTCCACCGCGGTCACCCTCTGGCGGCAAGAGCTGAAATCTCGGTGACGGAGCTGGCGCAGGAGCCGTTTGTCTTTTTTGACCCGCACGTTGGCACCGGTCTGTACGACGACATTCTGGGATTACTGCGGCGCTATGGGGTAAACCCGATGATTACCCAGGAGGTGGGCGAGGCGATGACCATTATCGGACTGGTGGCGGCGGGGTTGGGGGTCTCGATCCTGCCTGCCTCGTTCAGGCGGCTTCAGCTCCATGAGATGCGCTGGGTGGCGCTCGCCGAACCGGACGCGGTTTCAGAGATGTGGCTGGTATGGTCAAAACACCATGAACTCAGCGCGGCGGCACAGCGGTTCAAAGATCTGCTGATCGCTGCCTCGTCAGGGCGCTGACCGGCAAAAAATGCGGGTAAAAATGTGCTGTAAATCACAAGGCTAAGTAAAAATTTGACGATTACTGTAGAAGTGCTTCACCATAGCCCACAGTTTATTTCGAAGCGCGAAAATAAGGGAGTACGTGGTGGTTGCTGATAGTCAGCCAGGGCATATTGATCAGATTAAGCAGACCAATGCAGGTGCAGTATATCGCCTGATTGATCAGCTTGGGCCGGTCTCGCGCATCGATCTTTCTCGTCTTGCGCAACTGGCACCCGCCAGTATCACCAAGATTGTGCGTGAGATGCTCGAAGCTCACCTGGTACAGGAAACAGAAATTCAGGAGCCGGGCAGTCGTGGCCGTCCGGCCGTTGGGCTGGTGGTGGAAACCGAAGCCTGGCACTACCTCTCATTGCGCATCAGCCGCGGTGAAATTTACCTTGCGCTGCGCGATCTCAGCAGCAAGCTGGTAGTGGAAGACCGGCTGCCGCTTGAACTGCACGCTGCCGAGCCGCTGGAGGTGCGGATCACCGCCCTGATCGATCAGTTCTTCATTCATCATCAGCAGAAGCTGGAGCGCCTCACCGCCATTGCCATCACCATGCCCGGTATCATTGATACGGAAAATGGGATTGTCCACCGGATGCCATTTTACGACGACGTCAAAGAGATGCCGCTGGGCGAGGTGCTGAAAAATCACACCGGCGTGCCGGTCTATATTCAGCATGATATCAGCGCCTGGACGATGGCCGAGGCACTGTTCGGTGCCTCTCGCGGCGCGCGCGACGTGATTCAGGTGGTGATCGACCACAACGTGGGAGCCGGGGTGATCACCGATGGGCGCCTGCTGCATGCGGGCAGCAGCAGCCTGGTGGAGATTGGTCACACCCAGGTCGATCCTTATGGCAAGCGCTGTTATTGCGGTAACCACGGCTGTCTGGAGACTATCGCCAGCGTTGACAGCGTGCTGGAGCTGGCCCAGCTCCGGCTCGGCCAGTCGATGAGCTCGGCGCTCCACGGCCAGCCTCTGACGGTGGAGTCGCTCTGCGCCGCCGCGCAGCAGGGCGATCTGCTGGCAAAAGATATCATCACTGGCGTCGGCACTAACGTCGGGCGGATTATTGCCATTATGGTTAACCTCTTTAACCCGCAGAAAATCCTGATTGGCTCGCCCCTGAGCCAGGCGTCGGATGTGCTCTTCCCGGCAATCGCCGACTCCATTCGCCAGCAGTCCTTGCCGGCCTACAGCCAACACATCGTGGTGGAAAGTACTCAGTTCACCAATCAGGGGACGATGGCCGGTGCGGCGCTGGTGAAGGATGCGATGTATAACGGTTCACTATTGATTCGTCTGTTGCAGGGTTAACTGTTTTTTACAGTCTTACCAAAAATTGCGCTATCTCAAACCGGGCGGATAGCGCATACCTTAGACTTCCTCCACTGAATTATTTCCTTCATTTATATTTTCAGAGCATAACGGTGGAGTCAGTGATGCTTAAGCGTTTCTTTGTAACGGGTACTGATACCTCTGTCGGCAAGACGGTGGTGTCCCGCGCCTTGCTGCAAGCCATGATGGCCAGCGGAAAGCGTGTTGCAGGGTACAAGCCGGTAGCCAAAGGGAGTAAAGAGACGCCAGAGGGATTGCGCAATAAAGATGCGCTGGTGCTACAAAGTGTCTCCTCTTTAGAACTGCCTTATCATGCCATTAACCCCATTGCGCTTAGCGAAGATGAGAGCAGCGTGGCGCACAGTGGGCTGGTGAATTACACCCTGTTATCGAACGGGCTTGCCAGCCTGGGCGAGCAAGTGGATCACGTGGTCGTTGAAGGGACCGGCGGATGGCGCAGCCTGATGAACGATCTGCGTCCGCTGTCCGAATGGGTGGTACAAGAGCAATTACCGGTGCTGTTGGTGGTCGGCATTCAGGAGGGCTGTATCAACCACGCCCTGCTGACCGCCCAGGCCATCGCCAATGATGGCCTGCCGCTGGTGGGGTGGGTGGCGAACCGCATCAATCCGGGCCTGGCGCACTACGCCGAAATTATCGATGTGTTAAGCAAAAAGCTGCCGGCGCCACTGGTGGGTGAACTGCCGTACCTGCCGCGCGCCGAGCAGCGCGACTTAGCGCACTATATCGACCTCTCTGCCTTCGGCGGGGTGATGGCCGTAGATCGAGTCGTGGCGTAACGTTCGCGATAAAACCGACGCCACCACACAGGCGATCAGCAAACCGGGCAGCAGAACGTACTGCCCGGTCATTTCACAAACCATCAGCGCCGACATGATTGGCGCGTGCGTCGTGGCGGCGAGCAGCGTCGCCATTCCTGCCAGCCCCAGTAAAATCGCGGTTTCATCGCCGGGCAACCACAGCATAAACAACTGGGCAAACAGCATACCGGTCGCCATGCCGACAAACAGCGTTGGGGTGAAAACCCCACCTGGTGCGCCAGAGCCGCTGCTGGCAAGCACTGCCAGCAACTTGCAGATAAATATCCCCACAATGACCGACAGCAGCGGCGGCGCCAGCAGGAACCCCTGCACCACGCTGTAGCCATTTCCCCAGACCTTAGGGGTCAGCAGCGACAGCAGGCCGACGATGAGACCACCCAGCGCAAGCTGCCAGGGCGGAGAGAGCTTAAGGCGGAGAAACAGGGAATGGCTGAAGGCCATGAGCCACATTAGCGCCGGGCCGCAGATGCCGGCCAGTAGGCCCATTCCCACGATCAATGAATAATCCACCCCGGTCAGCGTTTCGCTGAGGTGTACCTCATAGAGCGTATTCGCGCCGGGGCTGAGCAGGCGTGTAGTGAGCAGGGCGACCACGGCGGCAATCACCACCGGGCCGAGCGAGGCCAGCATCAGGGTGCCAAACAGGATCTCAGCAATAAACAGGCTTCCGGCTAACGGGGCATGGTAGGCGCTGGCCATCCCGGCGGCGGCACCGCAGGCAATCCACAGTTTCCATTCCGTTTTGGGGGTAAAGCGCTGGGCAAAAAAGGAGGCGGCGAGGGCGGCCAGCAGGATCATTGCCCCTTCCCGGCCAATGGCGCTGCCGCTGGCGACGACCAGCAGCGACGCCAGGGATTTGACCAGGCTGGCGGCGTAGTCAAACTGTCCGTCACCCGTTTCCAGCGCCTCCATATAGTCGGTGGGCGCATGGGGCCGCTGCGCGGTCTTTTTTTGCCATCCCCACAGCAGCAGCCCGGCAGCCAGCCCGCCGAGGGCAGGGGTCAGTGCGCGTCGCCAGGGCGACAGGGCGCTGGCGGCATTCACCAGACTGCCGCTTTCGTTACTCAGAAACAGCCACTCCAGTAAATAGAGAGCATGGCGGAACAGGGCCACGGCCAGGGCCGCCAGCACGCCAATCACGCTGGCGATCAGCAACCGGCGAAACATCGCGCGGATGTCAGGGTAAGCATGGAGTCGATGCATGGGTTACGCGTATATGAGGAAGATACAATATTTTGACGGGAAAACGCGGGGTTAGCAATGCGAAGAGCCGGGCAAGGCCCGGCTTACAATATCAACTGTCGCTGTGAATATTCAGCGCCCGGCGCGTGCGGCCGGAGCTTAAGTATTCCGCAATATAGTCCTGAGAAATTTCGCCGTTATAGCGCCCCTCTTCATCAACAATCGGCATCCAGCTGGTGTTGCTCTCATACAGCCGTGACAGCACCACACGCAGGTTGTCCTCCGCTTTGCCGGTCATGCGGAACGGGTGGAGCAGATCGGCGCAGGTGCCAGTGGCATTGCGCGCTTCCCGGCGCTTCACAAAGCCCAGCGGTTTGCCGTTTTCATCCACCACGGTGACGGCGCGAATGTCGTTGTCGTCCATGATGGCGAAGGCTTCCGGCAGCGGCGTGACCGGGCGCACGGTCAGAGTTGGCTGTTGATCCGTGACATCGCCCGCGGAGACCAGCAGCAGACGCTTCAGGGTGCGGTCCTGGCCAACGAACGAGCCGACAAATTCATTGGCCGGTTTCGCCAGCAGTTCGTCCGGGCTGGCGCACTGGACAATGCGCCCCTGGCGGAAGACGGCGATACGATCCCCTAGCTTCAGCGCCTCGTCGATATCGTGGCTCACCAGCATCACCGTTTTTTTCAGCTTGCGCTGCATCTCGAGGAACTGGTTCTGGATCACCTCGCGGTTAATCGGGTCCACCGCACCGAAAGGTTCATCCATCAGCAGTACCGGAGGATCCGCCGCCAGGGCGCGAATCACGCCGATACGCTGTTGCTGACCACCGGACATCTCCCGCGGATAGCGGTTAAGGAACTTATGCGGATCCATCGCTACCATATCCATCAGCTCTTCGGCGCGGGTTTTACAGCGGGCTTTATCCCAGCCCAGCATGCGCGGCACCACGGTGATGTTCTCTTCGATGGTCATGTTCGGGAACAGGCCAATCTGCTGGATCACGTAGCCGATGTTGCGGCGCAGGGTCACGGTATCCATCTCGCTGGTGTCCTGGCCGTTGATCTGGATGGTGCCGCTGCTCGGGGTAATCAGCCGGTTAATCATCTTCAGGGTGGTGGTTTTGCCGCAGCCGGATGGGCCGAGCAGGACGCACATCTCCCCTTCGGGCACGTTCAGGTTGACGTTATCTACGGCCTTAAAAGTCTGGCCGTGCTTCTGTGAAAATTGTTTGGTGAGGTTTTCCAGTTTTATCATTATCGAATCCCCTTTGGAGTCAGAACGATCTGCAGACGGTGCAGTAACCAGTCGAGCACAATCGCTAAAAGACAAATCATCAGCGCGCCGGCAATCAGCATACGAATATCACTCCCGCCAATGCCGTTTAGCAGCAACAGGCCAAGCCCGCCCGCGCCGATGACGGCGGCAATGGCCATCACGCCGATATTCATTACGACCGCGGTACGGATGCCGCCGAAAATCACCGGCAGCGCCATCGGAATTTCTACCCAGCGCAGGCGTTGCCAGAAGGTCATGCCGATGCCGCGACCCGCTTCGCGCAGGCCGGGCGGCAGGCTGTCCAGCGCCGTATGGGTGTTACGCACAATCGGCAGCAGCGAGTAGAGAAACACGGCGGTAATGGCGGGCAGGGCGCCAATACCCTGACCGATCATGGAAAAGAGGGGGATCATCAGGCCGAACAGAGCAATGGACGGGATGGTCAGCACGATGGTGGCAATCCCCAGCACCGGCGTCGCCAGCCATTTGTGACGCACGATCAGAATGCCCAGCGGCACGCCGATAATAATGGCTAAGCCCACCGCCAGCGCCACCAGCCACAGGTGCTGGAAGGTCAGGGTCATGATGTAACCCCAGTTATCAAGAATGTAGTGAACGGTATCCATAGCGCCTCCTTACAGCAGCTGCTTACTACGCAGGAAATCACGGGCGACCTGCTGCGGTGACTGATGATCGATATCCACCTTCTTGTTCAGCTCGGTGATGACGTCGTTATTGAGCTGGGCAGAGAGGGTGTTCAGCGCCTCTTCCAGCCCCGGGTTGGCTTCCAGCGTATCCTTGCGCACTACCGGGGTCACCGCGTAGCTCGGGAAGAAACCTTTGTCATCTTCCAGCACCTTCAGATCGAAGCCTTTAACGCGTCCGTCAGTGGTGTAAACCAGCCCGGCATCGACAAAGCCGTCGCGCACCGCGTTATAGACCAGGCCCGGGTCCATCTGGCGAATTTGCGGGCGATCGAGCTCCATGTTGTAGGCCGCCTGCAGCGGCTTCATGCCATCGCTGCGCCCGGAGAATTCAAGATCGAGACCCAGCATCCAGTTATTATCCGGATCGGTTTTGCGCACCTGCTCAATCTTCGCCACCAGCTCTGACATGGTATTGATATTTTCAGCCTCGGCGCGCTTACGCTGCATGGCAAAGGCGTAGGTGTTGTTCATGTCAGCAGGTTTGAGCCACACCAGGCCGTGCTTCGCATCCAGACGTTTCACCGTCTCGTAAGACTCCTCTGGCGACATGCGTTTGTTGATGTGGTTAAAGATGATCAGCGAGGTGCCGGTATACTCCCAGGTCATATCGATCTGCTTGTTGATCATCGCATTACGGGAAATGACGGTGGCAATGTTGGTCTGAGGCTTAACTTCAAACCCTTTCTTTTGCAGATACTTCACGGTCATCGCCGAGAGAATATGCTGTTCGGTAAAACTCTTGGTCGCCAGGATCAACGGCGCCGCGAGCGCCTGGCTGGTAAAGAGCGCGGCGGTACAGAGCGCCGCCAGGCCGGTAAATAGTCTCATAGAAGCTCCTTATTATTGTTATCGCGCGAGATGCGGGCTCATCAGACGGCCCAGCGCCGCCAGCAACGTATCCAGAATCAGGGCGAACAGGGCGGTGGCCGCCGCGCCCAGGATCAGCGTCGGGAAATCATTCAGGTAGATGCCGGGGAAAATCAGCTCGCCGTAGCTGCTGGCGCCAATCAGGAAGGCCAGCGGTGCGGTACCGACGTTAATGGCGGTGGCAATACGAATACCGGAGAGCATTACCGGCCAGGCGTTAGGCAGCTCCACCTGGCGCAGACGCTGCCATTTGGTCATCCCGATGCCGTTTGCCGCTTCCAGTAATGATGCCGGAACCGAGCACAGACCAGCGTAGGTGTTACGCACTATCGGCAGCAGCGAGGCGAGGAACAGGGCGATAATGGCGGGCGTATCGCCGATGCCAATCACCACCATCGCCAGGGCCAGAACTGCGAGCGGTGGCAGGGTGTTGCCGACGTTAAAAATCTGCATAACGTATTCGGCGATACCGCGCGCGGCCGGACGGCTCAGCAAGATACCGCTGGGGATACCGACCAGCAGGGCGAAGAACATGGATGAGAAGACTAAAATCAGATGCTGTCGCCCGAGATAAACCAGGTCAACCTGGCGCGCTTTGATCGTCTCCAGCCCAATTCCCCAGACGAGGAGGGCGACGACCACAATAATGGCGCCGACAAAAAGCAGCGAGCGTTTTAATAAAGTATGCATTGCGGTGTGTCTCCCTGTGCGCATGCGTTCGTTATAGCAACCATCGATTGCCTGTTGTTAAGCCATGTTTTGGCAGGGGTATTTGAGCTATAGCAAGGGTTTGGGAAGGGTTCCAGCGAAGCGGTATTATTCCTAACCTTATGAATACTGCGGAAATATGAGGTTAAGCCTTACGGGGTAAGGGCTGGATACCGGCAGGCAGAATAGTCTTAAAGATAATTTCATTAAGTGACACCGTCACTTAATGAAGAAGTAGAGATTGTTATTTGCTGAGTGCAGCGCGAACCTTTCGCACCCGCAGCGAGGTGCTAATGATAGAGAAGGTGGCGACGAAAACCAGCATTAAGCCCAGGGCCAGCATCGCATTAAACCCAAACCACCTGAACAGGACCAGCCCGGCAATCCCTCCCGTGATAAACGAGAAAAGGGTGGTGAGGTGGGTTGTAAGCTGGCTGGTTTGTGCGGCGGTATCTTTGGAGTAATCCCGGCGTAGCATCGCCACCACCACAGAGGCCAGCGAAATGCCTGCGTCGGTTAACGTGCCAGTAATATGGGTGGAGCGTACCCGTCCGCCGGAAAGTTGGGTGGAGGTGGAATTATGAATACCCATCAGCCCGCAGAGAAAAACAATAATTTCCCTGTTAGTCGTGAAGGTATGAAAATAGATTTCATGCAGAGAGACGCCGGCCAGTAATAACCCTTCAATAAACAAAACCTGACAAAAAATGAGCCGCACATTGTGCATGATGCCCCATAAAACAATGATCCGCGCAATAATTGCCCCGGTCACAAAAGACAGAATAATGGTGGCGAAGAAAATAATATCGTTCAGATCCGTTGAGGAGACTTCGCTGGAAAATTGTGAGGTATTGCCTGTCATATGGGAAGGAAAGAAGCCAAAAGCCCCCAGCGCAATGGCATTCAGCAATCCTGCGGAGGTCGCCAGCCAGAGGGCAAGACGACGATCCTCCTGATGGGTTCGTTCTTTCTTAAGTTTAATCAGCAAAGAATACCTCCGGTTTGAGCTTTGCCTGAATAATCAGGCTAGCAAAGCCTGGTCATGGATTGTCCAGGATAGTACTTAATTATTAAGGCACCGGAGGTGGGCGAGAATTAAGTAATTAAATAAAATAACCTTGATAACAAAGTGTTTATTTACCTCGGCGCATTATGCTCAAAGCATGCCATTATTTCCGTGGCGCAAAAACGCCGGGCGCAGATTTAAGCGTTCAAACCAGGCCTCGATAGCGGGCACCGGTGGATGCTCAAAAGGGGTCATCTTCCAGCGGTTCACCGACAGCCCCAGCACCACATCGGCCAGGGTAAAAGTGTCGCCCGCCACCCATGCCCCGGTGCGTTGCAGCTGCTGCTCAAGGATCGCGATATGGTGGTTCCACTCCTTAATCCCGGCTGCAATTCGCGCCGGATCGTTAAAGTCCGGGTTTTTACGCCCCAGGGCCGGAAAGACATAGCGCCAGGCGTTATTAAATTCCGTCGCCTGCCAGTCCATCCAGCGTTCGACGTTGGCGCAGGCTTGTGGATCTGTCGGGAGAAGGTCGTCCCGCCCGGTTTTGCGAACCAGATAGCGGCAAATGGCGTTGGATTCCCAGATCACGAAATCATTGTCGATCAGCACCGGCACCATCGCATTCGGGTTCAGCGCGCGAAAGGCATCGGTTTCTGTAGAGGCAAAGCCGCTGCCGTAATCTTCCTGCAGATAGTCCAGACCCACTTCTTCACAGGTCCAGAGCACTTTGCGCACGTTAATGGAGGTGGTTTTGCCAAGGATTTTTAGCATGGTGCAGGTGTCCTTTGTCGGGTGAGTTAACAACAACAGAGCCGTTATTCAGTGAGTTTAGGGCAAACTTGGGTGGGGAAGTCTTCCTGTTGGCCTACCATCTTCCGATAGGCGGCAGGCGTCATGCCTGTGAGTCGACTGAACACACGCCGCATGACATCCGGACCTGAGAAACCGCATTCTGCGGCTATTTTTTTCGCGGGCAGCTTCTCTTTTTCAATCAGCAAGCGCGCTTTTGACACGCGCTCACGCTCCAGCCATTGAGCCGGGGTCAAACCGATCTCCTGGCGAAAAATACGCGTAAGGTGCCTCTCACTAAGGTTGATGTGTTGCGCCAACATGGCAACCGAGCCAATCTCTTTAATATTCTGAATTGCCCAACGCTGAAGATCCTGGAGTGCTGAGCGTCCGTTCAGGGAAAGTTGGCTTCGTCTGACAAAGTGCGACTGATTAACAGGCCGACGAAAGAACATCACTAACTGATCCGCAACCTCGGCCGCAATTTCCCGCCCCAGATCTTCCTCCACCAACCTCAATGCCAGATCTAGGCCGGATGTCACACCGGCGGCAGTACGCACCCTACCATCGGCGATAAACAGCGCATCGCTTTCCACGACTATTTCAGGATGTCTGATAGAAAGCAGTTCCGCACAATTCCAGTGGGTGGTGACCTGCTTACCGCTGAGTTTTCCGGTAAGCGCCAGCAGCAGCGCGCCAGTACATACGGATCCAAACCGCTCACTTTTTTCGCATAAGGCGGTAATACCCGCCAGGACATTGCTCTCTGGCGTATAACCAGACATACCTGGTGCGCCCGCAATGAGAAACGTATCAGGAACGAGTTCTGAAATATCCGCGAGTGAAAAATCTGCCGCCAGCCTGACGCCGGACGAGGCCTGCACAGCAGAGCCACTGACGGAAACGACATACAGACGATAAAATTGACGTCCCAGGATTCTGTTAGCCTCAGCAAAAACATCTATAGGCCCGCCTACATCAAGCAACTGCACGCCCGGCACCGCCAGTATGGCTGTGGTATGACTCATTTTCTCCTCCCGGCGTCTGAATAAATCCAGATGTCCTTATTCGTCGTAAAAGTACGGTGGCAGACATGAATGATAAACCCTAATTTAGAGGCACACCATAGCCATCTAAGGAGTTATTCATGAGTTCTGCCATTAAAGGTATCAGCGTCCCGGACAGCCGTATGGCCAGAGAAGCCACGGAATTTATCAGGGACACCGAAACAGAGCTGCTGTTTAATCATTCAAGCCGGGTTTATTACTGGGCGGCCCTGGCTGGGCAGGAAAGAGGCCTGAAAGTAGACAGTGAGCTGCTGTACATTGGCTGTATGTTTCATGACATTGGACTCACCCATGAGCATTGCAGCTGTGACAAACGTTTTGAAGTAGACGGCGCCAATGCGGCACGTACCTTTCTGGAGGGATATGGTATCGCTCCTGCCGACATTGATAAGGTATGGACAGCCATTGCACTCCATACCACACCAGGCATACCTGAGTTCATGGCACCAGAAATAGCCCTGGTTACCGCAGGCGTGGAAATGGATGTGCTGGGAATCGATTATGAAAAATTTTCAGAAGCAGATATTAAAGCGGTTACGCAGCAGTATCCCCGTACGCCAACATTTAAAGAGGATATTATTCAGGCATTTTATGACGGTATAAAACACAAGCCGCAGACGACATTCGGTAACGTAAAGGCTGACGTTATTAAGGATAAGGAACCCGGTTTCACTCCTTTTAACTTCTGCAATATTATCCGGCAGTCACGCTGGCAAGGGTGAGCCGCTGCAACGCAATAATTGAATGAGGGCAGCAGTTAAATATCAGGGATGACCTTCACCTTAAAATATGGATGATGCCTTCACAGGCGGCGCATGACGTTTAGCTGAAGACGTCATGCGCCTTTTTGCGTCAGCTTACGGTTTGCGTATATGCCGAAAAGCAGATTGCGATCTGTTTTGATAGCTGTATTACGCTTCACATAGCGTTTTAATTCATAGGATCTGGGGCCGCTCCTGGCACAGGGCAGTTATTCAGTTAAGTTAACTTTTGTGTCCAGGTTCATAGGTAAACATTACCGCACAAGCAGATCCAGCCAGTCTGGGTTCTCAATTTTACGGGAATAGGGCAGCATCGCACGATTAATCAGCGCAAAGAATTCGGACTCCCCCATCCTGACTGCTTCGCTTGTGCCAGGTCCCTCCCATTCATCAAAGAGATGCCAGTAAAGCGATTTCAGGGTATCGACCACCGCAGAGAAAATCTTTACGCCAGGTTCAAGCCAATAACACACCAGAAAAGACAATTTCTGTTCGGCATCATGGATGGACGCGCACCTGGAAAGTTGACGCATAAATAGCTTGATCCAGACCAGTGCTGCCGTTTTTAGCGGGGGCAGATCTATCCGCTGCTCTGCCATGTACCGTGACAGATATAATTCAACTTCAGCCCGTACAGGTTGATTATCAAGCGCCAGTGAAGCGAGGATCAAAAGGGTCTCCGACTCATTTCCTGCGGTGATTTGATCTTCAGCCCATGCAATGATCAGGCCGTCCAGATCGTCATGAAGAAAGGGATATTTCTGTGAAAAAACAAGCAACCCGAGCAGGTCATTGAGTGTGTATTGAGATGGCATCTGATATTCCCTTTCCTTTTTGGTTTACATAAACCCTACCAAGGATAATTTCCGGGTCCATCAGAAATTGAATGCTGGGTCTATATAACTATCTTTGGCCGCCTCGTTATCGCCTTCCACAACGCCGGGATCCAGAATGTGCTGGCAGAGATCGCAGACGCAACAGCAGAGGATTTCGACCGCGTCACGGCGGTAAACCTGCGCGGCGTCAGGGGTTGCATGAAGTATGAACTGCAACAGATGCGTAAGCAGGCTCTGACCGTTTTAAACTTAAGAATGTCTTACTATTTAAGTGGTGCTGTATTCATTTATTAAATTTGTTGCAATATGACCGATTTTTAGAGTTTCTAACCTTCTCGAGGGACAATAATGGAAAAAAATTTCACGCCAGAACAGATAGAAATGATCAATCGTATTGTCTTTGCACACATTGATCGGATGAACGAGAAAGCG
This sequence comes from Leclercia sp. M-A074-M, assembly GCF_965195605.1. Taxonomy (NCBI): domain Bacteria; kingdom Pseudomonadati; phylum Pseudomonadota; class Gammaproteobacteria; order Enterobacterales; family Enterobacteriaceae; genus Leclercia; species Leclercia sp. M-A074-M. The sequence continues at coordinate 272,056 of NZ_CBDAHM010000004.1, read as the reverse complement.
GCTGAAATTGTTGAAGAAACAGAGAGGGCAGCACATCATGAACTCCAGGAGAGCGGGATCGATATGACTGATTTCTCTCCTGCTAATAAGAGTTTTTTGATGGTTACGCTCATCCAGAACCTGATAGATCGTGTTCACGGCGGCGATATGACGGTTGCCCAAAAGTTAATAACGATGGAAGCTAAAAGGCTGAACGTCAGCGTAAATGAATAATGTCCACTTCAGGTAGATAGAGAGAGATGGCATGCCGGGCATGCCTGTTTCATTTAAAAAGGCATTCAATTATTCCTCTGACACCCACATGAGTAAAGTGAGCACGATAGGTACTGCATCCCAGCGCACTGAGTAGCACCACATCTGCCAGAGTGGCTTGCCGGATTTATAGCGTCATAAGCTGCCGTCCTGATGAAATTCACGATTCAGGCACTATGCCTTAACAGCCAGTGATAAAGTGGCAGGCAAACATATTAAGGGATTATAAATATGCAGATTGTTTTTGTGCCCGCCTTAATCGTCGTCCTGATTGATAAAGAGCAGGAGCTGGGGCGGGCGTTAACACAGGAAGAGGTAGAGGCAATCCGCGATGGTGCTACGGCCATCCGGCTGCCGGACGAGGCGGCCAACGATATGATCAGAGAGCGCGGCTACCGCGATATTGACCCAGAAAATGTCTGGCAAGAGTGGGTGGCGTATAAAACAGGCTGACGCAACCACGTCAGGTCAGCCTGTCTGAGATATAGCGCCTATTTCACCAGAGCAAACAGATCGTTCAGCGATTCGCTCATGGTACAGCCGATATTAATGCAGGTGCCGCAATCCATGGCTTACCATTCAACTGTGATTTTCCCGAAGTGCTTTCCGCCCGCAAGGAGGCTGAATGCTTCGCTGACAGAGGCCAGCCCTTCAAACCTGTCGGAAATGGCGGGGCGGATCCCGGTCTGATTCTGCGCTCTGACAACGTCCTGCCGCATACGATTGCTGCCGACCACCAGCCCCTGGAGACGGGCTTGTTTCGCCATCAGCCCGGCGGTCGGAACAACGCCTTACATACCCGTCAGGACGTCAATCAAGGCAATATGGCATTGAGCGGGGGCCATCTCCGGACTGAAAAAGAGAGATCTGTCGTGACATATTTCAGCCCGTAGCGGTTGAGATCAGCGATGACTTCAATTTATCGATAAACATACTGACCCGCAGAGGAAGATAACGTGTTGTTGGCAGTACGGCCCAGACCGATAACGCCTGCGGCCTGACATCAGAAAAATTAATCTCAACAAGCGTGCCTTCGTGGAGCTCTTTCATGACATCCCAGCGGGTAAGCTGCGCAATGCCCAGTCCGTGAGAACAGAGTTCTCTTATTCCTTCGACGTTATCGGAGCTGAAACGCCCATCAACACCGATCCTGATAACGTCACCATCACGTTCAAACAGCCATTGAGGCACGCTGCTGAGTCTGAGGCAACTGTGCTGCAGTAAATCTTCAACAAAATGAGGTACGCCATTCGCCTTCAGGTAATCGGGTGAAGCGCAGACGATCCGCGGATTATCAGTAATTTTGCGGGCAATGAGCGTGGAGTCTTTTAATGGCGCGATGCGGATGGCGACATCGAATCCTTTCCCAACAATATCAACTACATTCTCGCTGAGTTGAAGGTCAATATTCAGCTTTGAATTGTCCGCTAACAGTTCAGAAACCAGAGGCAAAATATTTCGTCTTCCAAAGCCTGATGGGGCAGTGATCCTCAGTAATCCGGACGCGCCCTGGGTTGAGGGAGAGAATAGCGCGCGGGCACCTGCCTCTGCATCAATAAGCGCCCGTGCGTAAGGCAGAAATTCCATTCCTTCCTGAGTTAAAGAGACAGAGCGCGTCGTTCTCTGTAAAAGGCGCGTTCCCAGCTCGTGTTCAAGGGAGGCGAGGCGTCTTGAAACGGCCATGGCGGAAAGACCCTGTCGTTTCGCTGCCTGCGTCAGACTGCGCGTTTCGGTGATAACGAGAAAGAGTGAAACATCCTGCAAGTTCATAGCGGCTCCGGTATCAGAATCAGCGCAAAAGTTATCTAACGGCCATCGTGATTATAACGATAAACGTTATACAGCCTTATCATTTTGCCCCGTTTAAGCCTGATTAAACAATGATTATAGTGCGTTTACGATTTAATTAATCAGGAGTAACGTATGAACAAATCATCCCTTTTTACCCCGGGGCATATTGGAAAGGTTGTCTTAAAAAACCGTCTGGTGGTGGCGCCCATGACCCGTGTCACCGCCTCAGTGGAGGGCATCGCCAGCGATCGTATGACGATTTACTACGAAGACTTCGCCCGGGGTGGATTCGGCCTGGTGATATCAGAAGGTATTTACATTGATAAGGAATGGTCACAGACCTATGCTTTTCAGGCTGGCTTAACCAGCCCGGAACAGATTGCGGGATGGCGCAACGTCACCGACGCAGTCCACAAGCATAACGGCCACATTTTTGCCCAAATCCAGCACGCTGGCGCATTGTCGCAGGGGAACTATTTCAGGACGGGAACAGTGGCACCAGGCGCCGTTCGTCCAGTGGGCCAACAGATGTCATTTTATCGTGGAAAAGGTGAGTATCCTGTACCACGTGAACTCAGTGAAGAGGAGATCCAGAAGATTATCACAAGCTTTGCCGATGCGGCTGCGGCTGCCGTTTTCGACGCTGGCTTTGATGGTGTGGAGATCCATGGTGCCAATGGCTATCTTCTCGATCAGTTCTTCACGGATTACACCAACCCGCGATCTGACCGCTGGGGCGGGGACATCGCTGGCCGCCTTCAACTCAGCCTTGACGTCATTCAGTCTGTCAGACAGCGGGTAGGTCATGATATTCCGGTAGGGATCCGTATCTCGCAGGGGAAAGTGAACGACTTCTTCCATAAATGGGCTAATGGGGAAGACGATGCCCGGGTGGTATTTTCGCTGCTTGCGCAATCCGGTATCGATTATCTGCACCTGACGGAGTATGAAGCCTGGCAGCCAGCATTTGCTGATAACCCGCTCTCACTTGTCGAACTGGCCCGTAAATATGCGCCACAGCTGACGATTATGGCTAATGGCAGTCTCCACGATGAGGCGCGGGCAATACAGGTCATGGAGAAGGGAGCCGATTTCATTGCACTTGGGCGCGGCGCGCTGGCAAATCACGACTGGCCTGAGCGTGTTGCCGCAGGCCGAACCTTACGCGAATTTGACAGCTCAATCCTGGGCCCCATTGCCAATATTAAAGATTCTGAGCTTTCTCTCTGATCCTCCTGCCCCGGCGCGTGCTCCGGGGTATTTTCTTGATTCTACTGGTTTTTAGATGCCGTCAAAAATGTCAGCGCCCCCGCGCTCAGCAGCAAAATAGCACTCACGCCAAAGGTGCTTTGCCAGCCAAGGTTATCGAACACCATGCCGCCCGCCGTGGAACCCAGGGCGATAGAGAGCTGAATCACCGCCACCATCAGTCCGCCACCGGCCTCTGCATCCTCGGGCAGAGTACGGGCGAGCCACGTCCACCATCCCGTGGGTGCTGCGGTTGCCAGCAGACCCCAGAGTCCCAACAGCAGGGCGACGATCCAGACGCTGTGTCCGGTCAGGATCAACATTCCGGCAATGGTGGCCATCAGCAGGGGAATCGCCATTAACGTCGGGTAAAAACGTGCATTTAAAAAGCCGGCGATAATCAGCGTGCCAACAAATCCCGCGATACCGATGGTAAGCAGGATCAGCGACAAGCCGGAGGCGCTGACGTGGGTGACGGTTTCCAGGAATGGGCGCACGTAGGTGAATAACGCGAACTGTCCCATAAAGAACAGACCGCAGGCTAACAGGCCCACGCGCACCACAGGCTGGCGGAAAAGGCGCAATACCGTACCCTGTGTCGCCCGGTCATTCTCCATCTTCGGCAGGCTAAAGCACTGCCAGATGAACGCGATGATTGCCACCGGAACCAGGCACAGAAAGGCTCCGCGCCAGCCGATGGTGGCTCCGAGATAGCTGCCGAGCGGGGCGGCTACCACCGTTGCCAGGGCATTACCGCCGTTGAAAATCGCCAGCGCACGGGAGACCTGATGTTGCGGCACCAGGCGGATGGCCGTTGCGGCAGACATGGACCAGAAGCCACCGATGGCGATCCCAATCAGGGCCCGTCCGACCATATAGACCAGGTAGCTGGACGCAAAGGCAATAAGCAGCCCGGACGCCGCCATCAGCGCCGTCATACCCAGCAGAAGCGTTTTACGGTTCATATTCCCGGCAATACGGGTCAGGCTCAGGCTGGTCAGGACCGCCAGCGCGCCGGAGATGGCAATCCCCTGGCCGGCCAGACCCTCGGTGACCCCTAAATCGCGGGCAATGGGCGTCAGCAGGCTGACCGGCATAAACTCCGAGGCAATCAGGACAAATACGCACAGGGTCATGGCAAAAATAGCGCCCCAGTACGCGCGTTCGTTACTCTGTGTGGTTTGGCTCAGTGTGGACATAATCAGATTTCACGAAGGGGAAAAACAACGCCACCTGCCAGGGACAGGTGGCGGAGAGGATTACTTCAGGCTGGTTTTGAAGAACTGCTCGAACTGCGCAAACGGGATCTTACCGGCGACGTTGTCGTAAAGATCGACATGGTTAGCGCCCGGGACAACCACCAGCTCTTTCTGCTTGCTGCCGACAGCTTTGTAGGCATCTTCAGCAAAGTAGCGCGAGTGCGCCTTTTCACCGGTGACGATAAGTGTCGGGATAGCGATCTCTTTGGCATAGCTCAACAGCGGCATGTTCATAAACGACAGCGGCATGGTCGCGGTCCATGCGCCGGTGGAGTTTACGGCGCGCTCGTGTAAACCGCGCGGCACCCGGTAGTAATCAAAGAACTCTTTCAGTACCGGATACGGATCGGCTGGTAACGCTTCCGGCAGAATACGTTCAGCGGCGGTCGCTTTGCCGTTTTCGACATAAATATCATGTCCGGCATGGGCAAAGGTGCCGCTCTCTGCGTCTTTCCAGCGCTGCTCGTTCAGATACTCGAGCACAGCATGGCGATCGGCTGCCGAGTAGCGGTCTTTACCGTCACCCACGCCGTGGCCCATCGCCCGGCTCATGTCGTACATCACGCTGGTGGCGACCGCTTTCACGCGGGTATCCATCGAGGCCGCATTCAGCGCCATACCGCCCCAGCCGCAGATGCCAAGGATACCGATGCGGTTGCGATCCACCTCTTTTTGTAGTCCAAGAAAGTCCACCGCCGCACTGAAATCTTCGGTGTTGATGTCGGGAGAAGCGACATTGCGCGGCTGCCCGCCGCTTTCACCGGTGTAAGAGGGATCGAATGCCAGGGTGACAAAGCCCTTCTCCGCCAGGGTCTGGGCATAGAGACCGCTGGACTGCTCTTTCACTGCGCCGAACGGTCCGCTGACCGCGATGGCCGCCAGCTTGCGATCGCCCCGGTCTTTCGGCAGATAGAGATCGCCCACGAGCGTAATGCCGTAGCGGGTCTGGAAGGTGACTTTACGGTGATCGACCTTTTTGCTTTCAGCAAATGTCTTGTCCCATGTGGTGACCATCGACACCGGGGCGTTCGGATTGGTTGTCTCTGCATAACTCATGGTTGTTACTCCACTTAAAGAGGCGCATAGCAGCATTGCAGGCATGGCTGCCGTCAGTTTTTGGGTGAATGTTTTCATAAGAGGTACCGGGCTGTGTTGTGATGTTGAGGCCAGTATAGTTAGCAGTAATAGTGATGATTAGAGGGGGAAGGGTGCTAAGATTCATATCATATTGTTATGAATCGGTGGCGTTATGGCGAAGCGGGAAAATTACAACGAGCTCTATCTCTTTATGCAGGTGGCGCGGGATGGGAGCTTCACCGCCGCAGCCCGGCGGCTTGGGTTGGCCCAGTCGGGGATCAGCCGCTCTGTTCGCGAGCTGGAAGAGCGGTTGGGCGTGCAGCTGCTGGTGCGCACCACGCGCAGGCTATCCCTGACCCAGGCGGGGGAGCAACTTTATCAGGCGACAGAATCCGCCTTCGATGCTCTGGATAGCGGGCTTGCCACGCTGGCGCACTACCGTGAAACGCCTTCCGGTACGGTGCGCATTAACGCCAGTCAGCATGCCATTGATAAATGTCTGTTGCCGAAGCTGGCGATATTTAAACAGCGCTACCCGGATATCCGGCTGGAGCTGATGAATGAGAGCCGGTTTGTGAACATCATTACCGAACGCTTCGACGCAGGTGTCAGACTGGGGCCGGAGGTGGGTCAGGGGATGGTCGCGGTGCGCATTACGCCTGACATGGAGATGGCCGTGGTCGGTACACCTGAACATTTGCGCCGCTACGGCTTTCCCCAGACGCCTGCGGATTTAGTTGCCCACCCCTGTATTGGCTATCAGTTTGCCGATGGGGGCCTTTATCAGTGGGAGCTCATTCAGGACGGTAAAAGCGTCACCCATCGCCCCGAGGGGCAGTGGGCATTTTCTGACAGCTATATGGAAGCCGAAGCCGCCCGGCTGGGCCTGGGGCTGGCTTATGTGCCGGTCGAGCTGGTGGCGAACGATCTGGAGCGTGGGACGCTGATCCGGGTGTTGCAGCGCTTCAGCCTGCGCATGGACGGGCTGTTCCTCTATTATCCCCATCGCAACGTCTCACCGGCCCTGAGAGCGGTGATCGATACGCTGAAAATCTGAGCGGACGTTTTGTTAGCCGGGCAAGGGCAGCGCTTATCTCATTACTATCACGGTGGCGCGGGCGGAGCAGCCGACAGGCTGGCCGTTTTCTATGTGGGCCCAGTACGGTTATCCGATGCCGGGCATGGAGCCAATGCTGAGCATAATGCTCTGGCACAGGGCTTCTGTTGCAGCCTTCACGAGTCAGACTTCAATCAGATCTGATATCTCCAGGTCATCAGCTATATCAGGCTATTCATCTATAATGACTATTGCAGTTGAAATTGCACAGGAAGCTGCACCCTGGTCAACGTTTTCATTCTGCCGACACAGTAAGACAGGCTTATGGCAGTGCAGGATGCAACTGATTACTCAGATGAAAGCGCTTAAAAAACGTGGCCATACACATGCGTGAATCAGGCCGGGAGTGACTGCCTTGCCCCCTAATAACACTCAATAATTAATAAAATTCTGTTTCTCCGGGAGATTAATTATGAAAATAATCAGATTTGTATATTCCGCTCTAATTGGTGTTGTCGCCAGCTGCCGTTCTATGACGCCGATGGCGGCCCTCGCAGCAGCACGCCTTGCCAGACGCGACACTCCGGGGAGCCTCATGCTGCTGGACCGTCCGTTATTCAAATTTGGCGCATTAGCGATGGGGGCAGGTGAGCTGTTTGGCGATAAGATGAAGTCAGCGCCAGACCGCACCGTGTTTTTAGGCTTGTCAGCGCGTGTGGCCAGTGCAGGAATTGCGGGCGCCGCGTTGGCACCCAAGGGAGAAGAAAAAACCGGGGCAGCAATCGCTATCTCTGCCGCTGTGCCACTTGCCTATGCCACACTGGCGGCACGCAAAAAAGCCATGGCAGAAATTGGGCAGACCAGAAGCGGCATAATTGAAGATACGCTCATCGTCGCTATCGGCGCAGCGGTAGTCTACTTCGCAACACGGCCAAAACGTCTTTAAACGTTCTCACTCTTAAAAGGTTGATCCTGGCAGGTCATAATGAAGGGGTCAGTAACGGCTTCTGGCACGAAGCGGTCTGCGGCACCTACTATGATTATGCGCGGCTTTCTGAGCTTAATCCGCAACCAGCCACATATCGGCTTCTTCAAACATCTCTTCGAGCATACGGTTCAGCTTTTCCCGATCGCTTTTACTGGCATCGCTATTCAGGCCGTTCGCCTGCATCGGCTTAACCTTTACCTCGGCATCCGGAAAGATCCGATGCACTCGCTTCGTCAGTTCAGCCAGGATGATCTCTCTGGCGCCCGGAAGCCCGGCAACATTTCGTTTGTCGTACACCAGTTCAACGAACATTACATACCCCTTATAAATACTGTTTTAATGTACAGCATTTTCACCGGGGTAATGATGCCTGTCAAGGTCGCCAGTATGACTGTATTCATAATCGTCGTGCGGTGTCCTCTAACCAGTCAGGGAGGTGTGATTGATACCAGGTTTGATACAAGGAGAACGCGCTCTTTTGCCGCTCGTAAAGTAACACAATGACTTCGGTGACAATCCATGCCTTAGCGATGGCAATTTCTCTCGTTAATTCATTGACACTATGGTGATAAGTTAACGTGCAGTAGCGTTCAGCGAGGTCCGTATACGCTCGCATCGTCCCCATTCCCTTTATAAGTGGGGCAAGGTCGATAGCAGGACTCCCTTTTCCAAACCGTTCCCAGTCGAACAGCACGACCTCACCGTTTTCTCTTCTTCCCCAGTTACCCGCATTGCTGTCCCCTGAAATGAGACGGTGGCCGCTAAACAGCACATCACTACGCTGCTGAAATTGCTGAAGCTGCCGTGCGCTTTTTTCAGGTAACGCCAGCAGGATGAGCGTTTTTTCGAGCGCCCTCTCTGACCATGAGTGCGGGTGGTAATGCCATGCGGTATTCACCGGATAACGGTGCAGACGTGCCAGCATCGTGAGAACCTCATCACTGGCGACATCAGACTGTTCAACCGGGTAAGGAATATACTCCATGCATAATTTGCGCAGGGTGGCATCGGCGGAAAAGAGTGCCGGGGTCGCAATGCCCGCCTCGTTAAGCGACGTCGCAGCGTTCTGATAAAAACCAAACTCCACCGCGCCAACAGGAGACTTTTCAATAACGGCCTGACCGCTATGACTGACCGTTAGCGCTACATTGGCGGCCCCCATTCTGGATAAATCCCGTGCAGGCATAGACGATCCTCTCAGCAGTAGCGGGTGGGTTGCTCAGGATCCAGAGTGTAACGTAAATGGGCCGTTGCGCTAAAAACTGCCGCCCGCGTTGCAGGCGGCAGCCACTGTCAGAACAGAACCGAGTAGTTCAGACCAAATGTACGGCCACGGCCTTTGTAGGTATAGAGGTTTTCAGCGCCGTAGGTTGGGCTGTAGAGACCCGGTGCGCGCTGGCCCCATGCGGTGGTGTAGTCTTCATCCAGCAGGTTTTCGACGCTGAAGCTCAGCTTACCGACCGGCAGAAGATAACTGCCTAAGAAGTCCACGGTGTTATAGCCATCGATCTTCTTACCGGCTTCATCAGAGAGGTCGAACGTCTGGGTGCTTTGCATACGCAACGTCCAGTCGCCCGGCGCCCAGGTAACCCATGCGCTCATTTTAGACGGGCTGGCGCTGTCTACCGTCAGCTTTTCCCACTTTCCGTCGACGCGGGTTTCCGATTTGATGACGTTGAAGTTTGTACCGGTGCTCCACTCGCTGTCAGTGAAGAAATAGTCGATTTGGCCTTCAACACCGTAGATACGACGTTCGTCATCTTCAACGTTGATGGTCATGTCGCTTTTATTAATGTTGATGGTTTTGTCAGACAGAGAGTAATACCCGGCAATCTGCGTGCGCAGATTATCCCCGGTGTAACGCCAGCCCAGCTCGTAGGCATCAACTTTGATCCCGTCGAGTTTTGAGTCGTTCACGTTCACGCTGTTGACCAGGCGATAATGGCCGTTCACCAGCTGATAGGTGCCGGAGCCATAATATTTCGCCAGATCCGGGATCTCAAAGCCCTGGGAGAAGTTAAACCACAGCTGCTGGCGTTCGGTCAGATGACCGAGAATACCGGCGTTAAACAGCAGGTTGTTGTAATCCGTCTTTCCGCCCGGCACGGCGTCTGCGGAGGTCGCTCTGCCCGTGGCAATGGCCTGCTGCTGCGTATAGCCAATAAAATCATCGACCTTGTTTTCCGTGTACTGATAGCGCACGCCGCCGCTCAGGGTGATCGCGGAGAAGTCGTAGCTACTTTGCAGGAACGGGGCGAGGTTAGTAATGCTGTAGCCCGGATAGCGTCCAACGTTATAGGCATTATCCAGCTTCATGCCCCCGCTGGCCGCCGCCTTGCTGAGGTCGAAAAATTGCTGGTTGGCGTCGAAGGTTTCATGCTCGGCATCCACACCCCATGTCAGCGTCAATGCCTCCACCGGCTTGCTGTTGATGGTGAGCTTGCCGCCGTAGAAATCGGTTTTTTGCTGCGATGCGCCAATGCTGGTGACCCGACCGCCGGAAAGCGTAGGGAAGGGGTAATAGGTCAGGCTCTCATCGCGGTAGTAAATCTGGGCGAGCAGATCCTGGCCCCAGAAATCGGTGTTGGAATATTGCAGGTTAATCAGGTGACGTTCAGTACCGGGGATACGGTCGGAGTCGAGATTGTTTTTGTTATAGGCGTTGCCCGCGCCCGTTACTGCCGAGAAGTTCTCGCCCAGATAAAGGCCGTGCTTACCGTCAGATTCACTTTTGTAATACTGCGTGGTGAGCTGCAACTGCTGATGATCGTCGATATTCAGCGTGCCGGTGCCCATCACGTCCAGACGGTCAGAGTATTGCAAACCGGTCTGGGTGTTATCGATGATCACCTCATCGCCATTGCCATCGTACCAGCCACCAAAGCGCTGATAGGCCACTGACAGGCGCCCGGAAGCGTTATCGTTGCCACCGCTCACCGCCGCTGCGACGTTCTCGTCATTATCGTTATGGCTGTTGAAGCCGGTTTTCAGGCCGGTCTGGAACTCGACTTCCGTTTCCGGCTGGCCCTTTTTGGTGACGATATTGATTAAGCCGCCGGTACTGCCGCCGCCGTAGAGGGAGGTGGCGCCGGAGATGACCTCAATGCGGGAAATATTAAACGGATCGATTGAGTCCAGCTGGCGGCTGTCGCTGCGCGAGGAGTTTAAACGCACGCCGTCCACCATCACCATCATGGATCGACCACGCATATTCATCCCGTAGTTGGTGCGCCCCTGGCTGCTGACGTCCATGCCGGGAATTAACTGCGCCAGCACCTCTTTCAGCTCCTTACCCCCCTGAACCTGCTGTTCAATTTCAGCCTGTTCCACAACCCAGGTGGTCTGCGCCATGTCGGTGATGCTGTGATTGGTACGGCTGGCAGCGACCACCAGCGTCTCATCTTTTTGTACTTCGGCAGAGGCATTAGCGGCTAATGTCATGAATAAACATGAGCTTAGCGCGCGATAACTGTGCGATTTCATTATTGTGATCATCCTGATTTTTCAACGAGCCGGAGGCATGGACGCCCCGTAGCGCAAAAACATCACCGCAGAGGTGATAGTGATTATCAAGATGATATGAATAATCATTTCAATGTAAACAGGTAATGTTAAAAATTGTTTCTATAATGGCATGATATTTATGGGGTTTTTGGGGGTTGCACCGCCGCTTAAGTGGGGAAATACCAGAGGTTGCCCCACGTGCGTCGCTGTCGTCACGACAGTAACCGCTTGCTTCGGTGATGAATCATCCCCGCCATTATCTGGCAGGGATCTCAGCATCGCTGATACAGCGCTCAGGCTTCATTTTTACAGGGCTCAGCGATTACCACAGGTTTTCCGAGCTTTTCTGACAGCCGCAGGCTGATCAGCGCCAGCAAAATAAAGGTCACCGATATGCCGGCCAGCCCGTAAAATCCCGCCAGGGGATAAACCCACGAGGCTACCGCAGAGCCAAATCCAATGCCGCCGAACATAAAGGCGCTGGTCAGCGCCAGAGCGATACCACGGTGCCGGACAGACGACAGTTCAACGATCCTGCGTTGCTGACTGGGCCAGAGCAGGTCGGTGGCAAAGGCCCAGACAACGAGCATCACCAGCAACACGACCAACATTTTCGGCAGCAGGGCAATCAGCGCGGTGTCCACAATCAGCAGCGTCATGCCCGCCATCAGCAACCTTTCAGACGTAAAGCGCGCGGCGGCTCGGGTCACCCAGAGGTTGCCCAGTACCCCAGCGATACCCAGTACCGCAAGCGCCGCGGAGAGAGCCTGCGTCCCGCCGGTGTAGGTATCGCGTATGAGCGGGGCGATGAACGAATAAAAGCTGTAAACACCGGAGGTAATGAAAAACACTACCAGGAATGCCGTCAGGTATTTTCCTTGTGACAGGACGCTGATCATTTCAGTAAGCCGGATGCGCGACCCTGTGCGCTCATCCGGCACCGTCAGGAGGATGTTCAGCCCGCTCAAAAGGCTTACGCCGCCCACCAGGGCAAAAAGCGCTTTTGCTCCCCACAGGCTGGCAATCCACGCGGCGAGGGGAATACCGGCGAGGCTCGCCATCGATACCCCCAGGAGTACCATGCCGATAGCGCGACCGCGTTGCTCTTCATGAACCAGCTCTGAACCCAGCGCAACCAGCACCGGGCCGATAAATCCTGCCCCTGCGCCCATCAGTATGCGGGAGGCGAGTAGCGCATCGTAGGAGGGTGACAGCGCAAACGCGAAGGCGCCAGAGCCAAAAAGCCCGATGCCCGTGAGCACCAGCTGGCGACGGCGCCAGTGACCAAACATCACCTGAACCAGTGGGGCGGCCAGGGCAAAGGTCAGGCCGAAAATACTTAGCAAGCGTGCGCTCTGTGCATCGGTCAGCTGCCAGGCGGCGGAAATAGCGGGCAGGCTACCCGCGACAGAGAGCGCACCGGTCGCCTGGACAAAATAGGCGATGCTCAGCGCGCGCAGGGCACGGCGCTGGGAAGCGGTGATAACAGCGTTCATGATCCATCTCCGGAAAAGAACAGGGGCGCGAGGCCCCTGCAGAGCTTACTGAACAGGGATTGGGTTATCCGCGACCGACTGGTTGAACTGGTTTACCAGGGTATGCTCGTTTGCCCCCGGGTTATCGCGCACAGGCAGCACGCGATCGACGATAGCTTCAATGGTGTCTGTACCGAGCTTGTCAAACGTCTCGCTGATGAACGCCTCCAGCGGCATGGCGCGCGGGTCACCGCTCTTGTAAATCAGATCCGTATCCACCCACGGCGGGGAAATTTCGATGACCTGCACGCTGGTGTCGCGCAGCAGGAAGCGCTGGGAAAGGGTGTAGGAGTGAATCGCGGCTTTCGTCGCCGAATAGAGCGCGTTGGTGGCCAGCGGCAGGAAGGCCAGCACCGAGCTGTTGTTGATCAGTACGGCGTCTGGCTGCTGTTTGAGGTGCTCAATAAACGCCGCGCTGACGCGCACCGGCCCCAGAATATTGGTGTTCAGCAGCGTAACCGCCTGGGCGTCATCCAGCTCGCCTGCCGCGTTGTCAAACGGCATGATACCGGCGTTATTGATGACCACATTCAGGGCCGGATAGCGCTTCAGCACCTGCTCTGCGGCGGCCTGAATGCTGTCGGCGCGGGTCACATCCAGCACCACATAATCCATGCCCGGACTGGCGGCGGTGACATCCTTCAGCAGCGCCTCCCGGCGCCCGGAAATGATCACCTGGTTACCTAACTGATGGAATTTTTCTGCCATTGCGCGGCCGATGCCAGAGGTGCCGCCAGTGATAAAGATGGTGTTATTGGTCAGTTTCATGGTCTTACTCCTTCGCAGAATCGTTAAGGGACGGAATGGTAATACGTGGGTCGCGAGCAAATCCGATGAGCACCGCGTCAACCCTCTCCCGTGCGCTCATGACGATAGTTGGATCGCGCGGGTCAACCGACAGACCGTCATTGTCACAGCACGGCGTGGCGGTGGCGCGGACCAGGTGGGTATGCTGCGTCATGTTGTTCACCTTGTCAGTTATCGGGTCGGTGAATACATAGTACGCAGTCAGGTGCCGGCGCGGCTGACGAGAAAGGTCGTGATTTCGGACATCATGATGGCCGGATGCCGGTCATCATGAGTCAGGAGGGTGAGGAGCCAGAAAAAGAGGAGGGTCAGGCTTTGCCGGTGCGCAGCGACTGGGGGGGAATGCCGTAACCCCGGATAAAGACCTCGCGCATATGACGGCGATCGCGGAAGCCGGATTCACGGGCAATGACCTCCATCGACAGCTTGCTCTGCTCGATCAGCAGCCGGGCATTTTCCAGCCGCAGTCCTTCAATCGCTTTGGCTGGCGATTTTCCCGTTTCAGTGCGGAACAGGCGGCTGAGCTGCCGCGCGCTGACGTGGACCGCATCCGCAATGCTCTCGATGGTCAGGGGTTTGCTGAGGTTGTTGCGCGCATACTCCAGGGCTGACTGCAGGCGGTCGCTGCGGGGAGCGAGCATCAGCATCTCAGAGTGCTGCGTCTGCCCGCCGGAGCGACGGTGGTGCATCACCAGCAGATGGGCCACGGAGCGGGCCACTTCGGCACCGAGATCTTTCTCAACCATGCCCAGCGCCATATCCAGCCCGGCGGTAAGCCCCGCTGATGTCCAGATTGCGTCGTCAATAATAAAGATGCGATCTTCTTCTACCCGGGTGGTGGGATGCAGGGACTTGAGACTCTGCGCATGCATCCAGTGGGTAGTGGCGCGACGGTCAGATAACAGGCCCGCCTGACCCAGCACGAATGCCCCGGTACAGATCCCTGCCACCCGACGCGCCCGGGGCGCGTGCGTCTGCAGAAAATCAACAATGCCCTGCGATGCGGGCAGCTCCAGGGGCGTCAACACGCCCGCCACCAGCCAGGTATCGATCTCCATATTTGCAGCAACAGGCTGGCTGTCAACGCCGAAGCCGTAAGAGGTTTTCACAGAACCGCCGCGCTCTGAATAAACGTTACAGTCATAAAAAGGTTCGCCAGCCACCTGATTCGCAAACTCAAAGATACTCAGCGTGGACAACCCCAGAACCTGAAAATGATCGGAAATCAGTAAGCCTACCCGGTGCATCATTGTCTCCTGATACTTCTTTGACCAATACGCATCTGCGGTCAGTCTGGACGAAACCAGGATGAACACAGACGTTGACTGCGTGTTTCTGGATGATGCGGAAGCACACATTGCCCGCCAGGCACAGCAGGCGGGGGCAGAATATAAAATCACCGCAAGCGCTAGCGGCAATCAGGTTGATATGACCGCAACGCTGTCAAAATAAGCCCGGTAAGGCCATTTCCCTGAAATGGCCTTTTATCAGGCGCTGTCCGCGGGTTGCGCATCCTGAGCACCTGGCAAAAAAGCAGGATGAGTGTGCATCAGCGCCGTGACAGCTTTGAGTTTTTCACGCAGCTGCGCATGTAGCTCGCGTATCGCAGGCGAGAACTGTTTACGGTGAGGGCAGATAAGGTTAAGTGGCACCCCCTCCCCAGGCTGTTCCGGCAGCAACACCTCAAGCCGGCCTGCCAGCACGTCTGCGCTAACATCGATCCATGATTTATAGGCAATACCCATTCCCGCCACGGCCCAGCGACGGGCAAGATCCGCATCGTCACACAGCATCCGGCTGCTCACCGTCAGCTGGCGTCTGCCGCCCTTTTCCGGGAAGGTCCATTTGTCATAAACATGACCGTTCAGCGTATAAAGCAGACAGTGATGCAGAGCCAGATCGTCGAGCTGTCGTGGGCGGCCCTTCTTATTCAGATAGGCGGGAGAGGCGACCAGCACACGCCGGTTATCTTCCGCCAGAGGCAAAGCAACGTAGCTGCTGTTTTCCAGAACCCCGTAGCGGATAGCCACGTCCACCGGATCGCGAAACACATCGCTGACGTTATCGGATATGAAGATACGCAGCGATACTCCGGGATGCTTCTCGCAGAACGCAGTGATTACGGGCAGTAAAACGTTGCGCCCGAGATCTGAGGGGACGGAAATTTTTAGCTCACCCTGGATTTCATTTTCTCCGCTCTGAAGTCGCTCCGCGCCCGCTTGCAGAATATTCAGCATCTCCTGCGCATAGGGCAGCCAGGCTTCCCCTTCGGCGGTGAGACGCAGGCTGCGGGTTGAGCGGGCAAACAGCCGTTTATTCAGATCCCGCTCAAGGCGATTGACCGCCGCGCTGACCTGGCCGGGGAGAATATCGGCTTCGCGCGCGGCGCTGGAAAAACTGCCCAGCGCGGCGGAACGGACGAACAAGGTCACATCTTCAAGACGTATCATGCAGGCTCCAGAGTACGAAAGGCTTTCTGTTTCACGCTGACAGCGGGCTTATCGTTAGCGGGCAGGCTTCAGCCAGGGTAGACCAGATAATGTCAGCCATCACGTCGCGATTCTCTCTGGCGTCCTCTTCAGGAATGTTCAGCCCTGGCTGTGCCACAACTGCGCTGCGGAAGTTGCGCACAAGGGTCAGCGCTTCGACAGGCTCGCGGCAAGCGTTAACCAGAAAACAGCCGTCAAAGGCGGGGGTTGTTGAAGGGCGCAGCCAGAAGGAAGGCCTCAATGTAGTCCCAGCCATGCGGTTGTTTTTGCAGCAAAAACCAATCGTTTTAATATGCGTTCTGCGCGTCAAAAAAGCCAGACTGCGGAAAATAAAAAAAACCGATCGGTTTTAAATTCCTTGCTTGTTGAGCAAGGCCGCGCCGGGCCTGGCAAAACCTGTTGCAGGGGGCGCACCCGCCACATCTTCGTTAACGAAAAAAGGCCCGGCGCTTCACGCACCGGGCCCGTTAAAAAGTAAAAAATCAGGAGAGGCGTAGGGTTACGCTCTCCTGCGTCGCTGACGTTATGACCCTCAGCTCACTTTGGGAAAATCGACAACGGTGTCGTTCACGCGGTTCACCATATTGGTAAACAGGATGGCGCTAACGGCACCGATAGTTTCCACGACCTGCTGGTCGCTGAACCCCGCCTGACGGAAGGTCTCGACATGCTCAGCCGCCACGGTACCGCGGGATGAAACCAGGTACTGAACGAACTTCACCAGCGCATCAATGTGCGCATCCTCGCTGAAGCGGGCTTCACGTAATTCACGCGTCTGATCGTCAGTGTATCCGGCCTTTTTTGCCATCAGCGTATGTGCCGCCAGGCAGTAGTCACAGCCAGACTCTTCGCTTACCGCAAGGTTAATGGCTTCCAGTTCGCGCGCACTGAGACTCCCCTTATGCAGTGCGGCGTTCAGTTGCAACATCTGGCCCAGTATTTCCGGGGATTGCGTGCCAATGGTCAGATAGGCGTTCGGCACTTTACCCATGCTGCCTTTGATGGCGCTGAACAGCTGTGCGGTTTTACCGGTGGCTTCGCCTTCGGTGATGGTATGTAAGCGGCTCATCATTTGCTCCTGATTTTATTGCGGTAATTGTCAGGTGACAGAACGTAATGGTTTTGTCACGTCGGGTTCAGGAGCACAGTACTGCGCCAGAAGAAGAGGAAAAAGTGATCAGCCGAATTAAGACTTTCTCTCCAAGAGGTTAAATGGAGCTGATTACAGCGGCATAAGTATTACGTTGCACCTTATCGTACACCGTCAGTAAGGCCGGAAGCAGCTTGAGCCAGTAGCGTAATCGTTGCTATACACCCGTAAACCCGGCTGCGGTAAATATTCCCATTAAATCAGGGGGAGGAGAATCATCCCCTATACTGACAACTGCGGTTGTCATTTCCACAGGAGGCGACGCGCGGTTAATGACCTGACATCAATTTTACCTATGACCATCAGGAGAACTCTATGCAGAAACGTAATAACCTGAAAATGCTGCTGACCGCATCGGCAGTAGCCGCGATGTTCTGCACCGTCGGTGTGCAGGCCCAGTCGACAAGCGCCGCCCAGAGCAGCGCCACAAGCCAGACTGCAGCGGGCGAAAAGCTCAGCTCGGGTGACGAAAAAGCGTTGAAGGATATGGCCCAGGCCAATATCAATGAGGTTGCCGCCGCTAAAATCGCGCTGAGCAAGGCGCAGAGCAGCGACGTTAAAGCCTTCGCCCAGAAGATGGTCGACGACCACGGTAATGCCCTGACTAAAGTACAGGCGGTCGCCGAGAAAAAAGGGGTGACCCTGCCGACCGAGCCGGACGCGCAGCATAAGGCGATGGCGGATAAGCTGGAAAAAGCGAGCGGCGACGACTTTGACAAGATGTATATGGAAAATGCCGGCACCAGGGATCACAAGATGGTGCTCTCTAAGCTGCAAAGTGATGCCAAAAACATCAAGGATCCCGATGTGAAGGCCCTGGCCGACGAGCACACCCCGGTGGTGGAGCAGCACCTCAAGTCAGCCGAGCAAATGAAGATGGACTCAGACAAGAAATAAAACATGTAACCCGATTGTCCGGTGGGCGCGGGATTCCCCCGCCCACCATGGCACCATCGCGGTGCACCCTCCCTGTGCTCTCTCCCCAAATCGGTGAATCCTGACGCTGTTAAAACATCAACCTCATGATAAACCACATAAATAATTTCTGGCACATCCTTTGCTTTAACCAATGTGAAAGGGCAGTGCACCACACAATCTGAAAAATAGCTGGCTAGGGTTCCGGTTCACGTATGTGGATGACTGGTCCAAGAGCTGGCGACCTCTGAGAGGTTACACGGCGGGACAAAAGCCCGGGAGACAGCAGCACCCACGGTGTCGCGCTGCCCCCTAATTTTGTGCCACTCAGAGGTCAAGCATGAAGAAAACGCCATTACTCCGCTCCCTTGTATTGTCGCTGGCGATGCTGGTCAGTCTCCCCACCTTTGCCGCCGTCAAAAAAGAGTTCAACGTCTGCTGGACCATCTACGCCGGGTGGATGCCCTGGGGCACTATCAGCACCAGCAAAATCATCGATAAATGGGCCGATAAATACGGCATCAAGATCAACGTCGTACAGCTCAACGACTACATCGAGTCCATCAACCAGTACACCGCCGGCCAGTTTGACGGCTGCACCATGACCAACATGGACGCCCTGACCATTCCGGCGGCGGGCGGCGTGGACACCACGGCACTGATCCTCGGCAGCTACTCGGAAGGCAACGACGGCGTGGTGATGAAGGGCGAGGGCAAAACCCTTAATGACCTGAAAGGGATGAAAATCTACCTGCCGGAGCTCTCCGTTTCCCACTATCTGCTGGTGCGCGGGCTGGAGAAGGCCGGTCTGGCAGAGAAAGATGTCACCGTGGTCAACACCTCGGATGCGGATATCGTCTCCGCCTTCGGCACCGACAGCGTGCAGGCCGCCGTCGCCTGGAATCCGCAGCTCTCCGTTATTAGAGGCACGCCAAAAACCACCGAGGTGTTCAGCTCCTCCCAGGTGCCGGGTGAGCTGATTGACATGATGGTGGTTAACAGCGAAACCCTGAAGGATAATCCGGCGCTGGGCAAAGCCCTTACCGGGGCATGGTACGAAATGATGGGCCTGATGAAAGCCCAGGATGCCACTGCCCTTAATGCGATGGCGGCAGCGTCCGGCACCGATCTGACGGGCTATCAGGCGCAGCTGAAAACCACCCATCTGTTCTACACCCCGCAGGAGAACATGGCGTTTGTCACCTCACCGGAGCTGGCAAAAACCATGCAACGCGTGGCGGCCTTCTCCTTTGATAAAGGGCTGCTGGGTGAGGGGGCGCAGAGCGCCGACTTCATCGGCATGCGTTTTCCGGGTGACGTTACCCAGGGCGATGCGGGCAACGTAAAGCTGCGCTTTGATGACAGCTTCGTGAAAATGGCCGCCGCAGGCCAGCTGTGATGACGGACGGAGTCTCCATGCGACAGATTAATCGTCATCCCACCTCCGGCATGCGGCTGATGCTTGTGATGTTGCCGTTTGTCCTGCTGCTGGCGGCCTACTTTTTCGGCTCGGCGGTGCGGCTGGACGCTAACCCACACGACAAGCTGCTGCCCGGCCTGCAACAGATGCTGGATGCGATCTCCCGGATGGCCTTCACCCCGGACAAGCGCAGCGGCGAGTACCTGTTCTGGGTCGATACCCTGGTGAGCCTGGCCCGGCTGCTGGTGGGGCTGGCGATTGCGTCGCTTATTGGCCTCTGCATTGGCGTGACCGCCGGGGTCTTCCCCATGTGGCGCGCCTCGCTCTCGCCGCTGATGACGGTGCTGTCGATGATCCCGCCTCTGGCGATTTTGCCGGTGCTGTTTATCGTCTTCGGCCTGGATGAGCTGTCGAAAATCATGCTGATTGTGATCGGCATTACCCCGATGCTGGCCCGGGATCTGGAGCACCGCGCCTGTGAAATCCCCCCGGAAATTCTGATTAAAGCCCAGACGCTGGGGGCCAACAGCTGGACCCTGGTGCTGCGGGTGGTACTGCCGCAGCTGCTCTCGCGCCTGCTCACCTCCCTGCGCCTGCTGCTCGGTTCCGCGTGGTTATTCCTTATCTCAGCGGAGGCCATCTCTTCGACTGCCGGGCTGGGATACCGCATTTTCCTCGTGCGCCGCTATATGGCCATGGATGTGATTATCCCTTACGTCCTGTGGATCACGCTGCTGGCCTGGCTGATGGATCTGGCCCTGCGCCAGCTGCACAAGCGCTGTTTCCCGTGGGCAGAAGGAGGCAAAGCATGAGTTTTATCACCATCAACAATATCTGGCAGGAGTATGGCGACCACGTGGTGCTGGAGCGTCTGAATCTGCAGATCAAAGAGGGCGAGTTCTGCTCGATGGTCGGCGCGTCCGGCTGCGGGAAATCGACCTTTCTGCGCCTGCTCCTCGGCCAGGAAAAACCGAGCCGGGGCACTATCACCCTCGACGGTAAACGCCTGGTCGCCGAGCCGGACAGTCACCGGGGCGTGGTGTTCCAGCGTTACTCCGTCTTTCCGCACCTCAGCGTGCTTGATAATGTCGCCATCGGCCTCGAACTGCCGCAATCTCCGCTGCTCGGACGGCTGTTTGGTGCGAAAAAACGCGCTGCACGGGAACAGGCGGCAGAGATGCTGAAAAAAGTGGGGCTTGGTCATGCGCTGGATAAATATCCGGCGCAGCTCTCCGGCGGGATGCAACAGCGTCTTGCCATCGCTCAGGCCTTCATTATGCAGCCCCGGGTGTTGCTGCTGGATGAGCCCTTTGGCGCGCTCGATCCCGGCATACGCAAAGAGATGCATGCGCTGCTGCTGCAGCTGTGGGGCGAAACCCGCATGACGGTCTTTATGGTCACCCACGATCTCTCCGAAGGTTTCAACCTCGGCACCCGTCTGCTGGTATTCGACAAAGTGCGCCTCGATCCGCAGGCCCCGAATGCCTACGGGGCGCGCATTACCTACGATATTCCGCTCAACGAAACACGGCTCTCAAGCCTGAGCGGAACGGCTCCCGACAACGTTTATGCCTTAAGGGGTTAACGCTATGACGACGACTTTACGTGAAGAGATCCTGCCGGGCGGCGGCCACCTCTCCTTTGTGCTTAAGCGCGGGCAGATCCTGCGCATGACCGACCCCGACGGCGGGGCGAACGTCAGCCTGATGATGCTCAACGCCCATGAGAAGAGCGAGCGCCTGAACCTGCCGGACACCCTGAAAGGCCAGCACACCGCGCGCCTGACCGCCGGGCACTGCTTCTACTCCGACATGGGCCGCGTGCTGGCGGGCATCATTGCCGATACCAGCGGCTGGCACGACCCGTTTGGCGGCGTACTCAATGCCGCCGAAGCCACCGAGAAATATGGCCAGGGGCGCTATCAGGAGCTGCGCAACGGCTTCTTCCGCAACGGCACCGATAACCTGCTGGTGGAGATGGGCAAATGGGATCTCAATCTCGAAGATCTGCTGATGGTGGTCAACTTCTTCAGCAAAGTGACGGTGGACGAACGGGGCCGGTTCAGCTTCCACAGCGGCCATTCACAGCCGGGCAGCTACGTGGAGCTGTTCGCCCCGATGGACACCCTGGTGGTGATGACCGCGCTGCAACATCCGATGGACCCGTCCAGAGAGTACGCCCCGCGTCCGGTGCAGCTGAGCTGGCGGCAGGCGGAAGATGAAGACGCGGCGATAAACGCGCTGCTGACGCGCCCTGAAAACGGCCGCGCCATCACCAATACCCAACTTTTCGCCCTGTAAGGAGCCTCATGATGACAGTCGCCAGCGAAAAAGATGTGCAACATGCCAGCTTCCGCCATGTGATCCCGGCGGGGGAGCCCTACCTGTTTGAAGTGAAAAAAGGCCAGACCCTGCGCCTGCTGGATCTGGAGGGCAACCAGGCGGTGGATACGCTGTTCTATAACGCCGATAACCCGCGGGAGCGCTACGATGCCCAGCGCACCCTGCGCCGGCAGAACAACGCGTATCTGACCACCGGGAGCGTACTCTACTCCAACCTCGGCAACCCGCTGCTGACCATCGTGGCGGATACCTGCGGACGGCACGACACCCTCGGCGGCGCCTGCGCCCAGGAGAGCAACACCGTGCGTTACGCCCTCGACAAGCGCCATATGCACAGCTGCCGGGATAACTTCCTCTGCGCCTGTCTGCACGATGGCCGCCTGCAAAAGCGCGATATCGGGGCCAACATCAACTTCTTTATGAACGTGCCGGTGACCCCCGAGGGCGGGCTGACCTTTGCCGATGGCATCTCCGCACCGGGTAAATATGTTGAGCTGAAGGCGGAGTGCAACGTCATCGTGCTGATCTCCAACTGCCCGCAGCTGAACAACCCCTGCAACGGCTGGAACCCGACCCCTGCGGAGGTACTGATATGGAACTGACGCCGACACGCTGGCAGCGCCTGCGCCAGACGATCTATCGCCTGTTTGAACTGCGTGCCGGACGGATCCTGCCGTAAACCTTTTTCCCCGTGGACGACCATGCGGTGAGCCAGTTTTCGGCGGGACGACCCGCCACCATTGAGTCTTTACTATGTTGACGAAACTCCTGATTGCCAACCGCGGGGCGATTGCCTGCCGCATTCTGCGCACGCTGCGCGCCATGAAGATCGGCGGCGTGGCGGTCTATTCCGAGGCGGATATCAGCAGCCTGCATATCCGCGAGGCCGACGAAGCCCTGAGCCTGGGCGATGGCCCGGCGGCGAATACCTATCTGGTGAGCGAAAAAATCATCGCGGCGGCGAAAGCGAGCGGTGCCCAGGCGATCCATCCGGGCTACGGTTTTCTCTCAGAGAACGCCGCCTTTGCCGAGGCCTGCGAAGCGGCGGGCATTGCTTTTGTCGGCCCTACGCCGGAGCAGCTGCGCCTCTTTGGCCTGAAACATACTGCCCGCGCCCTGGCGAAAGAACATGGTGTGCCGATGCTGGAAGGCACCGAACTGCTGGCGGATGTGAACGCGGCGCTGGAGGCGGCGGAGCAGGTCGGCTACCCGGTGATGCTGAAAAGCACCGCTGGCGGGGGCGGGATCGGGATGCGCGTCTGCTATACCGCAGCGGAACTTTTTGAGGCCTTCGACGCGGTGGTGCGGCTGGGGAAAAATAACTTCAGCGATGCGGGCGTCTTTATTGAGAAATACATTGAGCGGGCGCGTCATCTGGAAGTCCAGCTCTTCGGCGACGGCAGGGGGGAGGTGATCGCCCTCGGCGTGCGCGACTGCTCGGTGCAGCGGCGTAACCAGAAGGTGCTGGAGGAGACCCCGGCGCCCAACCTGCCGGAGGGCATGGCGGATGCGCTGTGTGAGGCGGCGATTAAGCTGGGCAAAGCGGTCAACTACCGCAGCGCGGGCACGGTGGAGTTCGTCTACGACAGCGACGCCGCCCGGTTCTACTTCCTTGAAGTGAATACCCGTTTGCAGGTGGAGCACGGCGTCACCGAGCAGGTGTGGGGTGTCGATCTGGTACGCTGGATGATTGAACTGGCGGCAGGCACCCTGCCTCCGCTGGCGGCTCTGCGTGATGGCCTGACTCCTGAAGGGCACGCCATCCAGGCGCGGGTTTATGCCGAAAATCCGGGCCGTCAGTTCCAGCCATCGCCCGGCCTGCTTACCGAAGTGGTTTTTCCGGAAGATAACCGCCGCACGCTGCGCATCGACAGCTGGGTGGAATCCGGCTGCGAGGTGCCGCCCTTTTTTGATCCGATGCTGGCAAAAATTATCGCCTGGCAGCCGACGCGTGACGCCGCCATTGAGGCCCTGCACACGGCGCTGGGAGAGACCCGGCTGTATGGGGTGGAAACCAACCGCAGCTACCTGCAGCAAATTTTAACCTTCACGCCGTTCGCCAGCGGCGAGCCCTGGACCCGCTGCCTGGAAGGGCTGGACTATCACGCCGCCACGCTTGAGGTACTCAGCGCCGGGACGCAAACCACGGTGCAGGACTATCCGGGGCGTACCGGCTACTGGGCGGTAGGGGTACCGCCATCAGGACCGATGGACAGTCGCGCGCTGCGTCTTGGCAACCGGCTGCTCGGCAACGACGAAGGGGCCGCCGGGCTGGAGATCACCCTCAGCGGCCCGACGCTGAAGTTCAACTGCGATGCCCAGCTGGCGGTGACCGGGGCGGAGATCGCCCTTACCCTGGATGGCGAATCTCTTGAGACCAACCGGGTCTACCGGGTGCAGAGCGGCATGACCCTGCGGATGGGGGATATTCGCGGTGACGGCGTGCGCAGCTATCTCTGCCTGCGCGGCGGATTTAACGTGCCGGACTATCTTGGCAGCAAAAGCACCTTTACCCTGGGGCAGTTTGGCGGCCACGCCGGGCGCGCGCTGCGTACCGGTGACGTGCTGCACATTTCGCCCTTAACCGCCCCATGCCCGGCGCAGACGCTGCCCCCGGCGCTCTGCACCACGCTTGAGCCTGTGCGTACCCTGCGGGTGATCTACGGCCCGCACGGCGCGCCGGAGTATTTCACCCCGGCTTACATGACCACCTTCTTCGCCACCGACTGGGAAGTGCACTTCAACTCCAGCCGTACCGGGGTGCGCCTGATCGGGCCTAAGCCTGAGTGGGTGCGCGAGAGCGGCGGCGAGGCGGGACTGCATCCGTCGAACATCCACGACAACCCCTATGCTATCGGCGCGGTGGACTTTACCGGGGATATGCCGGTGATCCTCGGCCCGGATGGCCCAAGCCTGGGCGGGTTTGTCTGCCCGGTCACCATCATCGAAGCCGATCTGCACGCCATCGGGCAGCTGAAAGCGGGGGATAAGGTGCGCTTTGTTCCCGTGGATATCGCCACCGCCCGGCAGCTTGCCCAGGCGCAGGCGGCCCAGATCGCCAGCCTGCACCCGCTGGACGTGGCATGGCAGCCCTCCGAACCCGCCTCGCCAGTGGTGCTGGAGCAGGGGCAGGCTGATAAACGGCTGGTGGCGCGGCTCTCCGGTGATACACACCTGCTGCTGGAGATTGGCGATCCGGAGCTGGATCTGGTCCTGCGTTTTCGGGCCCACGCCCTGATGCAGGCTCTGGAGGCGCAGGCGCTGGATGGGGTTATCGACCTGACGCCAGGCATCCGCTCCCTGCAAATTCACTACCAGCCGGAGGCGCTGAGCCTGGCGAGCCTGCTGGATACCGTGGCCGGGCTGTGGCAGGCGGTGTGCGAGCAGGATGCGCTTGAGGTGCCGTCGCGCATCGTCTGGCTGCCGCTCTCCTGGGACGATCCGGCCTGTCAGAAAGCCATCGACAAATACATGACCACCGTGCGCCGGGATGCGCCCTGGTGTCCAAGTAACCTGGAGTTTATCCGCCGCATTAACGATCTGGCGAACGTCGATGAGGTCTATAAAACGGTATTCGACGCCAGCTATCTGGTGATGGGCCTGGGGGATGTCTATCTCGGCGCCCCGGTGGCGACCCCGCTCGATCCGCGTCATCGTCTGGTCACCACCAAGTACAACCCGGCCCGCACCTGGACGGCGGAAAACTCGGTGGGGATCGGCGGGGCCTATCTCTGTGTCTACGGCATGGAGGGGCCGGGCGGATATCAGTTTGTCGGGCGCACCTTGCAGATGTGGAGCCGCTATCACGCCGTAGAGGATTTCGGCGGCAAGCCCTGGCTGCTGCGCTTCTTTGACCAGATCCGCTTCTATCCGGTCTCTGCCGACGAGCTGCTCACTATTCGCCGCGATTTCCCGCTGGGGCGCTACCCGCTGCGCATTGAGCACACCAGCCTGAAGCTGGCGGAGTATCAGCAGTTTCTCGCCGACGAAGCGCAGGAAATTGACGCATTTCGCGCCCATCAGCAGGAAGCCTTTAACGCCGAGCGCGAGCGCTGGATTGCCAACGGCCAGGCGCATTTCGACAGCAGCGATCTGCTGGCGGATGAGGGCGATGATGCCCCGCTGCAGCCGGGTCAGGCGGGCATCGACAGCCCGGTCTCCGGCAACCTGTGGCAGGTGAGCGTGGAGGTGGGCAAAGCGGTCCGCGAGGGGGATGTGCTGGTGGTGCTGGAGTCGATGAAGATGGAGATCCCGCTCCTTGCCACCCAGGACGGAATTGTCAGTCAGGTGCGCGTCCAGCCGGGCTCCCCGGTACGGGCGGGTCAGTGTGTGGTGGTCCTGGAGAAAACAGCATGACACATCCATTTGATTTACGTCTCGATGTACTGACGCAGGCTTACCGCGAGGGCCGCCTCACTCCGCGGGAGGTGATTAACACCCTGCGCGAGCGGGCGCTGGCGCTAAACCCTGAGTTCAACGCCTTTATCTATCTGCTCACCTCCGAGGAGCTGGAGCCGTATCTGGCGGCGCTTGAGGGCCACTCACCGCAGACGCTGCCCCTCTACGGCGTGCCCTTTGCCATTAAAGACAATATCGATCTGGCGGGCATCGTCACCACCGCTGCCTGCCCGGCGTTTGCATACCGGGCTGAGCAGGATGCCACTATCGTCGGCCAGCTGATCGCCCTGGGGGCAATCCCGCTGGGGAAAACCAACCTCGATCAGTTCGCTACCGGCTTAAACGGCACTCGCTCGCCGTATGGCCCATGTCGTAACAGTGTCAATGCGGATTATCCATCCGGGGGCTCCAGCGCGGGGTCGTCGCTGGCGGTGGCGCTGGGGCTGGCGAGTTTTGCTCTCGGCACCGACACGGCCGGGAGCGGGCGCGTGCCCGCCGCGCTGAATAATCTGGTCGGGCTTAAGGCCACCAAAGGGTTACTCTCCACCGCCGGGGTGGTGCCTGCCTGCCGCACCCTGGACTGCGTGACCTTCTTTACCGCCACGGCGGAAGAGGCCAGCCAGCTGCTGGCGCTGACGGCGGTGAAAGATCCGCGGGACGACTACAGCCGCGCCAATCCAGCCTGGAACGGCGCCCAGGCGTTTGGTCTGCCTGAGGCCGGGTTCCGCTTCGGCGTACCGGATCGGCTGGAGTTCCTTGGCTGCACCGAGAGCGAAGCGCTGTATCACGCCGCAAAAGCGCGGTTGATCGCCCTCGGTGGCGTGCCGGTGACCATCGACTTTTCGCCGTTTCTGGCGGCAGCGACGCTGCTCTATAACGGCCCGTGGGTGGCGGAGCGCTATCACGTGGCGGGGGCGCTGATTGCGCAGCAACCGAATGCAGTGCTGCCGGTGATCCGCGATGTGCTGAGCAAAGCGCCCGGTACCGATGCGGTCGCGGCCTTTGACGCGCAGTATCAGCTTCAGCATTTCAAACGCTTGTGCGATGAGGTCATGGCGACGCTTGACTGCGTGCTCACGCCCACCTATCCACGCCCGGTGACGCTGGCCGAGCTGGCGGAGGAGCCGGTAAAGCGCAATTCCGAGCTGGGGATTTATACCAACTTTATGAACCTGCTGGACTATGCCGCCGTGGCGGTGCCTGCCGGGTTCATGGCGAATGGCCTGCCCTCAGGCGTGACGCTGTTTGGCCGGGCCTTTACCGACCAGTATCTGCTGAGCCTTGCCGGGGCGTTACAACGTTACCAGAATCTGCTGTTACCCGGCGATCGTGCGTTACAGGCGACGGCACCCACGACCACGGCCAGCCACGATCGCCTGCCGGTGGTGGTTTGCGGGGCTCATCTGGACGGGCTGGCGCTGAATCACCAGCTGCGCCAGCGCGGGGGAACCTTACGTGAAACCACCCGCAGCGCACCGCACTATCGCCTTTTTGCCCTCGCCGACGGGAAACGGCCTGGCATGGTGCGCGACCGCGAACAGGGGGCAGCGATTGCCTTGGAAGTGTGGGATCTGCCCCATGCCGAGGTGGGATCGTTTCTGGCGGGCATCCCGGCTCCGCTGGGACTGGGGAAAGTAGAGCTGGAGGACGGGCGCTGGTTAACCGGGTTTATCTGTGAGGAGTACGGCTTGCAGGGGGCAGAGGATATTACCGCTTTCGGCGGCTGGAGAGCCTGGCTTACTCACCAGCAGTAAGCCAGGGGAGGATTAACGGAAAAGTGGTTTTTCGGCGATCGGGGTCAGCAGGCCGGATTGCCACTCAGCCAGCGTCAACTGTGCCAGTTTGCCCAGCGCGCGGTAGAACGGGTGGCCTGCGTTTTCGACAAACACGGAAAGAAAGCGCGTGCTCCAGGGCAGCAGATGCCAGGCCAGCAGTTGGTCGAGCTCTGCATCCCGGCCCGTTTCTGCCAGCCATGCCGCCATCAGCAGCAGGGTGCCAAAGTGATCTTCCGGCTCGTTGTTCGCCATCTCAAACACGATGCCGTTTTCCCGCATCCACTGGCGCAGCGCCAGGGTGGAATCCCCGAACAGCACGCTCTCTCGATCCAGCCAGACCGAGCCCCAAGGCGGCGCGGGCAGCGCCCACGGACCCAGAAACAGCCGTTGCCAGGCGGTACGCTAGGGTTCATCGGCAGGCTGGCAAAGCTCGTCGGCAATGGGGGCCAACAGGCACTCATCCAGCGGCCAGTCCTGCTGCCAGTCGTTGTGGGTTAAGGCCGTGACCAGCGGCGCGGCTTCGGGGCTATCCGGAGCGTAGTAAAACAGCGCGCCCAACACACGGGCAGTAAAGGCAAACGACTCTCTCATGACTTCATCCTTCATTTGCGCGGGTTGCCCCGCGCTGACACAGTAATTGGCTACGCCTTTTCAATTTGCACCAGATTGGTGTGCTGCGGATTGCCCTTCGCCAGAGGAGACGGACGATGGGTGGTCAGCGTGTTAATGCATGAGCCGTGGTCAATGCGATCCCCGGTCATGTTGGCATCGTGCCAGGCACCCTGGCCCATTGCGCTGACGCCCGGTATAATGCGCGGCGTGACTTTCGCCGGAATACGCAACTCACCGCGGGCATTATAAACCCGCACCATGTCGCCGTTTTTGATCCCACGCGTTTTGGCATCCACCGGATTGAGCCACACCTCCTGACGGCAGGCGGCCTGCAGCACATCGACGTTGCCGTAGCTGGAGTGGGTGCGGGCTTTGAAGTGGAAGCCAAACAGCTGTAACGGAAATTGGCTGCGGTCAGGATCGTCCCAGCCTTCGAAGGTGGAGGCGTAGACCGGCAGCGGGCTGATGATTTCATCTTTTTCCAGCTGCCAGGTGCGGGCAATATCGGCCAGCCTGCTGGAGTAGATCTCGATTTTGCCTGACGGCGTTTTAAGCGGATTAGCCGCCGGATCGTCGCGGAATTTTTTATAGGCGACGAAATGCCCGTTCGGATCTTTACGCTTGTAGATGCCCATCGCTTTTAATTCCTCATAAGAGGGAAGCTGCGGATCTTTCGCCACCATCTTCGCGTAGAGATATTGTAACCATTCGGCCTGGGTCCGGCCTTCGGTAAAGCGCTGATAGACATCCGGACCGAGGCGTTTCGCCACCTCGCTCATGATCCAGTAGATAGGCTTACGTTCGAATTTTGGCGCGGTCACCGGCTGGAGGAAGATGAGATAACCCATGTTCCCGGCATAGTCGTTGGGAATGATATCCTCCTGCTCGACGGTCATCAGATCCGGCAGCAGCAGATCGGCATATTTCGCCGACGAGGTCATAAAATTGTCAATGACTACAATCATTTCGCATTTACTTTCATCCTGCAAAATGTCGTGGGTTTTATTGATGTCCGAATGCTGGTTAATGAGGGTGTTACCGGCATAGTTCCAGATGAACTTGATCGGCACGTCGAGCTTATCTTTGCCGCGCACCCCGTCGCGGGTGGCGGTCATCTCCGGCCCGCGGGCGATGGCGTCGGTCCAGCTGAAGCAGGAGATTTGCGTTTTGACCGGATTCTCCGGGAGCGGCATCCGCTCAATGGTGATGGTGTAGGTGGATTCACGCGCGCCGCTGTTGCCGCCATTTATGCCGACGTTGCCGGTGAGGATAGGGAGCATGGCGATGGCCCGGGAGGTAAGCTCGCCGTTGGCCTGGCGCTGCGGCCCCCAGCCCTGGCAGATATATGCCGGTTTCGCGGTGCCAATTTCCCGGGCCAGCTTAATGATACGATCGGCGGGAATGCCGGTGATGCGCGAGGCCCACTCCGGGGTTTTGGCGGTGGCATCGTCGCCCTCACCAAGGATATAGGCCTTATAGTGGCCGTTGGCAGGCGCGCCTTCCGGCAGCGTGGTTTCGTCGTAACCGACGCAATATTTATCGAGGAAGGGCTGGTCGACGAGGTTTTCGTTAATCAGCACCCAGGCGATGCCCGCCACCAGCGCGGCATCGGTTCCCGGACGAATCGGGATCCACTCATCCTCACGCCCGGCGGCGGTGTCGGTATAACGAGGATCGATGACGATCATGCGCGCATTCGAGCGTTCGCGCGCCTGTTCAAGGTAATAGGTGATACCGCCGCCGCTCATGCGCGTTTCCGCCGGGTTATTGCCAAACATCACCACCAGCTTGCTGTTTTCGATATCCGAGGTGCTGTTGCCCTCGTTGCTGCCGTAGGTGTAGGGCATCGCGCAGGCGATCTGCGCCGTGCTGTAGGTACCATAATGGCTCAAAAAACCGCCATAGCAGTTCATCAGTCGGGCCACCAGAGAGGCGTAAGGCGAGGAGCGGGTGATATTGCCGCCGACAATACCGGAAGAGTAATTAATGTAGACCGCTTCGTTGCCGTATTTAGCGACCACGTCGCGCAGGCTGGTGGTGAGCAGATCCAGAGCGTCATCCCAGGAGATGCGTTCAAATTTCCCTTCACCGCGTTTGCCCACGCGTTTCATGGGATAGTTCAGGCGATCGGGATGATTGATGCGTCGACGAATCGAGCGTCCGCGCAGGCAGGCGCGCACCTGATGGTTGCCATAAGTGTCGTCGCCGGTGTTGTCCGTTTCAACCCAGTACACTTCATCGTCACGCACGTGCAGCCGCAGCGCGCAGCGGCTGCCGCAGTTGACTGAGCAAGCGCCCCAGACCACTTTATCTGCGCGTGTCTGCTGTACTGCCGCGGCTGCGGGGCGTAAACCAAAGGGTAATGACAGGCCGCCTGCGGCAAGCGCAAGGGATCCGATGGCGGTCGATTTGACGAGGGTACGGCGGCTGATCCCGCCGCTATGCTCACTATCTGACATGACTCACTCCATTACGTTCGTCGTTTGAAAACTGATTTCAGCCGTGATGACGATCGGGCTAATGAAAGTGAGTGTTACCCATTAAGGGGGAGGTAATATTAATGTACATCAAAACAAACGAAATTCCCCCGCGCAAACGGGGGGGAATATTCACTGTGGCTCGCGCGGTGCAGGGGCCTGATTACCGCCTCCGCTTACCGGATAGTTGCCGCTGCTGGTGCGGGTATAGAGGATTTTAAGGGTGTCATTGGCGCAGTGGCCTACCACTTCGGCGTCGGGTTTGTCGGCCTGATCGTTTGGCACAATGTTCAGCATAAAACCGCTCTCCGGCACGCCATTATTGATGATCCGCTGCTGAATATCGCTTTTGATGCGCTCGCAGTTATCGGGTGCCGCCAGCGCGGCCGGGGCAATGCCCGCCAGCAAAAGTGCAGTAATCCAGGGTAACCGTTTCATATCTGCCTCCTTACGACTATGTGTGACTATAATAGTAGCAGGGATAGTGTAAACGTTTGTATTTGCTACACTGCCCGGGATCCTCTTCTGCTATTGGTAGGTCATGTGAATAAACACGCGCTTATGGTTCTCCTGGCGGCTCTGTTGACGGGGTGTGATAACACCGCCGCGCCGCTGTCGTTTACGCCAGAGATGGCCAGTTTTTCTAACGAATTTGATTTTGATCCCCTGCGCGGGCCGGTGAAAGATTTCAGCCAGACGCTCTTCAATGATAAAGGGGAAGTGGCCAAGCGCGTCAGCGGCACGCTCTCTACGGAGGGCTGCTTCGACAGCCTGGAGCTGCACGATCTGGAGGCGAACACCGGCATCGCCCTGGTGCTGGACGCCAACTACTATCTGGATGCGCAAACCCAGCAGAAAAAGCTGCGGCTACAGGGCAAATGCCAGCTGGCGGAACTGCCCGCATCGGGGATTTCATGGGATACCGATGACAACGGTTTTATCGTCAGCGCCCACGGCAAAGATATGGAAGTGAACTATCGCTATGATGCAGAGGGTTATCCACTCGGTAAAACCACCGTCTCCGGGGAGCAGCAGCTCTCCATTACGGCCACACCGGCGGCGGACAAGCGCAAGAAACTGGACTACACCTCGGTGAGCCAGCTAAATGATAAGCGGCTGGGCAAGGTGAAACAGACCTGCGATTACGATCGCCACGACAACCCGGTGGCGTGCGAGCTGGTGGTCACCGATGAGAGCGTGAAGCCGGCAGTCTCGCGCAAGTACACCATCAAAAACACGATTGAGTACTATTAAGCACCGCGCAGGAGGCTGCGCGGTGCTTTCAGGCAGAATCAGGGGGCCAGGGCACGGCCAGTGCGGCGGTCAAGGCAGCGCAGGGTGTTGGGCTCCCAGTAGGCGTTCACATTGGCGCTCTGCTGGCATTTATCCCGGGCGTCAAAAGCGACATCCTCTTTATCCCACTCTTTTTCCACGCGGCTGTTCACCTTATGGCGCAGGCTGCGGGTATCGTTCCACTGCTCTTTATCCATGGCGGCATTTTGACGGCTCTGGGCGCTGTCGCCGGATTCAATAATCAGTTTGCTGGTGTTGGCGGATACTGGCGCGATGAAAACAGCAGCCAGCAGGGCAGCCAGGCAGAGGCGTGTGCTCATTTTACGCATAGCGATTTCCTTGTAGACGGTGGACGTTCGACGACTCCACCGGAGTTTTTACATCAGTCCATTTTGAGGGCATACCCACATCAGGCGTGTGGAAGGGTTCCTTTCACATTCGGGTATGATACCTCATCACACATCAGACAACGTTAAATATGTTTAAAACAACTTTGCTCTTTTTTGCCACCGCGCTCTGCGAAATTCTCGGCTGTTTTCTGCCGTGGCTCTGGCTGAAGAAAGGCGCCTCGGTGCTGCTGTTGATTCCCGCGGGCGCTGCCTTGGTGCTGTTTGTCTGGTTACTCACCCTGCATCCCGCAGCAAGCGGGCGCGTCTATGCCGCTTATGGCGGCGTCTATGTCTGCACAGCGCTGTTGTGGTTGCGGGTGGTCGATGGCGTAAAACTAAGCCTCTACGACTGGGTTGGGGCGCTGGTGGCGCTGTGCGGCATGCTCATTATCGTGGCAGGTTGGGGGCGCGCATGAGCGCCCAATATGTGATCCAGCGAAGGTTTTTTGATCTTTATACTTGTATGGTAGTAGGGTAATTGCGTAGATTTCCGGCATCACAGTAAAAGATGTAAGGAACCGGAAAATGAAGATTGTAGGGGCTGAAGTATTTGTCACCTGTCCAGGGCGTAACTTTGTCACGCTGAAAATTACCACCGACGAGGGGATTGTCGGCCTGGGTGACGCTACCCTCAATGGCCGCGAGCTTTCTGTCGCGTCATATCTGAAAGATCATCTCTGTCCGCAGCTGATTGGCCGGGATGCCCATCGTATCGAAGATATCTGGCAGTTCTTCTATAAAGGCGCGTACTGGCGTCGCGGTCCGGTCACCATGTCGGCGATTTCAGCCATCGACATGGCGCTGTGGGACATCAAAGCCAAAGCCGCCAATATGCCGCTGTATCAGCTGCTGGGCGGCGCCTCCCGTGAAGGGGTGATGGTCTATTGCCATACCACCGGTCACACCATTGATGATGTACTGGAAGATTACGCCCGCCATAAAGAGATGGGATTCAAGGCCATCCGCGTACAGTGCGGCGTGCCGGGAATGAAAACCACCTACGGCATGTCAAAAGGGAAGGGGCTGGCGTATGAACCCGCCACCAAAGGCAACTGGCCGGAAGAGCAGCTCTGGTCAACAGAAAAGTACCTCGATTTTACGCCAAAACTGTTTGACGCCGTGCGCAACAAATATGGTTTTAATGAACATCTGCTGCACGACATGCACCACCGCCTGACGCCGATCGAAGCCGCGCGTTTCGGTAAGAGCATTGAGCAGTACCGCATGTTCTGGATGGAAGACCCAACCCCGGCAGAGAACCAGGAGTGCTTCCGTCTGATTCGTCAGCACACCGTCACTCCGATTGCGGTGGGCGAAGTGTTCAACAGCATCTGGGACTGCAAGCAGCTGATCGAAGAGCAGCTGATCGACTATATCCGCACCACCATCACCCATGCGGGCGGTATTACCGGAATGCGTCGGATCGCCGATTTTGCCTCGCTCTATCAGGTACGCACCGGCTCTCACGGTCCTTCCGATCTGTCGCCGATTTGCCACGCGGCGGCGCTGCACTTCGACCTGTGGGTACCCAACTTTGGCGTACAAGAGTACATGGGCTATTCCGAGCAGATGCTGGAGGTTTTTAACACCAACTGGACCTTTGAAGACGGCTATATGCATCCGGGCGATAAGCCGGGCCTGGGCATTGAGTTTGATGAAAAACGGGCAGCGAAATATCCCTACGATCCCGCTTATCTGCCCGTTGCACGTCTTGAAGATGGCACGCTGTGGAACTGGTAAAGGAGCAAAAAATGAAAAGTATCGTTATTCAACAACCGAATTCTCTGGCTCTCGAAGAGCGTCCGTTACCCGCCCCTGCGGCAGGCGAAGTACGCGTCAAAGTGAAGCTGGCCGGGATCTGCGGTTCCGACAGCCATATCTATCGCGGCCACAATCCGTTCGCCAAATATCCCCGGGTGATCGGCCATGAGTTCTTCGGCGTCATCGATGCTGTCGGCGAGGGCGTCGACACCGCACGCCTGGGCCAGCGCGTCTCGGTTGATCCGGTGATCAGCTGCGGCCACTGCTACCCATGCTCGGTAGGCAAACCGAACGTCTGCACTTCGCTGGTGGTGCTGGGTGTGCATCGCGACGGCGGCTTCAGTGAATACGCCGTGGTACCCGCTAAAAATGCCTGGGTCATTCCGGATGCCATCAGCGATGAACATGCGGTGATGGTTGAGCCATTCACTATCGCGGCCAACGTCACCGGCCATGTCAGCCCGACCGGGCAGGATGTGGCGCTCATTTACGGCGCCGGACCGATGGGGCTGGTCACCGTCCAGGCGCTGAAGGGCGTCTACAAGGTGAAACAGGTCATTGTGGTCGATCGCATCGACGAGCGTCTGGCGATGGCCCAGCGTAGCGGGGCGGACTGGGTGATTAACAACGGCAACCAGTCTCTGCAGGCGGTGCTGGAAGAGAAGGGCATTAAACCCACGCTGATTATTGATGCGGCCTGCCACCCTTCTATTTTGCAGGAAGCGGTCAATCTGGCTTCGCCGGGCGCGCGCATTGTGCTTATGGGCTTCTCCAGCGAGCCGAGCCAGGTTGCGCAGCAGGGGATCACCGGTAAAGAGCTTTCTATATTCTCGTCACGTCTGAACGCCAATAAATTCCCGGTGGTCATCGACTGGCTGGAGAAAGGGCTTATCGACCCTGACAAACTCATTACGCATCGCTTTGCGTATCACCACGTTAAAGACGCCATTGAACTGTTTGAGAAAGACCAGCGGCAGTGCTGCAAGGTATTACTGACGTTCTCTGAATAATAATACTGAATGCGGTTTAGCGGTACGCATCTTACCCTTTTGAGATTGCCAATATGACTCAAGTACAACATGAAAGATCCACATCTGACCTGATAAGAGCCGCCGTCTCCGGATGGCTGGGTACCGCGTTAGAGTTTATGGACTTCCAGCTTTATTCGCTGGGCGCGGCCTTAGTCTTTCACGAAATCTTCTTCCCTGAACAGTCCGCGGCAATGGCGCTGATTCTGGCGATGGGTACCTATGGGGCAGGCTATATTGCCCGTATCATTGGCGCTTTTGTTTTCGGCAAAATGGGCGACCGCGTGGGACGCAAGAAGGTGCTGTTTATCACCATCACCATGATGGGGATCTGTACCACGCTGATTGGTGCGCTGCCGACCTATGCGCAAATTGGTATTTTCGCGCCGGTGCTGCTGGTGACGCTGCGTATTATCCAGGGGCTGGGCGCAGGGGCGGAGATCTCCGGTGCGGGCACGATGCTGGCGGAATATGCGCCGAAAGGGAAACGCGGCATCATCTCTTCTCTGGTGGCGATGGGGACTAACTGCGGGACCCTGAGCGCCACGGCGATCTGGGCAGTCATGTTCTTTGCCCTCGACCGTGAACAGCTGCTGGCCTGGGGATGGCGTGTGCCTTTCCTTGCCAGCGTGGTGGTGATGATCTTTGCCATCTGGCTGCGTTTGAACCTCAAGGAAAGCCCGGTATTTGAGCAGGTTAATACCGACGAGGCGTCTGTGCAGGCTGCGGTTGAAGAAAATACCCTGGGTGGGATGCTGAAAAGCAAATCATTCTGGCTGGCGACCGGTCTGCGTTTCGGCCAGGCGGGTAACTCTGGCCTGATCCAGACGTTCCTCGCCGGGTATCTGGTCCAGACGCTCTTGTTTGATAAGGCCATCCCGACCGACGCCCTGATGATAAGCTCTATTCTCGGCTTTATTACTATCCCGCTGTTGGGCTGGTTGTCAGATAAATTTGGTCGTCGTCTGCCTTATATTTTGCTGAGCATTTCCGCCATTATTCTGGCCTACCCGATGCTGTCGATTATTGTCGACAAATCGTACACCCCTGGCGTGATCATGACCTCGATTATCGTGATCCATAACTTCGCGGTGCTGGGGCTCTTTGCTCTGGAGAACATCACCATGGCCGAGATGTTTGGTTCCCGTAACCGCTTCACCCGGATGGCGATTTCCAAAGAGGCGGGTGGTCTGATTGCAGTTGGTTTTGGTCCGGTACTGGCGGGGATCTTCTGCAACATGACCGGCTCCTGGTGGCCAATCGTGGTGATGGTGATGGTTTACTCCTTCATCAGCCTGATCTCGGCCCTGCTGATGCCTGAAGTCTGCGATCGCGAGCTGAGCGCGCTGGACGATGCTGCGGACGATAAAGCTGCTGCGCTAAAGATCAACGGTAAACACCGCGCCATCTCGTAGTTGCTGACGACTCCTCTGTTATACGCAGGGGAGTCTTTTTTAACCCTGTCAAAGCCTGCGTTAATGACTATCCCGCTGTCTCCTTCGCATCAATGGTTCATAGCATTACGTTTTTTTTTCAAATGCTGTCACACAACTTTTAATTGATGTCACACCAGATGGCGAAAAGTTAACGTAAATCAATATCGCTATATCAACAATCAGTATGGTTAACGGCAGAGATTTTTTTTATGCCATCTACCATTCTAGTTGGGTTAGTAAGCCGGGTCACGGAGTCAAGCCGGCCCGGATTTATCGCTTAAATACATTAACGAGTACTATCATGAAAAATCCGTTATTACAGGCGCAAGCTACGCTTCCTCACTACAACCGGGATACTCTGCAAACGCGCATCGTGCATCTGGGCTTTGGCGCCTTCCACCGCGCGCATCAGGCGGTTTATACCGATATCCTCGCTGCCGAACATGGCAGTGACTGGGGCTATTGCGAGGTCAATCTGATTGGCGGCGAGCAGCAGATAGCCGATCTTAAGGCGCAGGATAATCTCTTCACCGTTGCTGAAATGTCCGCTGATGCGTGGACAGCGCGAGTGGTGGGCGTGGTCAAAAAGGCGCTGCATGCCCAGGTGGATGGTCTTGAAGCGGTGCTGTCCGCCCTCTGTGAACCGCAGGTGGCGATCGTCTCGTTAACCATTACTGAAAAAGGGTACTGTCACGCCCCGGCGACCGGGCAGCTGATGCTGGATCATCCATTGATCGCAGCCGATCTGCAGAGTCCTCATCAGCCTGTTTCGGCTGTAGGCGTGGTGGTGGAAGCGCTGGCGCGACGTAAAAACGCCGGGCTGCCCGCTTTCACCGTGATGTCCTGCGACAATATGCCGGAGAACGGCCACGTCATGCGCAACGTTACCTGCGCCTATGCCCGCGCGGTCAGCGCTGAGCTGGCGGAGTGGATCGAAGCCAACGTCACCTTCCCGTCAACCATGGTCGACCGTATCGTGCCCGCCGTGACTGCCGACACGCTGAATAAAATTGAAGAGATTACCGGTGTGCGCGATCCGGCAGGTGTGGCCTGCGAGCCGTTCCGCCAGTGGGTGATTGAAGACAACTTTGTTGCGGGTCGTCCGGCGTGGGAAAAAGCCGGGGCCGAACTGGTGGCGGATGTTATTCCGTTTGAAGAGATGAAGCTGCGCATGCTGAACGGCAGCCACTCCTTCCTGGCGTATCTGGGCTATCTGGCGGGCTATCAACACATCAACGACTGCATGGAGGATGCGAACTACAAGCGCGCCGCCCGTGCGCTGATGTTAAACGAGCAGGCGCCGACGCTGAAAGTGACCGGTGTAGACCTGGAGCGTTATGCCGATCTGCTGATCGACCGTTACAGTAACCCGGCGCTGCGCCACCGGACCTGGCAGATCGCGATGGATGGCAGCCAGAAGCTGCCGCAGCGTATGCTTGATTCAGTGCGCTGGCACCGTGTGCACCAGAAACCATTCCCGCTACT
Source organism: Leclercia sp. M-A074-M (assembly GCF_965195605.1). Taxonomy (NCBI): domain Bacteria; kingdom Pseudomonadati; phylum Pseudomonadota; class Gammaproteobacteria; order Enterobacterales; family Enterobacteriaceae; genus Leclercia; species Leclercia sp. M-A074-M. Next base: position 233,568 of record NZ_CBDAHM010000004.1, on the reverse strand, counting down.
GGCGCTGGGTATTGCCGGCTGGATGCGCTATGTCGGCGGCGTGGATGAGCGCGGCGAAGCCATCGAGGTGTGCGATCCGCTGTTGCCGGTGATCCAGGCGGCGGTAAACGGCAGTGCTGAAGGGGTATCCCGCGTGAAGGCGCTGATGGGTATTGAGGCGATCTTTGGTAATGAACTGCCGCAGGATGCGACTTTTGTCGAGGCGGTAACCGGGGCGTATCAAATGTTGCTGGAGAAGGGGGCGAAAGCCGCTGTGGCCCACTATATCGCGGGCTAATTATTATGCCGAATGCCGCCGCTATGGCGGCATTCATTTTCGTTACTCTTCGCTAAACCAGTCACTATTTTCCTGACGAATTAACTGCACTGACTCGCCAATTTCCTGCAGATGCAGGGTCATCGCTTTTTCTACCGCATCGGCGTCACGCTTTTCCAGGGCATGGAAAATATCCAGATGCTGGCGCAGCAGCATCTCTGGCGGTGATACGTGATTAAGGCTCATGTAACGCACCCGGTCCATGGTCGCCTTGATGTTCTCGATGGTATCCCACGCCAGCTGACAGCCAGCAATTTGCGCCAGCTTCTGATGAAATTCGTCGTCGAGCAGGAAGAAGTCATTCAGCTGTTTACGTTCAATGGCGATACGCTGCTGATGCAGATTCTGCTCCAGCTGATAGCACTGATGATCGTCGACCAGGGTTGCCGCACGACGGACCACGGCGCACTCGATGGCCTGGCGGACAAAACAGCCGTTCTGTACCTGACTGAGGGAGATCTTGTTAACGTAACTGCCGCGCTGGGGGCGGATCTGAATCAGGCCATTTTCCGCCAGCTTGATAAAGGCTTCGCGAACCGGCTGACGGGAGACATCAAAGCGTACCGACACCTCTTTTTCTGATAAAGGGGTGCCCGGCGGGATCAGGCAATGCACAATATCGCTGCGCAAAATACGATAAATTTGCTGATTTACGGGTTGTGTCGGATTAAGTTGCGATTCAGCGGCCATTCGATGTGATTTCTCAGAGGGTTAACCCGGAAATACTACCATTCTTTTACCCGGTATCCCAGACCCGGCCCGCAAGCCGGGCGGGGAAAGATCATCCGCGATGAACGCTCAGGCCAGCAAAGCTCTGCGTCACCGGCATCATTTCAACGGTGTTGATGTTGACGTGCTTCGGCAACGTCGCCACCCACCAGACGGCTTCAGTGACATCATCCGGGGTGAGGGCGGTGGTGTTTTCGTAGGTTTTACCGGCTTTGTCATCATCGCCTTTAAAGCGAACGTTGGAGAACTCCGTTCCGCCGACCAGACCCGGCTCGATATCCGTCACGCGGATAGCGGTGCCGTGCAGATCGGTGCGCAGGTTCAGGCTGAACTGACGTACAAAGGCTTTGGTCGCGCCATAGACGTTGCCGCCCGCATAAGGCCAGCTACCGGCGGTCGAGCCGATGTTGATCACGTGACCACGGTTGCGCTCCACCATGCCAGGCAGCACGGCGCGTGTCATATAGATCAGGCCTTTGTTGTTGGTGTCGATCATCGTTTCCCAGTCTTCCACACTGGCTTTGTGCGCAGGCTCAAGACCCAGCGCCAGCCCGGCGTTGTTGACCAGTACGTCGATGTCACGCCATTGTGCCGGCAGATTGGCAATCATCTCTTCAATAGATGCACGGTTACGCACGTCAAGCTGGGCGGTCAGAATGCTGTCGCCAAGCTCCTCTTTCAGCTCCTGCAGACGCTCCTGACGGCGGCCTGTGGCAATCACTTTATGGCCGTTTGCGACGAAGCGACGCGTAATGCTTTCACCAAATCCTGCTGTCGCCCCGGTAACTAAAATAATCATGTCACTGTTCCTCAACGCTTTTTGTGTAGTACTACCATAGCATGTGATCTGACGCAGAGTAAGGTTACTTTTCGTGCCCTCAAGGCCACAGAGATTGCAGCCCATGCCGGGCTGGCCTACTCTGGTGAAATTCACCTTATTCAGGAGTCTGTTATGTCTGGCACTAATCCGTTTTTCACAAGCAGCCTGCTGCCGTACCAGGCGCCACATTTTGATCTGATCCGCGAGGAACACTATCGTCCGGTCTTTGACGAAGCCATTCGTCAGAAGCGCAGGGAGATCGCGGCGATTGCCGGTTCCGCAGACGCCCCCGATTTTGCCAATACCGTACTGGCGCTGGAGAAAAGCGGCGAGCTGCTGAGCCGGGTAAGCAGCGTCTTCTTTGCCATGACTTCGGCGCACACCAATGATTATCTGCAGCAACTGGAAGAGGCGATCTCAACCGAACTGGCGGCGCTCTCTAACGATATCTGGCTGAATGACGCGCTCTTTGCCCGGGTGGATGCCATCTATAATGACCGCCAGGCGATGGCGCCGGATGCCGAGTCCCTGCGGCTGATTGAGGTGCTTCATCAGCGCTTTATTCTGGCCGGGGCCCGGCTGGAGGAGGCGCAAAAGCAGGAGCTTAAAACGCTCAATACCGAATCAGCCAGCCTGACCAGCCAGTTTAACCAGCGTCTGCTGGCGGCAGACAAGGCGGGTGGGCTGGTGGTGGATTATCAGCATCAACTGGATGGCCTGAGCCCGGCGGAACAGGCCGCGGCTGCCGAGGCCGCAGCGGAGAAGGGACTCAGCGATCGCTGGCTCATTCCGCTGCTGAACACCACGCAACAGCCGGCTCTGCAACAGCTACGCGATCGTCAGACCAGAGAAAACCTCTTCAAAGCGGGCTGGCTGCGCACGCAAAAAAATGATGCCAACGATACCCGCAGGGTGGTCGCACGACTGGTGGCGCTCCGGGCGCGTCAGGCTGAACTGCTGGGCTATGGTAGCTACGCCAGCTGGAAAATTGCCGATCAGATGGCGAAAACCCCCGGCGCCGCGCTGCAGTTTATGCGGGGTATCGTTCCTGCCGCGCGCGGTCGCGCCCTGCAGGAGCAGGCCGACATTCAGAAAGTGATTGATGAAGAGCAGGGCCATTTTCAGGTTCAGGCCTGGGACTGGGCCTTCTATGCCGAACGTGTGCGCCTGGCGAAGTACGCCCTGGACGAGTCGCAGGTCAAACCCTATTTTGCCCTCAATACGGTGCTGACAGACGGCGTCTTCTGGGCGGCGACCCGCCTTTTCGGCATTACGTTTGCCGAGCGCAGGGATATCCCTGTCTACCACCCTGACGTGAGAGTCTGGGAGATCTTCGATCACCACGGAGAAGGGATGGCGCTCTTTTACGGTGACTTCTTCGCCCGCGACTCGAAAGGCGGCGGGGCGTGGATGGGTAACTTTATCGAGCAATCCCATGAAGCCGGGTCGCGGCCGGTAATCTACAACGTCTGCAACTATCAAAAACCAGCTGAAGGCCAGCCAGCGCTAATCTCGTGGGATGATGTGATCACCCTGTTCCACGAATTTGGCCACACCCTGCACGGTTTGTTTGCCAGCCAGCGTTACGCCACGCTCTCTGGCACTAATACGCCGCGGGATTTCGTAGAGTTCCCGTCGCAAATAAACGAACACTGGGCCAGCCACCCCGAGGTCTTTGCCCACTATGCCCGCCATTACGAAACCGGGGAGCCGATGCCCGACGACCTGCGGGAGAAAATAGTCAGCGCCACCCAGTTTAATAAAGGCTATGACATGACCGAGCTGCTCAGCGCCGCGCTGCTGGACATGAACTGGCACGGAATAACCGCCAGCGAAGCGCCAGCAGATGTGGAGGCGTTCGAAGCCGCGGCGCTGGAGCGCGAACAGCTGGATCTCCCTGCCGTGCCGCCGCGCTATCGCAGCAGCTACTTCGCCCATATCTTCGGTGGTGGCTACGCGGCCGGCTATTACGCCTATCTCTGGACGCAAATGCTGGCCGACGACGGCTATCAGTGGTTCGTGGAAGAGGGCGGTCTGACCCGTGAAAATGGGGATAAATTCCGCGAGGCGATTTTATCCCGTGGGAACAGCACTGATTTAGCTGAACTTTATCGCGCGTGGCGCGGGCACGATCCGAAGATTGAACCGATGCTGGTTAATCGCGGGTTGAGTTCGTAAGGGCTTTTTAAGGCTGAAAACAGAACCGGGCGCGATGCCCGGTTTTTTTGTCCACTTACACCCAGTCGTCGTTATGATTCGCGATAGCCCACGATATTGACCCGCTGGCGACTATTATACCCATGGTGAAACCGAAGGTCTGGAAATGGGCCAAATCATTACTCGTATCTGGAATCTGACCCAGGGCGATGATATTTGCGACAACGGTGAGGCAAAAGTAATCAGTGATCCATTACCACCACCAATATGAGCACTAAGAGCTAATTTCCAATTAACTGTTATCTATAACATCCCGCGCCACTGGCCTCGTCGCCAATGGACGGCGGTAAGTTGGAATTATCCGCGAGGTCAGGCCAACCCCTTTAATCCCCGGCATTTAGCCGGGGCTTTTTCGCATCTGAAATCCCCATACCTGGGACTATAAGCGCATAGCGCAACGCAGCACCCGGACAACGTCTGAAGGTAAGCAATATGCTTGTGATTCCGTAGGGCGACTTTGTCCCGCAGGAATCGTACTGATTTAGCTGAACTTTATCGCCAGTGGCGGGGGCACGATCCGCAGATTGAACAGTGGTGGGGAATCGCGGGTTGAGTGCGTAAGCGCTTTTTCAGGCTGAAAACAGAACCGGGCGCAGTGCCCGGCTTTTTCACCTGAAAGATGCATCTGCCAGCTCAGTTGAACCTTCTGTTTATCCTCCCGCCTCGCTCGATATAACCATAAGCATGCCTTATATTTTAAAGGTGGCGATTTGCCGCATATGCCAACAGGAGTTCAAAATGAAATCCAATGAGCAAGGTTCAAACAGAGATCAATCTAAGCAGTCTCAAAAGAACCCGAAAGATGACCAGTCCAAACAGAAACCGGGTAAGTCTAAGTAGACTCTCATAACCAAGTTTGACGGAGGTTTTATGACCGATCGTCCAGATTACGTTGATCCTCTTCCTGATGATGAACCGCTTCCTGATGATGATATTCCTGACACACCTGATGTGAATGACCCGCTGGTCGAGGATGACCCTGATATCACCAGGAGACCGCTATAAAAATTTAATAACCGCCTTCGGGCGGTTTTTTATGTAAAGCGTGCACAGCTATGTTGTCTAAAGGTAAAAGATTAAACTGGAAAACAATGCACAACGGGAGTGGCTGGAGACGTAATGGATTTTTCCCCTTTTATGCACGCATTAGCGGCACTTATTGTCCAGTGTCTGTGCGGTCTGAAATGGAATCGGTGGGGCACGGGCGGGGCGTTGGGTTCGCTGTGGTTTGTCGCCCGGGAACAGACTCAGGCTGAATACCGCTGGATTGCCCTGTTTGGTCACGGCAAGCGCGCCAATATGCCGTGGTGGGGCGGGTTTGACTGGCAGGTCTGGAACGTCGCCAGCCTGCTCGACTGGCTGGTGCCGGTGGTTGCCTGCACCCTTCTCTGGCTTTTATCCCGCGCCTGGCAATTTAAAAGAGCAAACAGCCCGCAGCTATAGCGCAACGTTGTTTAGTCTTTATTTATCTTCCCCATGCTAGCTTATTTACGATCCGCAGCCTGGTATGGAATACCGGGTCCGTAGATAGCAAAATACAAATCTATCCATGCAAGCATTTACCGCCAGTCTCTGGCGGTTTTTTTTGCTTTTCAGCCGCAACATGAATTTTTTTCAATACCAGTGAATTTTTCTCGTTTGCCGTCAGTCCGGCGCTGTGACATCTTTTTTAGACATTTAGCCGTCCAGAAGGCTAAAACTTCAAGAGATGAATTATCACTGTCGGCAACTACCTGGCGGCAGTTAAAGGAGAAAATCATGCAGCGACAACACGCCCCGTACCGTGCCGATGTGGTAGGCAGCTTCTTACGTCCCGACGCCATCAAGCAGGCGCGGATCCAGTTCGCCAGCGGTGAGATTAACGCGCAGCAGCTGCGTGCGGTAGAAGACGAGGCGATTCGCCACGTGGTTGAACAGCAGTGCGCCTGCGGCCTGCAGGTGGTGACCGACGGCGAGTTTCGTCGCGCCTGGTGGCACTTTGATTTCTTCGACGGCCTGCAGGGGGTGGAGCGCTACGAATCTGAGCAAGGCATTCAGTTTAACGGCGTGCAGACCAAAGCCCACGGCGTGCGCGTCACCGGCAAACTGGGCTTCGGCAGCCATCCGATGCTCGACGACTTCCGCTATCTGCAAAGCATCAGCGGTAATGCCCAGCCGAAGATGACCATCCCAAGCCCGAGCGTGCTGCATTTCCGCGGTGGGCGTAAGGTCATCGACGCTACGGTCTACCCGGATCTGGAGGTCTACTTCGACGATCTGGCGCAGACCTGGCGCGATGCTATCCACGCCTTCTACGACGCGGGTTGCCGTAATCTACAGCTGGACGACACCGTCTGGGCCTACCTCTGCTCGGACGATCAGCGCCGTCAGATCCGTGAGCGGGGCGATGACCCGGACCAGCTGGCGCGTACCTATGCCCGTGTGCTGAACAAGGCGCTGGAGGGCAAGCCGGACGATCTGACCATCGGGCTGCACGTCTGCCGCGGCAACTTCCGCTCGACCTGGATTTCAGAAGGGGGCTACGAGCCGGTGGCCGAGATTCTGTTTGGTACCGTCAACGTCGATGCTTTCTTCCTCGAATATGACAACGATCGCAGCGGCGACTTTGCCCCGTTACGCTTTATCCGTCCGGGCAAGCAGCAGGTGGTGCTGGGTCTGATCACCACCAAAAGCGGCGAGCTGGAGAACCCGGAAGGGGTGAAAGCGCGTCTGGAAGAGGCGGCGAAGTATGTCGCGAAAGATCAGATCTGCCTCAGCCCGCAGTGCGGCTTTGCCTCCACCGAAGAGGGGAACGCCCTGACCGAAGCGCAGCAGTGGGACAAGGTGCGTCTGGTCACGCAAATCGCCAGCGAAGTCTGGTAACCGCTTCTCACAGCGTTGCATTAATAAAGTGCAACGCTGTGCCATTCTGATCCGCGCCTGCTTCAAAAATCCTCTCCAGCCCACTGATTCTGTTCTCTATTCGATCTGGCATCCTTTTTGCTCTGTCTCATCCTGAATGCTTTTTCTGCGTCCACGCCGTAACGGACGATTTCGCACAGCGTTTCTTTTCAGGAGTGAAAATTATGCATCGTCGTACCTTGTTAAAAGCTTTTGCTTTGTCGGCCTCTGTGGTGGCCATGGGGATGAGTTTCAGCGTGCAGGCCGCCGACACCATTAAAATTGGCATCATGCACTCCCTCTCCGGAACGATGGCGATTTCCGAAACGCCGCTTAAGGACGTGGCGCTGATGACCATCGACGAAATCAACGCCAAAGGCGGCGTGCTGGGTAAAAAACTGGAGCCGGTGGTGGTGGACCCCGCCTCCAACTGGCCGCTGTTTGCCGAGAAGGCTCGCCAGCTGTTAAGCCAGGATAAAGTGGCGGCGGTGTTTGGCTGCTGGACCTCGGTGTCGCGTAAATCGGTCCTGCCGGTATTTGAGGAGCTGAACGGTCTGCTGTTCTACCCGGTGCAGTACGAAGGGGAAGAGATGTCGCCGAACGTCTTCTACACCGGGGCAGCGCCTAACCAACAGGCTATCCCGGCGGTGGAGTACCTGATGAGCGAAGACGGCGGGGCGGCGAAGCGCTTCTTCCTGCTCGGCACCGACTACGTCTACCCGCGCACCACCAACAAAATTCTGCGCGCCTTCCTGCACTCTAAAGGGGTCCAGGATAAAGATATCGAAGAGGTCTACACCCCGTTCGGCCACAGCGATTACCAGACCATCGTCGCCAGCATCAAGAAATTCTCCGCCGCTGGCAAAACCGCGGTGGTCTCCACCATCAACGGCGACTCCAACGTGCCGTTCTACAAAGAGCTGGCGAACCAGGGCGTAAAAGCTACCGAGGTACCGGTTGTCGCCTTCTCGGTGGGGGAAGAGGAGCTGCGCGGCATCGACACCAAACCGCTGGTGGGCAACCTGGCGGCGTGGAACTACTTCGAATCGGTGGATAACCCGGCCAACCAGACCTTCGTTGCGGCGTACAAAAACTGGGCCAAAACGCAGAAGCTGCCAAACGCCGATACGGTCGTGACCAACGATCCGATGGAAGCCACCTACGTAGGCATCCACATGTGGGCCCAGGCGGTAGAAAAAGCGGGCACCACCGACGTGGATAAAGTGCGTGCGGCGATGGCGGGCCAGTCCTTTAAAGCCCCGTCGGGCTTCACCCTGACCATGGATGCCACCAACCACCATCTGCATAAGCCGGTGATGATCGGTGAAATCGAAGGCAATGGCCAGTTTAACGTGGTGTGGCAGACCGAAGCGCCGGTACGCGCCCAGCCGTGGAGCCCGTTCATCGCCGGAAACGACAAAAAACCCGATACGCCGATTAAAACCGCCAGCAACTGAATCCGGATCAGAGAGGTAAAGCCATGAACGTCATGCGCACGATCTTCGCTCTCGTATGGCTTGCCGGACTGCTGCCAGGGATGGCGCAGGCAACGGACGCCGATAACTTTGTTGCCGCCAGCCGCAGCCAGCAGGCCGTTCTGCTGGAGCAGTGGGCCGCCGCGCCGGATCCGGCCAGGCTGCCGCTGCTGCGGGCTCTCAAGCAAGAGAATGTCGTTGTCGACGACAACAAACACGCTTTTACCCGCCAGGCGGGCGGGTTAATCGCCCTCGGTGATGCGGCTCAGGCGCAGGGCTCACCTAAAGCGGTGCGTCTGACTAACCGCCTGAGGGTGCTGGCCGCCACCGCGCTCGCTACCCATCAGCTGACAGGTGACAGTGTCACCGAAAGGCTGGCGGCGGCGCGCCAGCTTCAGCGCGATCCCCAGCCGCAGATGCTGCCGTTTTTACAACGCCAGCTGGCAAGTGAAAAGGACGATGGGGTGCGGGAGGTGCTGAGCCTCGCCGTCGCCAGTCTGCAACTGACCAGCCCGCAGGCCGCGGTGCGCAAGCAGGCGGTGACGCTGCTGGGAGAATCGAGCGATCCGGAAGTGCAGGCCCGCCTGCTGCCCTATACCCACGCCCAGACGGAGCCGGATGGTGAAGTACGCGAGGCCGCGGCGGAAAGCCTGCGCCAGATCCAGCATCGTCAGACGATAAGCGACCTGCTGGGGCAGGCGTTTATGGGGCTGTCGCTGGGCTCCATTCTGCTGCTGGCCGCGCTCGGGCTGGCGATCACCTATGGCTTGCTGGGGGTGATCAATATGGCGCACGGGGAGATGCTGATGCTCGGGGCTTACGCCACCTGGCTGGTGCAGCAGGCGATGGCGCAGTTTACCCCACAGTGGCTTACCTTTTATCCGCTGGTGGCGCTGCCGGTGGCGTTCATGCTGACGGCGACGGTAGGTATGGCCCTTGAGCGCACGGTGATCCGTCATCTGTATGGCCGTCCGCTGGAGACGCTGCTCGCCACCTGGGGTATCAGCCTGATGCTGATCCAGCTGGTGCGCATGCTCTTCGGGGCCCAGAACCTCGAAGTGGCGAACCCGGCATGGCTCTCCGGCGGCGTGCAGGTCTATGCCGGCCTGATCCTGCCGTGGAACCGACTGGTGGTGCTGGGCTTTGTACTGCTGGTGCTGTTTTTCACCTGGCTCATCCTCAACAAAACCCGTCTGGGGCTGAACGTGCGGGCGGTAACGCAGAACCGCAGCATGGCCGCCTGCTGCGGAGTGCCCACCGGGCGCGTCGATATGCTGGCTTTTGGGCTCGGCTCCGGGATTGCCGGGCTCGGCGGCGTGGCGCTGTCGCAACTGGGGAACGTCGGGCCGGAGCTGGGTCAGGGCTACATTATTGACTCCTTCCTCGTGGTGGTACTCGGCGGTGTGGGTCAACTGGCTGGCAGCGTGGCGGCCGCCTTTGGATTGGGGATTTTCAACAAGATCCTTGAGCCGCAGATGGGTGCCGTGCTCGGCAAAATCGTGATTCTGGTGGCGATCGTTCTGTTTATTCAGAAGCGCCCGCAGGGGTTATTTGCACTGAAAGGGAGGGTAATTGACTGATGAGCCAGCCACTGACCTTAACGCTGGCGCGCAAGGCGCCGCGCAGCGTACCGATACTCGGCGCCGTGATTCTGGCGGCACTGCTGGTGCTGCCGTTTCTGGCGCTGCTGCCCGCCAGCCATCCGCTGGCCGTTTCGACCTGGATGCTGACCCTGGTAGGCAAAATTCTCTGTTACGCCGTTGTCGCCGTGGCCCTTGATCTGGTGTGGGGCTACGCCGGGATGCTCTCGCTCGGCCACGGTCTCTTTTTTGCCCTCGGCGGCTACGCCATGGGAATGTACCTGATGCGTCAGGCCGCAGGCGACGGATTACCGGCGTTTATGTCGTTCCTCTCCTGGAGCGAATTGCCCTGGTACTGGTGGGGCACCCAACATTTCGCCTGGGCGCTGGTGCTGATTGTGCTGGTTCCGGGCCTGCTGGCGCTGCTGTTCGGCTGGTTTGCCTTCCGCTCGAAGATTAAGGGGGTCTACTTTTCGATCATGACCCAGGCGCTGACCTTCGCCGGAATGTTGCTGTTCTTCCGCAATGAAACGGGCTTTGGCGGCAACAACGGGTTTACCGGATTTACCACGCTGCTGGGCTTTTCCGTGACCGCCACCACCACGCGTATCGGATTGTTTATTGCCACCGTGCTACTGCTGGCCGCCTCGCTGGCGGTGGGCTATGCGCTGGCGAAAAGCAAGTTTGGTCGCATTCTGACGGCGGTGCGGGATGCGGAAAACCGGCTCACCTTCTGCGGCTACGATCCCCGCGGTTTCAAACTGCTGGTCTGGACCCTGTCCGCCGTGCTGTGCGGACTGGCCGGGGCGCTCTACGTTCCGCAGGTGGGCATTATCAACCCCGGCGAGATGTCGCCTACCAACTCCATCGAAGCGGCGATCTGGGTGGCCCTCGGCGGACGCGGAACCCTGATCGGCCCGGTAATTGGCGCGGCATTGGTCAACGGCGCAAAAAGCCTCTTTACCGTGGTGATGCCGGAGTACTGGCAGCTGTTTCTGGGGCTGATCTTTATTGCCGTCACGCTGTTTTTACCGCGCGGGGTCACGGGCCTGTTACGCAAAGGAGATAAATAATGCAGCCAGCCGAAGCGTTATTTACCCGCCAGCTTCCCGGAGATCGTTACCGCGATCAAACCGACCCGGTGTTGCAGCTGGAGGGAATCAACGTCAGCTTTGACGGGTTTAAAGCACTTACCGATCTGTCGCTTAATATTGGCGTGGGGGAGCTGCGCTGCGTGATTGGTCCCAACGGCGCCGGGAAAACCACCCTGATGGATGTTATCACCGGTAAAACGCGGCCCCAGAGCGGGCGGGCGATTTACGATCAGACAACGGATCTCACCACCCTCGACCCGATAGCCATTGCCCGCCAGGGCATCGGGCGCAAATTCCAGAAGCCAACAGTGTTTGAGGCCCTGACGGTATGGGAAAACCTTGAGCTGGCGATGAAAGGGGATAAGTCGGTGTGGGCCAGCCTGCGCGCCCGGCTGAGCAGCGAGCAGGGGGACCGGATCAACGAGATGCTGAGCCTGCTGCGCCTCGGCGGGGAGCGGCATCGCCGGGCGGGGCTGCTGTCCCACGGCCAGAAGCAGTTTCTGGAGATCGGCATGCTGCTGGTGCAGGAGCCGCATCTCCTGCTGCTCGATGAGCCGGCCGCGGGGATGACCGACGCCGAAACCGAGTATACCGCCGAGCTGTTCCGCACCCTGGCGGGTAAACACTCCCTGATGGTGGTGGAGCATGACATGGGTTTTGTTGAAACCATTGCCGATCACGTGACGGTGCTCCATCAGGGCCGGGTGCTGGCGGAGGGGTCGCTGCGCGACGTGCAGGCCAACGAACAGGTGATTGAAGTCTATCTTGGACGCTAAGGAGCGCGGATGCTTAAGGTTAATGAACTCAATCAGTATTACGGCGGGAGCCATATCCTGCGCGGGGTCAGCTTTGAGGCGCTGCCCGGCGAAGTCACCTGCCTGCTCGGGCGCAACGGTGTAGGTAAAACTACGCTGCTGAAGTGTCTGATGGGGCTGATCCCGGCGCGCAACGGGGAGATCCTCTGGCAGGGAAAAAATCTCACCCAGGCAAAACCGCACCAGCGGGTGCAGGCGGGCGTCGCCTATGTGCCGCAGGGGCGGGACATTTTTCCCCGCCTGACGGTGGAGGAGAACCTGCTGCTCGGCTTATCGCGCTTTCCGGCTCGCGAGGCGAAGCAGGTGCCCGACGAGATCTGGCGGCTGTTTCCGGTATTACAGGAGATGAAGCAGCGTCGGGGCGGGGATCTTTCAGGCGGACAGCAGCAACAGCTGGCAATTGGCCGGGCGCTGGCCAGCCGTCCGCAGCTGCTGATTCTGGATGAGCCGACAGAGGGGATTCAGCCGTCAGTTATCAAGGAGATCGGCCAGGTGATCCGCCAGCTCGCCAGCCGGGGAGATATGGCGATCCTGCTGGTGGAACAGTTCTATGATTTTGCCGCCGAGCTGGCTGACAGTTATCTGCTCATGTCCCGGGGAAGCATTATCCAGCGCGGGCGCGGGGAGAATATGGAGCAGGAGGGTGTCCGCGGTCTGGTCGCAATTTAACAGGGTTGTTTTGCGCAATGTTATACTATAACATCCTCACTCACTTAAACGGAGTGAGGATATTATCTTGGCAGGACATATTGGTAAGTTTGCAATAACTCTGGGGGCGCTGCTGGTCAGCGGCCAGCTGTATGCCCATTCCCACGGACATCAGATGACCGAGGCGGAACAAAAAGCGGCTAACGGCGTGTTTGACGATAAAGATGTAAAGGATCGCCCGCTCTCAAACTGGGATGGCGTCTGGCAGTCGGTCTACCCGTTTCTGCTGAGCGGCGATCTCGACCCGGTATTCAAAAAGAAGGCGGAGAAAGACAAGAGTAAAACTTTTGATCAGGTAAAAGCCTACTACCGCACCGGTTACGCCACCGACGTAGAGAGCATCGGCATCGAAAATAATGTGATGGAATTTCATCGCGGGAAAAAGGTCGCCAGCTGCGAATATGTCTCTAGCGGCTACAAGATCCTGACCTACGCTTCCGGTAAGAAAGGGGTGCGCTACCTGTTTGAATGTAAGGACGCCAGCAGCCAGGCGCCGAAATTTGTCCAGTTCAGCGACCATATTATCGGCCCGCGCCAGTCCAGCCATTTCCATATCTTTATGGGCAACACCTCCCACGAGGCGTTATTAAAAGAGATGGACAACTGGCCAACCTACTATCCAAACGAAATGTATAAAGAGCAGGTCGTTGAGGAGATGTTGCACCATTAATTTCGGTGCGAGATGTGTGCCGGGTGGCGGCTGCGCCTTACCCGGCCTACGAATATTTCGGAATTCATTAATACTTTCTTCAAGTTATGTGTGCTTATATCTCATCCTGTAATGCTAATAAAAAATTACTGATGGGAGGGGTATGTATTTCAATGATGCAATCATTACTTCTGTGCAAGCTGATAAAATCCTTGCTCTTAAGTTTGATAAGGCGGTAGCAGGCGTCAAGGATAACGTCACCTCCACTCTTAAGCAAATGGAAGGTGGTGTAACCCGTGCATCGTATTATATATCTTGCTTTTTAGAGAATTATCAGGATGTATGTGCGAAACTTAAGCATGAGGATGTAAGGTTTATCTCTGGTCTTATTCAGTTATATAAAGATCGAGATGTTATTTTTGAAATGATTAGACTGTATATAGAAATTCATTTTAAAAATAAAACAGAAGGGCGTATTCAACATATCCTTCGCAAACTTGTTAAAGCTGGTGTTTATCTATCAACAACAGGCACGACGAACCGGCTGCTCACTATTTCTGTAGCAACTGCGATCTGCCAAAGCTACAGTTTTCATGCCATAGTACACGGGCGACTAAGTCAAGCCAGATCGCTGATTCTAAAAGGAAGCGTAAAAGCTACAGCAGTTTCGCTCAGCGTTTATGGTTTAGTTCATGAAGCAGCGCTTTGTGCTGATAATCTTAAGATTTTTAATGCATTTTATTATCAAGCGCTCTATACGCGTAAACTTGAGATGATGTATTTCATTATCGAGCCATTAATTACCCGTAGCCCCTATCTAAACCCCATGATTATATCAGATGATGAGCTTGTTGATTTAATCGTCAGGCTAATGAGGTAAATTATGCGGTTCTTAAAAAAATGGTTGAAAGAAGAGTTTATCCTGTTTCTATGGGGATGGGGATGTTGTTTATCAATTGTTGTATTTGCTATGTTCGCTGTCTCTCACTTTCCTGATGTTGCCATCGAGTTAACAGGATTATTCATTTTATTTCTTATTGGTTTTCACGTTTTTCTCTGGTTTAAATTTAAAAAGTGATAGAGAGGATATAAAATATGTCTAACCCCGCACATTTATGGCTTACGGATGACAACGGTTCACCCATAGTTGGTCCTTGTCTTATGCCTGCCCGACTTGGTTCTATTGAACTGCGGTCTGTTAGTCATCATGTTTGGTTACCCTCGGATCCAAATACGGGTAAACTAAGTGGGACCAGACTTCATACTCCTGTAAAAGTCCAGAAAGAGTTTGATAGAACGACGCCATTGCTGTTTCGGGCACTTTGCAAAGGCCGTACATTAAAAACAGCAACGCTTAAGATGTATCAAACCAACGACGCTGGTATTGAGGTAGAGTATTTCAATATTGTCATGGAAAACGTCAAAATTTGTGCCATTACGCCGAATTTGCATCCCAGTGGTATGACAAGCACGCACCTTGAAGATATTGAATTACGGTATGAAAAGATTCTGTGGAAGTACATCGATGGAAATATTCTCTACGAAGATAGCTGGAACCATCGTGTATTCGCGTAAAATGTGAACATTAAGCTCCAGTGTTATTCAGACTGGCCCGGCAAGCGCCGCGTCGCCGGGCGCTGCTCTCAAGCTACACGAGGTAATTCAACCCACGCCTTCACCCGCATCCCGCGTAAAATCATCATCCACGCCAGCACGATGGCGATCATCATTATCACAAACAGCGACCAGTGCGGGAGATGGGTCAAAATTAGGCCGGTGATCATCGGGTTAAACGCCGCACCCAGCCAGCCAAGGGCCTGGGCGGAGAAGTAGCTCGCTTTCATGCCCGGCGGGGCGATATTATCGATCAACATATATTCACCTGGCGCATATATAATTTCGCCGATGGTAAACACCGCCGCGGCAATCCCCCAGTAGACCAGATTCTCGCCGGAGAGCATAAACCCAGCCAGACCCAGGACGAAAAATAGGGTACCCAGGGTCATCAGCGGGCGAATATTACGTGCCGACAGTTTGCGACCAATGATGTATTGCAGGGAGACCACCAGCGCGGCATTCACCGGCAGCACCACGGCCACCACCTTTTGGGCAAAATCGCTGTCGTAATCGGCCGCCAGCACGTACTGAGAGATACAGCTGGCGAATGAGCCGCCCACATAGGAGGCCAGCAGCCCGGAGAGGGTATACCAGAACAGCGCCCGGTCACGAAGCAGCACTGACGGCTGCCACGGCACCGGGGCGTTTTCACCGTCGGCCGCCACGCTTTTTTGCACATAGCGCTGAACTAAAACCAGCGGCAGCGCAGCGCAGAAGGCGGCAACCCAGAACGGCAGTTGCAGGCTGTACATCACCAGCAGCGTGCTCAGCGGCGGTCCAATGGTCCAGCCAATGTTCAGAAAACTGTAGTTTAGCGAGAAAACGCGCGCCTTTTCTGCCGGGCTCAGCACATCGGAAAACCAGGCTTTCAGCACCGTGGAAAAGACCGAATAGGCGCAGTTGATCAGCGAGAATGCCAGCACCACCATGACTGCATTATCTACCAGCGGGATCGCCAGAAAGCCCAACGCCACTGCTGTAATGGCGATCAGCATATAGCGGTTTTTATCGAATTTGTCGGCCAGAATGCCAAACCCTAAGCTGAAGACCACGCCAATCGTCAGGGCCACCGTCAGGGCATAACCAATATTTTCCACGCTCATGTTGAAGACGCGGGTTAAATAGATGGTCATAAACGGCAGCGTAGCGCCGCGGCCAATGGTGAGTAATAGCGATGAGGCCAGCAGCGCTGCGGTTGAACGCCTGAGAGACTGTTTCATTTTCCTGCCCGACAAATGCATGTAAATTTTTGTAATATCTATCAGGATTATCACGCCATAAGCATCTTGTATAGCACCCAATTTATCCCTAAGTGCTTTGCCTGCCTGTCAGAATTAATGATCTGTTCCTCGCCCGTTTTTTTCGTTACTTTGATAAGTGTTTACAAAAATTTAATAAACAGGGGCAGGGTATGACGCGCAAAGATGGGCTGCTGGCGTTGCTGGTCGTGGTGGTCTGGGGACTGAATTTTGTAGTGATCAAAGTCGGGCTGCACAATATGCCCCCGCTGATGCTGGCCGGTTTACGCTTTCTGCTGGTAGCCTTCCCGGCGCTCTTTTTTATCGCGCGCCCGAAAATCCCGTTTCGTCTGTTGCTGGGCTACGGTCTGACCATCAGCTTTGGTCAGTTTGCCTTTCTGTTTTGCGCCATCAACTTCGGCATGCCCGCCGGGCTGGCTTCCCTGGTGTTACAGGCTCAGGCGTTCTTCACCATTATCCTGGGGGCGCTGGCGTTTGGCGAGCGGCTGCAGGGCAAGCAGCTGGCAGGTATTGTCCTGGCGGTGGTCGGGGTGCTGGTGCTTGCCGAAGCCAGCCTCAACGGGCAGCACGTCGCGCTGCTGGGCTTTTTACTGACCCTGGCGGCAGCGTTCAGCTGGGCCTGCGGCAACATTTTCAACAAAAAGATCATGCAGCTGGAGACGCGTCCGGCGGTGATGTCGCTGGTGGTGTGGAGCGCGCTCATCCCGATTGTCCCCTTTATGCTGGCCTCCTGGCTGATGGATGGCCCGACGGTCATGCTTAACAGCCTGGTCACTCTCGATGTCACCACCATTTTGTCGCTTTTCTACCTGGCCTTTGTCGCCACCATTATCGGCTATGGCATCTGGGGCTCGCTGCTCGGACGCTACGAAACCTGGCGGGTGGCGCCGCTGTCGCTGTTAGTGCCGGTGGTGGGGATCGCCAGCGCGGCGCTGCTGTTGGATGAAAAGCTCGGCGCATTGCAGCTTGCAGGGGCGGTTCTGGTGATGGCAGGGCTCTATATTAATGTCTTTGGTTTTCGTGTGCGCCGGACGGCGCGGGTGAGAAGCTAAAAAAAGCCCCGCGCGGGGCGGGGCAAAACGAATTAATTGTGCTGATTGTAGTACGGCACCCCTAATTCGTCTGATTTGTCGCTGCCTGCACCCATATGGTTAAAATCGTGGGGCGACTGACCGTTAGCGGTCGGCAGAATCATCGTGTCACGGCTGTGTGGCTGCGGCACGGATGGCGTTTGCTCCGCAAAACTCTGGCCTGAGACCAGCACCAAAGCGGTAAAGGCGGCGGAAGCGAATAGTTTCATGATTTCCTCGATACGTCTTAGAGCCTAACCCACCAGGCTCTTAATACAGGCGATTAGCAGTTACAGTGATTGATCGGAAGCAGATACCGGGATTCCCCATGCATATTGGTAATACGGTATTTATGCGGCGGCACATCGAAGTAGTTCTTGAACGTGCGGGTCAGGGTCTGTTGCGATTCAAACCCGTAACGCTCAGCCAGATAGAGGATCGGCTCGTTACTTTCCTTCAGCTTCTGTGCGATTTCCGTTAATTTGCGGCTGCGGATGTACTGGCCTAATGAGTGGCCGGTCTCTTTTTTAAACATCCGTTGCAGGTGCCATTTTGAGTAACCTGAGCGCTCAGACACTTTTTCAAGCGAGAGCGGTGACTCCAGGTTATCTTCGATCCAGTCCAAAATGCTATGAATAGTGATGGCGTCAGTATTGCGTCTGGACATCGTCATACCTCTTTCTGTTTACGGCAGGATTTTCTTAAGCAAATGCTCAAGAGTTGCCACTTCGTCCGCCGTTAAGTTTTTTGTTAGTTCCTGGTGCAGCTCTTGTCCTACTAATTGATGACATTGTTCACACATGTCCGCGCCGTTGCTGGTCAGTTGCAACAGCACGCCACGTTTGTCATTCGGATTCGGGCGGCGTTCAATCCACCCTTTGCAGACCAGCCGATCGATCATTCGGGTCAGCGCGCCGAGGTCCACAGATAAGATTTTCTTCAGCTCAACCGGGGTAATACACACTTCGCAGCGCACAGAGCAGAGCACTTTAAACTGCGTTGCGGTGATATCCAGCGGCGACAGATAGTCATTGAGCAGGCGATCTTTCTTCTGGTTAACCATATAGATAAGGCGACCCAGCGGAATGATTTCGTTGAAGAGGTCACTGGTGCTTTTCACAATGGTTGCCCTGGCAAGTAGTTTAATCACGGCAGATATTATTGCTCAGGCAACTATAAGTCAACTGAATGCATTTGCTTATGACACGATTTGCTAAAGTGATTCAGCTCACGTTTTTGCCCGTTTTGCCGTTCTATCTATCACCAGAATAAATTGATTTCGTAACGAAAATATTACTTACGATGTGTGCGTGGCTGAAACAGGCGGTTTAACCTTATACTTGCCCGGTTATATTTGGATAAGGACAACTCAGTAAAATGGTTGATTTAATTAAAGCAATTGGGCTTGGGCTGGTGGTACTGCTGCCGCTGGCTAACCCGTTAACTACCGTTGCGCTGTTCCTGGGTCTGGCGGGGGATATGAACCGTGAGCAACGTAATCACCAGTCGCTCATGGCGTCCGTGTATGTCTTCGCGATCATGATGGTGGCGTACTACGCCGGGCAACTGGTGATGAACACCTTCGGGATCTCTATTCCCGGCCTGCGTATCGCGGGTGGGCTGATCGTTGCTTTTATCGGATTTCGAATGCTGTTCCCGGCGCAAAAAGCGACGGATACCACCGACGCGCAGGACGCGCTTGAGGAGAGGTCGGGTAAAGAGGTGCCGAATATCGCCTTTGTACCGCTGGCGATGCCAAGCACCGCAGGGCCGGGGACCATTGCGATGATCATCAGCTCCGCCTCAACGGTGCGCAGTGGCAGCGCCTTCCCGGAGTGGGTAATTATGCTTGCGCCGCCGCTGATCTTCGCCCTTATCGGCGTGATCCTGTGGGGCTGTCTGCGCAGCTCCGGCGCCATTATGCGCTGGGTGGGTAAAGACGGTATCGAAGCGATCTCCCGTCTGATGGGCTTCCTGCTGGTCTGCATGGGCGTGCAGTTTATCATTAACGGCGTGCTGGAAATTATCCAGACCTACCCTTAATCATTGAACCGGGTGGCATTCCGCCACCCGGTCGCCTCGCTAGCCGTGATGGGGCTGCTCTTCCAGCGTGACGGGCCATTTGCGGAAAATCAGTACCGACCAGATTAACGCCGCCAGCGCCGGTATCGCCCCCAGATAGCCAATTGATGCCATCGACAGATGCAGGCTTATCTGATTCCCCACCAGCGCACCTGCGCCAATCCCCAGATTGAAAATGCCGGAAAAGAGCGCCATCGCCACATCGGTGGCATCGGGCGCCAGCGCCAGCACTTTAACCTGCATCCCAAGTCCGATAATCATGATCGCCACGCCCCAGACCAGGCTCAGCAGCGCCAGATGCATTTCGCTTCCGGAGGCGGGGAGCAGAAGCAGCAGACAGACCAGCAGCAGGCCAATGGCGCTGCTCACAAGCGTAGAGGCGTGACGATTGCCGAGCTTACCGAACAGCAGACTGCCAATAATGCCCGCGCCACCCAACAGCAACAGCAGTACCGTGGCAAAGCGGGCGCTGAATCCGGCAACCGACTGCACAAACGGCTCGATATAGCTGTAGGCGGTGTAGTGGGCCGTCACCACCACGACCGTCAGCAGATAGAGGCTCATCAGCGCAGGGCGACGCACCAGCAGCGGCAGGCTTTTCAGGGAGCCGGAGTGCTCGCTCGGCAGTTTCGGCAACAGTTTGATCAGACACAGCAGAGTGAACAGCGCCCCGAGGCCGATAATGAAAAAGGTGGTACGCCAGCCAAAATATTGCCCGACGATGCGGCCCAGCGGGAGCCCGAGCACCATTGCCAGCGCGGTGCCGGTCGCCAGCAGGCTCAGCGCCTGGGCGCGCTTCCCGGCCGGGGCCAGGCGGATGGCCAGCGAGGCGGTAATCGACCAGAAAATGGCGTGGGCAAAGGCAATCCCGATCCGGCTAATCACCAGCACCGTGAAGTTCCAGGCCAGGAACGACAGCACATGGCTGGCGATAAACAGCACAAACAGGCCGATCAGCAACGCACGGCGCTCAATCTGGCTGGTGAGCAGCATAAAGGGGAGCGACATCAGCGCCACCACCCAGGCGTAGATGGTGAGCATGATCCCCACCTGCGCCGTCTCCATGCCGAAGCTGCTGGCGATGTCCGAGAGCAACCCGACCGGGACGAACTCCGTGGTGTTAAAGATAAACGCGGCGACGGCCAGGGTCACCACCCGTAGCCATGCGACCCGGCGGGAAACTGTGTTGGTTGTCATAGGAATGTCAGGGATTGGTTACGTATATGAGGTGTTTTGATCTTAAAACCAACATTGGTAGAAATACAATCATTTTGTGATGCAGATCTCACTATGGTGGCAAAGTAATCGCTGGTGGAATCGGTTAATTTCCATGAATATAGGATGCAACATTAAGTTAACAGTAGGTAGAGCGATGCAGGAAATTGAGTTTTATCTCGTTGATGCGTTTAGCGATAGCGCATTTGGCGGTAATCCGGCGGCAGTGTGCCCGCTTGCGGAGTGGTTACCGGACGAGACGCTGCTGAAGATGACGCAGGAGCATAACCAGTCGGAGACCGCCTTTTTCGTGCGCCATAAAGGTGGCATCGAACTGCGCTGGTTTACCACCCACGGCGAGGTTAACCTCTGCGGTCACGCGACGCTTGCCACCGCCTGGGTGTTGTTCAACGAGATGGACTATCCCGATGCCCGGGTCCATTTTGATACCGCCTCCGGCAGGCTCACCGTCAGCCGCGACGGTGACTGGTTAACCCTCGATTTCCCGGCCTGTCCGACGGAGGCCCAGACTCCACCGCCAGAGATGCTCCATGCGCTTGGGATCGACCGCTACGTCGAGGCCCGTAAGGGACGTGCCTGGGTGCTGGTGCTGGAAAACCGTCAGCAGGTTGAGGCGGTTACGCCTGATATTCAGGCCATGACTCCCGGCGAGCACAAAGTGTCGATTACCGCCCGGGGCGAGGGCGAATACGATTTTGTCAGCCGCTTTTTCTCGCCGGGCGTGGCATTGTGGGAAGATCCGGTCACCGGCTCGGCGCATACCATGCTGATCCCCTACTGGAGTGAAAAGCTGAACAAAACCTCGCTGTTTGCCCGCCAGGTCTCTGCCAGGGGCGGCGATGTGCGTTGTGAACTGAAGGGCGACCGGGTGCTGATGAGCGGGAAGGCATCGCTCTACATGAAAGGTCATCTGTTTTTACGCTAATAACAAGGGTTAACCCAATGAAAGAAATACAATTCTATCTGGTCGATGCGTTTAGCGACCGCGCATTTGGTGGGAATCCTGCAGCCGTTTGCCCTCTGGAGGCGTGGCTGCCGGATGAGGTTCTGTTAAAGATGGCACAGCAGCATAACCAGTCGGAGACCGCTTTTTTCGTGCGCACCGATAGCGGTTTTGAGCTGCGCTGGTTTACCACGCTGCATGAAATTAACCTGTGCGGTCACGCCACGCTTGCCAGCGCCCACGTGATTTTTGAGTATCTCGACTACCCGCACACGGAGATCGTCTTCTCCACCCGCTTTGTCGGCGAACTGCGGGTTAAGCGCAGCGGCGACTGGCTGACGCTGGACTTCCCGGCATGGGGTTGTGAGGCGGTGGAAAATCCTCCCGAACGGCTGTTCAGCACCCTGGGTATCCGCGAGGCGAAAGAGGTGCGGGCAGGGCGCGATTATATGGTAGTGCTGGAAAACCAGCAGCAGGTTGAGGCCCTAACCCCGGATATCGACGGCATGATGCCGCTGGGTAAGATGGTCTGCGTCACCGCCCCGGGGGATGAGTATGACTTTGTCAGCCGCTTCTTCTGCCCGGGCGAAGGGGTGGCGGAAGATCCGGTTACTGGCTCCGCCCACAGCATGTTGATCCCTTACTGGAGCGAGAAGCTGGGGAAAACCGCGATGCAGGCTCGCCAGGTCTCCGCCCGCGGGGGCGATCTGCGCTGCGAGCTGAAGGGCGACCGGGTATTGATTGGTGGCCAGGCGGCGCTCTATCTGAAGGGCACCGTGTTCCTGCGTTAGCATCATAAGCCCGGCGGCGCTGCGCTTGCACGGGCCTACAAAACCCCGCAGGCCGGGTAAGGCGCAGCCGCCACCCGGCAAATTCCATGCCGCACTCGCCGTAGGCCGGGTAAGGCGCAGTCGCCACCCGGCAAATTCCATGCCGCACTCGCCGTAGGCCGGGTAAGGCGTAGCCGCCACCCGGCAAATTCCATGCCGCACTCGCCGTAGGCCGGGTAAGGCGCAGCCGCCACCCGGCAAACAGGCCGCACCAATCACGCCAGCGACGCCCCCCCGCACAGCACCAGCTCCTGCCCGGTGACGGGCGCAGCCTCGGCGCTCAGCAGATAGCTTACCATTGCCGCTACCTCTTCCGGGGCGATCAGCCTCCCCATCGGCGGCACTTTTGGCGGCGATGCTTCCCGACCTGGCGCGCTCAGCATCGGCGTCTGGGTTGCCCCCGGCGCGACCACGTTGGCGGTGATCCCCCGCGGCGCCAGCTCTGCCGCCCAGCTGCGCACCATGCCTACCAGCGCCGCTTTGGTGGCGACATACTGCGACCGGCCCGCGGCGCCGCGTGAGGTACGGCTGCCGATAGCCACCAGCCGCCCACCGGCGCTCATCCGTGGGGCAAAGTGGTTGAACAGGATCTCGGCGGCGTGAATATGCAGCCCCCACAGGCGGGCGCTGACTGCCGGATCCAGCTCACCGAGCGGGGCGGCAGCCATCATCCCTGCGGCATGAACAATCGCCTGTGGCACCGGAAGGGCGTTGAGCGCGGCAGTAAATGTGACAGTGTCACTTATATCGACGCTCAGGCTGGTGAAGTGCGGATGGGGGTTATCCACACCGCGACGACTGATCCCCGTTACCTGCCAGCCCTCGGCCAGCAGGCGGTTTACGATCGTTTCGCCGATGCCGGAGCTGGCTCCCGTGACGATGGCTGAACGCATATCACCCCTCCAGCAGCGCGCGCGGCACTTTAAACACCGCCTTACGCACGGTCATGGGTTCATCCACGGCACACAGCGCCTGATGGGGTTCCCCGGGCAGAAACACCGCAAAATCACCGGCGCGCAGGGTGATACTCACCGGATGCACCGCACCGGGAGCGATAAAGAGATCCGGCTTGCGCTCCTCGTCGTTTGCCTGGGCCAGCGACTGCATGCCGGCGTTAATGATCTCTTCGCCGTCCAGCACCACCTGAATATCGGCCCACTGATGGTGATATTCGGTATGGCGCTGCGCCTGCGGCTGGGTCTGCGCCGGGCCGATATGGCAGAACCACGGGCAGCCTTCCGGCTGCCAGCGTCCATCATCCCGGGCAGCAAGTGCCGCCAGGGTGCACTCGGGGCGACGGAGGATCTCACTGAGAGCGCAGGGCAGCCCTGCCAGCGGCAGGGCGTTAAGGTGACCGATAATCATTGTTGCGACTCCTTCACCCATTCCGGCGATACGCGTACATATTTGATCGCCTGACGGAAATATGTGTAGGCGATATGCAGCGTACCGTCGGAGCTCTGCTTGATGCTGGGATAGGAGAACTCACGATTGAGCTTCTCCAGCGAGTTGTTGGTCATGCAGTAGCCGTCGCCTTCATCGAGATTACGCTGCCAGGGCCAGCTTTTCCCGCCGTCGTTGGAGATCGCCACCGTCATCGGCGCGCGCGGTGCGCCCCAGAACGCGGCGCGGCCATCGGTCACTTCCGGCTCTTTACGCCCGTCGCCGTCGTCGATCTCGTCATACAGCGAGGCGCGGCGTTCCAGCGCTCCCGCGGCGCTCATGTGGTTAAACACCAGCGCCAGCTCGCCGCTGGCAAGGGTGGTGACCTGAATCGACGAGTTGTTGTTCGGCAGCTCAGCCGGCTCCGGCACCGACCAGCTTTCGCCGTTGTCCAGCGACTGGCTGATGTAGATATTATCCGCCCAGCGGCTGCGGTAGAGCGCCACCAGATTGCCGTTTTTCAGCGCCGTAATGTTCATGTGCACGCAGCCCAGGCTCTCCGGCACCTCGACATCGCGCCAGCTTTTCCCCTGATCTTCAGAGATTTTCACCGCGCTGATGTCGTCATTACCCACCCATTTCTCACCCGGACGGGTGCGGCAGTAAAAGACCGGCAGCAGCCAGTTGCCGTTATCCAGCACCACGATCGGCTGGCGAATAAAGGTGCCGGGCTTATCGAGCAGGGTGGCGATCTCCCCCCAGCTTTTGCCCAGATCCTCAGACTTGCGGTAGCGCACGATGGCGGTATCCTGGTTGCCGGAGATCTGCGCGGTCCACAGCAGCCACAGCACGTTGTCCGGGGCGAGGAACAGGACCGGGTTCTGCTCTGAGCGGCTGGCGTCGTCGGAGAGCTTCACCGCCGCGCTCCACTGATTGCTGCCGGGGGCCAGGCGCGACCCCCACACCGAAATATCAGCGATCCCTTCCTGGGTGCCGCCGAACCAGACGCACATCAGGGTGCCATCCGGCAGCGGCAGCAGATTGGCTGCGTGGTTCTGCGGGCAGGAAGAGGGCAGCATCGCCGTTTCCACGCGGGCATCCTCTGGCTGCGGGCGAACAATCCCGTCACGGGTTACGGTTACAGACATATCAAACTCCATTATGTTGAACAGGGGCATGCGCTTTGCGATCCGCTTTATTCGGGATGATGCGGTCGAGAACCATAATCACCGCCGGGGTGATCAGCGCGATGTACATATTGTTAATACCAAACGGGTCGCCCAGCAGATACCACAGCGAGGTCATCACGCAGGCGCCAATCAGGCCGGCGTTGGCACCGCGGGTGCTTTTGAAGAACGGAGCGTAGAAGGCGATCACCGCCACCACCGAAATCGACAGACGAATGGCGCGGGTGAAGAACGACAGCTTCAGCACTTCCGGTACCAGCAGGACGAAGATCAGCGGCAGGAAGCCAATCAGCAGCGACAGCCAGCGGGTCGCTTTAAACTCCTGCTCCGGGGTCGGGTTGCGGTAGGGTACATAGAAATCTTTCACCACCAGCGAAGCGATAGCCAGCGCCACGGTACTTACGCTGACGAAAATCGAAGCCACAAGTGACGTTGTCACCAGACCGGCCAGCCACGGATTCATATCCTGCAGGAAGATCGGCATGGCGTAGAGGCTGTCGATCTCCGGGTGCAGATACTTCGCCGCCACGCCAATCACCGCAATCGCCAGGGCAATCGGCAGGCAGAAGAAGAAGGCGACCCAGGTGGAGCGTTTGGCCGACTTCACATCTTTAGTGGATGAAATCGCCTGGATAACAAACTGGGTACAGAAGATGGAGCCGATGGTGCCAATCAGCCAGGCAAAGATGGTGCTGGCGCCGATGTTGCCGTCCCAGGTCCAGTAGTAGCTCGGCATCTGCTCAATCATTGGCGTAAAGCCGCCGGTTTTAGAGAGCGCGAAGCCCATGATGATCAGGATGCCGAAATATTTCAGGGCGCTGTGCAGCAGCGTCACCCACGCCACCCCCTTCATGCCGCCAAAGGCGAAGTAGAAGGTACTGACAACCGCGGTAATAAAGGCTGCCACCGGCAGGTTGACCTTCAACACGGTGGAGATCGCCGCCGCGCCGGAGACATAGTTGCCGACGTTTACCAGCAGCAGGGCGTAGATCATGATGATGGAGATGATGTTTTTGGTGCTGGTGCCGTACTTCTCGGCAATCGCCCCGGAGATGGTGATTTTGCCGGTGTTATAGATGCGCTTCACCAGCAGCAGGCCGAACAGTGGGAAGCCGATGGCTGCGCCAATCACTGACCAGGAGGCGGCAAAACCATCCTCGAACGCCGCCTGGGCGGTCCCGATGGTGGACTTGGCGCCGATATATTCAGACATCAGCAGGATCCCGACGATAAAGGCCGGCATCGCCCGGGAGCCTTCCATAAAATCACCGGTGTTTTTACTGCGTAACCGGAAGGTCAGCCAGGTGGTAAACAGAATGTAGACAATCACGATGCCTACGATGATCAGGGTATCTTCAGCGGTAAAATTGTTCATCTTTGCCTCTCTTCAGGGCGTAGGAAACCTGGGCACACCTGGTGCCCGGTATTCTTATGGACGAAATCAAACGCCGGTTACTGCAGTGACTTCGTCACTATCTGGCGGATCTGTTCAGTCTGTTGCGCATCGAAAGCCACCGCGTAGCGGCTTTCACCCACCTCTTCGCCCATCACCTGCAGCGCTTTTTTTACCGCCGCCGGAGAGAAGGCCACTTTATACAGATTCGTGCGCAGTTCGGTCACGCCATCCTGCGCCCGACGCGAGCCCTCAACATCGCCCGCATGGAAACGCGTCCAGATGGCGTTGATCGCCTCCGGCGCCACGTTCGCCAGCCCGGAAATACAGGCCGAACAACCTTCAACATAGCCCTGATGGATGAGCGAGTCGGGGCCGTTGAGCACGTCGAAATCGTCGATATCCGCTACGGCTTTCAGGAATCCGCTCAGGCTCTCGTAGCTGCCTGCGCTATCCTTAATGCCGATGATATTCGGGTGTGAAGCCAGCACCCGCGCGGTCTGCGGCTCAATGGTATTGCCGGTGCGCGCCGGAATGTTGTAGAGAAATACCGGCACTGTCAGGGCATCGGCGATAGCGGTGTAGTGGGCGATCAGTTCCGCCTGGGTTAAAGGTACAAACCACGGGGTGATAACCGAGACGGCATCCACCCCCAGGGATTCGATCTGCTTACCGAGACGAATAGTGGCGCGGGTGGAGATCTCCCCGATATGCGCCACCACCGGCGCACGCCCGGCGACCTCCTCCACGCAGGCGCGGGTGACGGCCACTTTTTCCTCTTCGGTCAGCACGAAAAACTCCCCGTTGGTGCCGCCACAGAAAATGCCATTACCCGCCGCCAGCTGACGCTGGATCTGGCGTTTCAGCCCCGGCAGATGCAGGGCGCCATCCTCGGTAAAGGGGGTGACGATCGCCGTCAGCACGCCTTCAATCTTGTTACGCATTGTTCACTCCTTCGATATTAACGTTCGGGGAACAGGGTCTGGTAAATACCCTGCACCTCGGCATGGCTGACCTGACGCGGGGCATTGTTCATCAGGCGTTTTACGTTCAGGGCGGCATCGCTCAGCGAAGCGATATCATCCCGCGGGACGCCCAGCGTCTCGAGGTTGTCCGGGAGGTTGAGGCGGCGCACCAGGGCAGCAAACCACTCCACCAGCGCGTGGGATTTCGCTTCCACCGACAGGGAGGTATCGGCGCCAGGCACCAGATCCCACACCTGGGCAAATTTTTCTACCGCGTCCGGGCGCACCACGCGCATGCAGGGCGCTAACAGGATGGCGTTCGCCACCCCATGCGGCAGGTGATATTTCCCGCCCAGCGGATAGGAAAGGGCATGCACCAGATGGGTTCCGGCATGGGCGATGGCCACGCCGCCGTAGTAGGATGCCCACAGCATTTCGAGCTTCGCCGCCAGGTTGTGCGGCTCGGCGCAGGCGGTTTCGATGTTATTGACCAGCTTGCGCAGACCTATCAGCGCTGCGTTATCGCTCACCGGGTTCGCGACGGTGGCGGTAAAGCACTCGATCAGGTGGCACAGGGCGTCGATCCCGGTCGAGGAGGCGATGTGCGGCGGCATGCTGGTGGTCAGTTCCGGCAGCAGCGCCACGTAATCGGGCAGCAGTACCGGGGAGATGATGCCGATTTTGGTGCTCTGCTCGGGTATGGCGAGGATCGCGTTCGGCGTAGCTTCGGAGCCGGTACCGGCGCTGGCCGGGATCAGCAGCGATGCAAGGCGCGTGTTGGGTTTTTCACCCGCCAGCAGCGCATCCAGACCCGGCGAGGCCGGATGGCACAGCACGGAGAGCAGTTTCGCTACATCCAGTACGCTGCCGCCGCCTACGCCCACCACCAGATCAAAAGCGGTATCGTTGATGTCAGCCAGCAGAGCGTGAACGTCGTGATGCGTGGGCTCTGGCGGCACGCGCTCAATCACGCTGACGCTGCGGTTATCGGCTTCCAGCAGGGCGCGGATAGCGCGGGCGGCCTCCAGACGGGCGATATTACCGTCGGTGACCAGTAAAAGGCGCGACTTGCCTGCCAGCAGGGGCGCGAGGGCCGGGATCGCACCCGCACCGCTGATTATCGTACTGTTAATGGTTAACACATTGCTCTCCTGTTGCTGTGTCTGTGATTGATTTCGCTCAAAACAGGCAATCACAGTCATCGTGTCTCTAAATTTATAATTTATTCGCAAACTGAATAACTTGATCTTGCTCACATATAATCAATCATGATTGAATATAATCATTAACAGGAACGACGAACCTTTGGGGATGAACGTGAACAACCTGAACAGAGAGATCGTGGTGATCGCTGACGACTTTACCGGTGCCAACGATGCGGGGGTGAGCCTGGCGCTAAGCGGCAAAAAAGTCAGCGTGGCGTTTCAGACGCCTTTTACCGACGACACCGATGCGCTGGTTATTAATAGCGATAGCCGGGCGATGAAGGCATCAGAGGCGGCTGAAAAACTGACGCGGTATGCGACCGACGTTCACGCGGCCAAATGGCTGATTAAGAAAATTGACTCAACGCTTCGCGGCAACCCGGGCGCTGAAGTGGAAGCGCTGCTGAGGCTTAGCGGTAAGGGCCAGGCGATTATCGCCCCGGCATTTCCGGCCGCCGGGCGCACCACCGAAGAGGGCCTCTGCCTGGTGAACGGCGTGCCGGTGACGGAGACCGAGTTTGCCAGCGACCCGAAAACCCCGGTGCGCCACGCGCAGGTAGCGAAGGTGCTGGCGGAGCAAACCCGGCTTAAAAGCAGGGTGGTCACGCCGGTGGAACTTGCCACGGCGCTCACGAGCGATGCGCGTCTGGTGATTGTGGATGCGCAGACCGACGCGGAGCTGGATCAGATTATCAACACGGCGTTTGCCTGCGATGAAAAGCCGCTGCTGGTGGGCTCTGCCGGGCTGTGCGATGCCCTGGCGCGCCGTCTTGCCACGCCGCGCCAGCTGCTGGCGGTTATCGGTTCGATGAGCGAAATTGCGCAAAAGCAGATCCAGCGCGTGCGCGGGCAGCACAATGTCAGCACGGTATTAATTGATATCAATGATGTGTTTAACGGGACGATGGCGGGATACCAGCAGCAGATCGCCCGGGCGCTTGCGGCAGGCCAGCACTGCGTGGTGCATACCTGCGCCGACACCCAGGCGCGGCATCAGATAGAGACGCTCTGCCAGCAGCGCGGATTAAGCCGCGCGGCGCTGGGGGAGACCATCAGCGCCTTTCTGGGTGCGCTGACGCGTAATGCGCTGGAGACCCGCCGCCCGGCGGCGCTCTATGTCTCCGGAGGCGATGTGGCGATGGCGGTTGCCAGCGCGCTCAACGCACAAGGTTTTGCCATTCGCGGACAAGTGGCGCAGTGCGTGCCGTTCGGTCGTTTTTTGGGTTGTCGCTGGCAGGGGCCGGTTATGACCAAAGCGGGCGGTTTTGGTACTGAAACCACGCTGCTTGAGGTTTTGCATTTTATCGAGGAGAAGATGAGTGACTAATATCATTGCTGTAACGATGGGTGACCCGGCGGGCATCGGCCCGGAAATTATTATCAAATCCCTGACCGAGGGTGAGCTCTCCGGTGCGCCCGTCGTGGTGGTGGGGTGCGCCCGCACTCTGCAACGGGTGCTGGAGAAAGGCATTACCGCCCCGGCAGAGTTACGTGTGATTACCCGCGTCAGCGAGGCGCAGTTTGGCCCGGCGATCGTTAACGTGCTGGATGAGCCGCTGGCGGAGCCCGAGGCGTTACAGCCAGGCGTCGTGCAGGCGCAGGCGGGGGATCTGGCCTACCGCTGCGTGCGTCGCGCCACCGAGCTGGCGATGGCGGGGGAAGTGAAAGCCATTGCCACCGCGCCGCTGAACAAAGAGGCGCTGCATCTGGCGGGCCACCACTATCCGGGCCATACCGAACTGCTGGCGCACCTGACCGACAGCAAAGATTACGCGATGGTGCTCTATACCGATCAGCTGAAGGTGATCCACATCACCACCCATATCGCGTTGCGCAAATTCCTTGATACCCTCAACCAGGATCGGGTAAAAACCGTGATTGGCATTGCCGATACCTTCCTTAAGCGGGTGGGCTACACCAATCCGCGTATTGCGGTGGCCGGGGTTAACCCGCACGCCGGGGAGAACGGTCTGTTTGGTGACGAAGAGATCAAGATTGTCGGCCCGGCCGTTGAGGCGATGAAGGCGAAGGGGCTGAATGTGTTCGGGCCGTGTCCGCCGGATACGGTGTTTATGCAGTGCCACGAAGGCATGTACGACATAGTGGTGGCGATGTATCACGATCAGGGCCATATTCCGTTAAAATTACTCGGTTTTTATGACGGGGTGAACATCACCGCCGGGCTGCCGTTTATCCGTACTTCAGCTGACCACGGCACCGCATTTGACATTGCGTGGACAGGTAAAGCGAAGTCTGAGAGCATGACGGTTTCTATCCAGTTAGCGATGCAAATCACACGGGAATAATATGAAGGGATATAGCCGGTTAGAACAGATAATGGACTACCTGAAAGGGCACAATCTGGTGACAGTGGATCAGCTGGTGGCGGCAACGGATGCCTCGCCTGCGACCATTCGCCGGGATCTGATTAAGCTCGATCAGGAGGGGGTCATCAGCCGCACCCATGGTGGCGTGACCCTGAACCGGTTTATCCCCTCCCAGCCCACCACCAGTGAAAAGATGCAGCGCAGCCTGGCGGAGAAACACGCCATCGCCTGCGCCGCCGCCAGTTTTGTTAAAGCCGGTGACGCGGTGGTGCTCGATGCGGGCACCACCATGATTGAACTCGCGCGCCAGCTGACCCATCTGCCGCTGCGCGTCATCACCAGCGATCTGCATATCGCCCTGTTTCTGTCAGAGTTTAAGCAGATTGAGGTGACGATCATTGGCGGGCGCATCGACGATTCCAGCCAGTCCTGCATTGGCGAGCATGGCCGCCGCCTACTGCAAAATATCTGGCCGGATATCGCCTTTGTCAGCTGTAACGGCTGGGATCTGGAGCGCGGCATTACCTCTCCGACGGAAGAGAAAGCGGCGCTGAAGCGCGATCTGATTGCCAACGCCCGACGCCGCGTACTGCTCGCCGACAGCACGAAATATGGCGCCTGGTCGCTGTTTAATGTGGCGCACCTCAACTCCCTGACCGATATCGTCACCGATAAACGTCTGGATGAGAATGTGCAGCAGACCTTAAGCCAGCTGGATGCCACGCTGACCTTAGCCCCTTAAGGCTCAGGGCAGGCGGGCGATATTGGCCTTAATCACCTCTACTGAATGGCGGAACTTCTGCTGCTCCTCTTCCGCCAGTTTTAATTCAATGATCTGCTGGACGCCGCTCTGGGCCAGCACCGCGGGCACGCCAATCGCTACCCCATCAACGCCATACTCACCCTCCAGAATGCAGGAGATCGCCAGCGCCCGGTGGCTGCCGGTGAAGATATTGCGGCAGATTTCAGCGATAGTGGCGGCGATGCCGTACTCCGTGCAGCCCTTGCGGGCGTAGATCTCAAAGCCCTGTTTGCGCACGCGTTCGGCCAGCTCGTCAAAATCCAGCGTCTGGCCGGTATGGCGTTGATACACCTCGGCAATGGGTGAGCCATATACCGACGAATGGGACCAGACCGGGAACTGCGTATCGCCATGCTCGCCCAGGATAAAGGCATCGATGCTCTGGGCGCCGATATCCAGCGCCTGCGCGAGGGTACGACGCAGACGGGTGGTATCCAGCCAGACGCCGGTGCCGATTACCTGATTACGCGGCAGGCCGGAGAGCTGCCACACCTGCCAGGTGATGATGTCGCACGGGTTGGTGGCAATCAGAAAGATGCCGTTAAAGCCGCCCGCCATCATCTGCGGGACAATGTTCTTCACAATGCTGGCCGTGGCGGTTAATTCATCCAGCCGCGTCTGTCCTGGCTTCAGGGCGCCGCCGGAGACGGTGATCACCGCGATATCCACATCGGCACAGTCGCTCACCTCGCGGGTGGAGATGCTCATCATGCCGGGCATATAAGCGGCAGCATCCGCCAGATCCCAGGCGTGGCCTTCACTGCGGGCGTGGTTAATATCCACCAGCAGCAGCTCTTCGCAGATATTTTGATTGAGCAGGGCATACGCCGCAGAGGTACCGACATTTCCGGCACCGATAATCATCACTTTACGGGCTTTGGTGTTCATTGTTTTTCCTGAAATTTAAACCGGCAATAAGCACCAAACTAACGCTGCCGGGGCAGGTGGCGCAATGGTCAGGCGCAGCTATAAGTTAAAAATATGCCGTTGCGTTTGTCGGCCAGCGTTATGGTGGAGAAAAACGACAAAAGGAGCCTGCCATGTATTCCATTACCTCTGAATCCCCCGCCCATCCCGACATCATTAACCTGATTGCCGCCCTGGACCGTTACCAGAGCGCGCTCTATCCGGCAGAGAGCAACCATCTGCTGGATCTGACCGGGTTGCCCGACCACGCCCTGATAATGATGGTGATCCGCGATCGCCAGCTTAACGCCGTCGGCTGCGGGGCGATCGTGCTGAACGGCGATGGCAGCGGCGAGATAAAGCGGGTCTATATCGATCCGACCCATCGCGGACAGCGGCTGGGTGAAACGCTGCTGGCGGCGCTGGAAGATGAAGCGCAAAGCCGGAGCTGCCACAGCCTGCGGCTGGAGACGGGGATCAAGCAGCTTCCGGCCATCCGGCTCTATGAACGCTGTGGCTACCAGCTGTGCGAGGCGTTTCCTCCCTATGCCCCCGATCCCCTGAGCCTGTTTATGGAGAAGCTGCTGGTGGCTGACCTTCGTTTAGCAGCGCTATAAACGCTTCCAGTTGCCGGGTCATCGCGCCCCGGCGCCATACC
The DNA here is from genome assembly GCF_965195605.1 of Leclercia sp. M-A074-M. Taxonomy (NCBI): domain Bacteria; kingdom Pseudomonadati; phylum Pseudomonadota; class Gammaproteobacteria; order Enterobacterales; family Enterobacteriaceae; genus Leclercia; species Leclercia sp. M-A074-M. Next base: position 200,422 of record NZ_CBDAHM010000004.1, on the reverse strand, counting down.
AGCCAGGTGGTGAGCCAGCGCCAGTTTTCCGCCAGCGGCCAGGCAGCCACCTGGTGATGTCCGGGCATACTTTCCAGCATTGAACGGGGCATCAGCGCAATGCCCGCCCCGGCAATGACGCAGGCCAGCATCCCGTGATAGGACTCCATTTCGTGGATGCGCCCTGGCGTGGCGCGATCCGCGTGAAACCAGCTCTCGAAATGGCGGCGATAGGAGCAGTTGGCGCGAAAGGCATAGATATCGTGCCCGCTGATGTCGGCGGCCCGCGCAACCTCTGGATGACCGGCAGGCACCACCAGCATCATCTCCTCCCGGTAGACCGGCATGCCCTCCAGTTCCGGGTGGTTTAATGGCCCGTCCACAAAGGCCGCGCTCAGCGTCCCTTCCAGTACCCCGTCAATCATTGTCCCGGAAGGGCCGGTCGCCAGCGCAAACTGAATGCGCGGGTAACGCTGGTTAAACTGCGCCAGCGAGGCCGGGATGCGCACCGCCGCGGTGCTCTCCAGCGACCCGAGGGTAAACAGTCCCTGGGGTTCATCACCGGCCACCACCATCCGCGCCTCATCCACCAGGGCGAGGATCTGTCGGCTGTAGCGTAAAAAATTATGCCCTGCGGGTGAGAGGCGCAGCCGCTGGTTCTCGCGGATGAATAGCGCCACACCAAGATCGGCCTCCAGCTGTTTGATGCGGGTGGTCAGGTTTGAGGGCACGCGATGCACTTTCTGCGCGGCCTGGGTAATGCTGCCGGTCTGGGCGACGGCGTTAAACATCTCCAGCTGGGTCAGATCCATATCGTTCTCGTTTCGTGAATAAGGTGGTTATTATTATTCATTTTTAAGAAATAGCAGATCGCGCCACACTGTAGCAACTGTTAATACACGGAGCCGATCATGACTACACCTTCTGCTACCCATGCCCTGTCCATTAACCCGGCAAACGGCGAAACCCTGGCTGTCTGGCCGTGGGCGACCGTCACCGAGGTTGAACATGCCCTTGCACAGACCGATACCGCCTTTCGCCTGTGGCGCAACGTGCCGGTGGCGACGCGTGCGCAAAAGCTACGCGATCTGGGCGCCGCGCTGCGCAATCGTGGCGAAGAGATGGCGCAGATGATCAGCCGGGAGATGGGCAAACCCATCGCCCAGGCGCGTGGGGAGGTGGCGAAATCTGCCGGGCTGTGCGACTGGTATGCTGAACATGGCCCGGCCATGCTCAATACCGAGGCAACCCAGGTAGCGGACGCGGTGATTGAGTATCGTCCGCTGGGGCCGGTGCTGGCGGTGATGCCGTGGAACTTCCCGCTGTGGCAGGTGCTGCGCGGTGCGGTGCCGATTATTCTGGCGGGTAACAGCTATCTGCTGAAACATGCTCCGAACGTGCAGGGTGCCGCGAACCTGATCGCGGCAATTTTTACCGATGCCGGATTCCCGCAGGGGGTGTTTGGTCAGTTGAACGCCACTAATGACGGGGTAAGCCAGATGATCGCCGATCCGCGCATCGCCGCGGTCACCGTGACCGGCAGCCTGCGTGCCGGGGCCGCCATTGGCGCCCAGGCCGGGGCGGCGCTGAAAAAATGCGTGCTTGAACTGGGCGGTTCCGATCCCTTTATTGTCCTCAACGATGCCGACCTGGATCTGGCGGTAAAAGCGGCGGTGACCGGACGCTATCAGAATACCGGGCAGGTGTGCGCGGCAGCCAAGCGCTTTATCGTCGAGGCGGGTATTGCCGATGCGTTTAGCCGTCGCTTTGTCGAGGCCACCGCGGCCCTGAAGATGGGCGCGCCTGAAAACGAAGAGAACTACCTTGGTCCGATGGCGCGTTTCGATCTGCGAGACGAGCTGCATCAGCAGGTGCAGGCGACGCTGGCCGAAGGGGCGACCCTGCTGCTGGGCGGCGAGAAGATTGCCGGGGCAGGGAACTACTATGCGCCGACCGTGCTGGGGAATGTGACTCCAACGATGACCGCGTTTCGTCAGGAGCTGTTTGGCCCGGTAGCGGCGATTAGCGTAGCAACCGATGCCGATCACGCGCTTGCCCTGGCTAACGACAGCGATTTTGGGCTTTCGGCGACACTCTTTACCGCCAATCCAGAGCTGGCCGACCGCTTTGCCCGCCAGCTTGAGTGCGGCGGGGTGTTTATCAACGGCTACAGTGCCAGCGACGCCCGCGTGGCGTTCGGCGGGGTGAAGAAAAGCGGATTTGGCCGGGAGCTGTCGCACTTTGGCCTGCATGAGTTCTGTAATGTGCAGACGGTGTGGAAAGACCGGGTTTAACTTTGCTTCCATTGTTCCGCCGGGTGGCGCTGCGCTTACCCGGCCTACAAAACCCGCAGGCCCGTGCAAGCAAAGCGCTGCCTGGCGCCTGTCATCATTCTGAAATAGTTCTGTCATTTTCACTGCGTAGACTCGCCCACGTCTAAGTCCTTGTTAATGAAGAAATCATGAACTTAATGCAAATTTTTCGCCGCATTACTCCCCGGAAGTTTGGTTTGCTGGCGGGGATCTTCTGTATCATCGGCCTCTTTTCCGCGCTGCAAATCTCTTCATCGGTCTTACTTTCCGTCTCCCTGCGCGATGCCCAGCGCAACGAACAGCGCAACCAGATGGCCTGGCTGCAACAGGCAAAGGTCGATCAGGCCCGCATCTCGTTGCTGGCAGCAAGCGATCTGCTTAACCGTGCGGGAGTTTATTTTATGCAGGATAAAGAGACCGGATCCGACGGCAGCTGGCACAGCCTGATGGATGAGGCGCAACAGGCGCTACGTGATTCTCAGCAGGCCTGGCAGGCGTGGCAGGCGATGCATCCGCCACGGGATGAAGCACTGCTCAACAGCTACCAGTTGTTTTTCGACGCTATCCGTGAGCAGGCCGACGGACTGGTCAACGGTCAATCGATCGATGCCTTCTTTGCCGTACCTGCCCAGGCGTTTCAGGCCGATTTTAATGACAACTATGCCCGCTATCAGCAGGCCAGCGCCCAGCGCGCCACGGAGGGGCGGCAGCGGCTGACGGCCAGTCTCTCCGGTCTGCAATCACTCTTTCTGCTGGCCCCGGTTGTTCTGCTGGGGATTGCGGTTGCGGTGTGGTTTGCCATGTCCCGCTGGGTGATCGTCCCGCTGCGTCGTCTTATCGCCCATATTAATCTGCTGGCGGCGGGGGATCTCTCTTCACCGCTACCCACCGTGACCCGGTTTAACCGCGAGATTGCGCAACTAGGCGGTAGCGTGGAGACGCTGCAACAGGGCCTGCAACAGCTGGTGACCCAGGTCAGCGAGGCGACCACCTCGATGGTGACCAATATTGGCTCGCTGGCGCAGGGCAATCAGGATCTCTATCAGCAGTCTGCGCGTCAGGCGCAGGAGTTGAAAGAGGTGACCGCGCATATTGCCGCGCTGGAAACCCACGTCGAGGGAAACAGCGGCTATGCAAAACTGGCAAGCTCACGGGCGGACGAGGCGCGGGAGATGGCGGCAGGGGGAGACCGGATGATGGAGACGGTCAATGCCTCGATGGCGGCCATCGTGGAGCGCTCTTCGGAGATGCGCGGCATTGTGGCGATCATCGATAATGTGGCGTTCCAGACCAATATTCTGGCGCTGAACGCGGCCATTGAAGCGGCCCACGCCGGCAACCAGGGGCGTGGATTCGCCGTGGTGGCGCGGGAGGTGGGGCTGCTGGCGCGTAAAAGCAGTCACTCGACCCAGACCATCCAGCAGTTAATTAACCACTCGTTGCAGGGCATTGAGGATGGCTCGAAAGCCGTCACCCGGCTGGAGGATAACCTCCAGCAGGTGATTGGCCTGGTGGGTAATCTCTGCAGTCTGCTGAATGAGATCTCCGTTGCCACCCTCAGCCAGGGCGAGAGTATTCACCGTATGACCAGCCAGCTCCAGGCGCTGAACCAGGTGGCTCGCCAGACCGATGCGCTCGTCAACACCGCCTCCGAAGCCTCCCAACGGCTCCATGATGAATCGGGCCTGCTGTTGCAGGCTGTCTCGCGGTTCCGACTGCCTGCCTGACGCCATCCATCAGCCTCTGTTATACTCGCAGGCCGTTTTAGGCCTGTGAGCAAGGAGCAACCGATGGCTGCGAACATCAATAATCAGATGCTGGACGCCATTCTGGCGCAAGTACGTCCCCTGTTGGGCAAGGGTAAAGTCGCCGATTACATCCCGGCGCTGGCCTCGGTCAATGGCAACAAACTCGGCATTGCCATCACTACGGTGGACGGGCAGCACTTTCAGGCCGGTGATGCCACAGAGCGTTTCTCCATTCAGTCGATTTCGAAAGTCCTGAGCCTGGTGGCGGCGATGCGTCAGTATGACGAGGATGAGATCTGGCAGCGGGTGGGGAAAGATCCCTCCGGTCAGCCGTTCAATTCGCTGTTGCAGCTGGAGATCGAACAGGGCAAACCGCGTAATCCGTTTATTAACGCCGGGGCGCTGGTGGTATGCGACATGCTGCAAAGCCGCCTGAGCGCACCGCGCCAGAGAATGCTGGAGATCGTGCGTCAGCTCTCCGGCGTCAGTGATATCGGCTACGATTCCGCCGTTGCCCGCTCGGAGTTTGAACACTCGGCGCGCAATGCGGCGATCGCCTGGCTGATGAAGTCGTTCGGCAATTTCCATAACGATGTGTCAACGGTGCTGCAAAACTACTTCCACTACTGCGCCCTGAAGATGAGCTGTGTCGAACTGGCAAATACGTTTCTTTTTCTGGCTGCTCAGGGTTATGCCCCGCATCTGTCCGAGCCCGTTGTCACGCCGATGCAGGCCCGGCAGGTCAATGCGTTGATGGCGACAAGCGGGATGTATCAGAATGCCGGTGAGTTTGCCTGGCGGGTGGGGCTGCCTGCGAAATCGGGGGTTGGNGGCGGGGTAGTGGCGATCGTGCCTCACGAGATGGCGATTGCGGTCTGGAGCCCTGAACTGGACGACGCGGGGAACTCCCTGGCGGGCGTCACGGCGCTGGAACACCTGACTCAGCAGCTGGGGCGTTCAGTCTATTAAGCACTGCCTGTGCCGTCTGGCTGACGGCACAACTGATAAGCACTGCTAACTGGATGATGATAGTTATCCCCTTAATGTGATATACATTAATACTAAACTTTTAACATTCATCCGCGTGGATGTGTATTCAATGTTAAAAGCAACCCTATGGATTGATATTGCATGTCTTCTGCTTACGCCAGAACATTCACACTTTTTCAGCCGCACAGTCCGTTCCGAAACGCGGCGGGAATAGTGGTATTGACCACGCTGTTCTATTTTATCGGCGCGCAGCTTCGTCTGATGGAGTCGCTGTCGATGTTCTGGCCGCTGAATGGCGTGATGGCAGGGGTGTTTGCCCGCTACGCTTACCTGAACCGGCCTCGCTATTACGTGATGTCCTATATCGCCATGCTGGTATACGACGCCATCACCACCGACTGGGGCATCTCCTCGCTGGGTATTAACCTCTCGAATATGGTGTTTATTGTCACCGTAGCCCTGTTGGTCCAGCGCGACAAGCGACTGAAAAATCGCACCCCGGATCCGGTGAATGCCCTGCGGCTGTTTAACTATTGTCTGGTGGCTGCGCTGCTGAGCGCCCTGCTCGGAGCGGCGGTGGCGGGCGGGGTGGACAGTCGCGCCTTCTGGCCGCTGGTCGCCGACTGGTTTAGCGAACAGTTTTCTACCGGGGTATTAATTGTTCCCTGTATGCTGACCATGACCTGGCCCACGTTCAACCGGGCCATAGGTGCCAGCCATTTGATGCCGGTGGTGTTGCTGATTATCTCGGTGATGGCCTCGGTCGCAATCGGCGGGGCCGGTGCGCTGGCGTTTCCGCTGCCGGCGCTGATCTGGTGTGCGGTGCGCTATTCGCTGCCGGCAACCTGCCTGTTGACCTTTGTCACCGGGACAGTGGAGATCACCCTGATTGGCAACTCCATCATCACCATCGTGGCAACCACGCCGCTCACCACCCCGATGATGTTCTCTGCCCGTCTGGGGATCGCTACCCTCGCAATCTGCCCGGTTATGGTCTCGGTCAGCATGGCGGCGATCAATTCCCTGATCCGCCAGGTTTCCCTGCGTGCCGATTACGACTATCTGACTCAGGTTTACTCCCGCTCCGGGCTGTATGAGGCGCTTAAAAATGTTGAAGGGAAGCGCAAAAGCCCGCGGCTGACCGTCATGCTGCTGGATATCGACTATTTCAAAAGCATCAACGACAACTATGGTCACGAATGTGGCGATACCGTCCTGGCCGCTTTTGCGCGCAAAGTGCAGGAGACGGTGGGCAACGCAGGGCTGGTGGCGCGAATGGGCGGCGAAGAGTTTGCCGTGGTGGTGAACTCCGCTTCAGCCGGGCAGGCATATGCTCTGGCGGAGCGTATTCGTACCACGGTTGAACAACATCCCTTTAACTGGCGGGGGCAGACGCTGTTTTTAACCGTCAGTATTGGTCTGGGCAGCGGAAGGTCGGAGCCGTCACAGCTCACAGAGGTGTTTAATCGTCTGATGACAGAAGCGGATGATTATCTGTATCGCTCGAAAAAAGCAGGTCGAAATCGTACCAGCGCCCGAATGACAGAGATAAAAACTACCGAACAGGCGGCAGCGCCTTCGGAACAGCTGTAATCGTTTGCCAGGGCGCGACCACGCCCTTCACAATATATTCACGAAACTGATAAATGCCTTGATACAAAATTTCAACGTCAATAATATAAAAGGGTGATTATATCGGAAAAATCGTGTGATGAACGGAACTGACAGACTCAGTAAATCCCCTCGCGTGCCTGGCAGTCGGTTTATCAAACGCATGTATCTGATGCGAATGCTTGGAACCTTCCTCTGCTTTATCCCTGTTCTCTCCGTCCTGCTGGAACAGCAACGTTCCGTCTGGCTTATGGGATTGCTGGCTATAACGCCTTTGTCTGGCCAACCCTGGCCTGGTGGCGCGCCCGGCGTTCTCCGACGCCGCTCTTTACCGAACATCAGAACCTGGTTTTAGACGCCGGGGCAGGCGGCTTCTGGATCGCCATGATGGCGGTCAATCCGCTGCCTTCCGTCGCCATTGCCACTATCTTACTTGCCGACCGGCTGGCGGCGGGTGGCTTCCCGTTGATGAAAAAGGCCGGGGCGGTGATGGTGGCGGTCTTTATGGGGAGCTGGCTGGCGCAGGGAATGGCGCTGGTGCCGTGGGTGTCGCAGCGCACTCTCTATGCCACGCTGCCGTTGATTGCTATCTATACCGTGGCGCTCAGCGTGCTCACCAACACTATCGCCGTGCGGCTGCGCTTTAAATCACGCGAGCTGGAGCGTATTGCGATGATGGATCCGCTGCTGGACATTGCCAACCGGCGTCTGCTGGAGGAGCGTATCGATCATGAGCTGCATAAATTGCAGCAAACCTGCCACGATTCGGCGCTGATGTTTATCGATATCGATAACTTTAAAGAGGTCAACGATCGCTACGGCCACAAGGTGGGAGATATGCTGTTGGTGACAGTGTCACAGATTTTGCATATCGCCAGCCGTCAGAGCGACACCCCGGCGCGACTGGGTGGGGACGAGTTTGTGATCCTGCTGCCCGATACCACCCTCGACGAAGCGCGGATAGTCGCTACCCGCATTATGGATGCGGCAGCGATTATCAGTGACGTCGCGGAAGAGGCGGTCCATTGCACAATGAGTATTGGCATTGCCTGCGCCACCCGGGAGATGGGAAATGTTACGGACTGGTTACAGGCTGCCGACGCCGCACTGTATCAGGCGAAACGCGATGGTAAAAACCGCATATTTGCCCACTAACTGGCCTCAGTATGCGCTAAGCTTTTAAAAAGCCTGACGTCCGGAGTCTGTATGAAATCACCCTCACTACCCAACAATGAAGCAAAGCGTCTCAGTGCCTTGCGTGAATCCGGGCTGCTTGAACCAGAAGATCACCCGACCTACGCGCGTATAACCCGGCTGGCAAGACGCGTGTTTGGCGTGCCGGTGGCGATGATCAATCTGGTTGACGAGCACGTTGTGGTCGTTAAATCCACCGATGGTGGCGACCCGACCAGCCTGCCGCGAAATCTCTCTTTTTGCGGCCATACCGTCCTTAGCGATGCACCACTGGTGATCCCCGATACCCTTGACGATACCCGCTTTGCCGATAACCCCCTGGTCACCGACGATGATCCTATCCGCTTTTACGCGGGTTATCCGCTGCGTCTGCCCGGTGGGGCCGCGGTGGGATCGCTCTGCATTATCGATCACTATCCACGCCCTTTTTCGCCTTCTGACATTGAGGCGCTGGCCGACCTGGCGGCACTGGTGGAAGCGGAGTTTGCCGCCGCCAGCGCCAGTATCACCGACCCGCTGACCGGGCTCTACAACCGCCGGGGCTTTCATCATCTGGCGACCTATGCCATTCGCGCTGCCCGCCGTCGGGCTGAGCCTTTAACCCTGGCCTGGCTGGATCTCGATCGTTTTAAGCAGATAAACGCCCGGTATGGCCGCACAGATGGCGACAACGCCCTGAAGGCGATGGCCGGTCTGCTGAGCTCCACCTTTCGTGAAGCCGACGTGCTGTCGCGCTACGGCGGGGATGAGTTTGCCATCTTGTTTGCGAACAGCGACGAAAAGGGGGCATGGATCGCCATGCAGTTTTTAACCGAACAGGCGGCGAACTGGAACGAGCATGCCGAATATCCGTGGGCGCTATCCTTTTCCTGGGGCGTGCGCGAGTTCGATCACGACCGCGACGATCTCAAGAGCTGGCTGACCACTGCCGACCAGATGATGTACTCCATGAAACAGCAGCGAGGTACCGGATGTTGAGAAGGGAGAAGTAAACCCCGCAGGCGTTCTGGTCTACAAATTCATATAGATCCTGTCACAATTCACACTGGAATTGATCAAAACCGGGGTTCGTGGTCGTAAAGTTTGATAAGTTATCGTACCAATCTTATCAGGCTGTATGACTAATCATTACAAGGACCCCATTGTGAACACACTAAACCGTCGTGATTTTCCCGGTGCTCTCTATCCTGAACGTATCATCCAGTTTGGTGAGGGCAACTTCCTGCGTGCGTTTGTTGACTGGCAGATCGATCTGCTTAACGAGCATACCGACCTGAACGCCGGTATTGCGATTGTGCGCCCCATCAAAAGCGATTTTCCGCCTTCGCTGAGCACCCAGGACGGCCTGTATACCACCATCATTCGCGGCCTGAACGAGCAGGGCGAAGCGGTCAGCGACGCGCGTCTTATCCGCTCGGTGAACCGTGAGATCAGCGTTTACGATCAGTACGATGAATTCCTGAAGCTGGCGCATAACCCGGAGATGCGCTTTGTCTTCTCTAACACCACGGAAGCGGGGATCAGCTATCACGCCGGGGATAAGTTTGAGGATGCGCCTGCGGTCAGCTATCCGGCAAAACTGACCCGCCTGCTGTTCGAGCGTTTCAGCCATTTCAACGGGGCCGCCGATAAAGGCTGGGTTATCGTGCCGTGCGAATTAATTGACTACAACGGTGACGCCCTGCGTGAGCTGGTACTGCGCTATGCTCAGGAGTGGGCGCTGCCTGCGGCCTTTATCCAGTGGATCAACGACGCCAATACCTTCTGTTCCACCCTGGTTGACCGTATCGTCACTGGCTATCCGCGCGATGAAGTGGCAGAGCTTGAAGCCTCTCTGGGCTATCACGATGCCTTCCTCGATACCGCTGAACACTTCTATCTGTTTGTGATCCAGGGGCCAAAATCGCTGGCACAGGAGCTGCGTCTCGATAAGCTGGCGCTGAACGTGCTGATTGTTGACGACATCAAGCCATACAAAGAGCGCAAAGTGGCGATCCTCAACGGCGCACATACCGCGCTGGTGCCGGTGGCATTCCAGGCGGGGCTGGATACCGTGGGTGAAGCGATGAACGACACCGAAATCTGCGCCTTTGTCGAAAAAGCGATTCATGCAGAGATTATTCCGGTGCTGGATCTGCCGCGCGATGAGCTGGCCTCGTTTGCCAGCGCGGTAACGGGCCGTTTCCGCAATCCGTATATCAAGCATCAGCTGCTGTCGATTGCCCTGAACGGCATGACCAAGTACCGCACCCGCATTCTGCCGCAGCTTCTGGCGGGGCAGCAGGCCAGCGGCAAACTCCCGGCGCGTCTGACCTTTGCGCTGGCAGCTCTGATCGCCTTTTACCGTGCGGAACGTAACGGCGAAAGCTATCCGGTGCAGGATGACGCGCACTGGTTAACCCGTTTCCAGCAGCTGTGGACCCAGCATCATGACCAGCAGATCAACACCCGCGAGCTGGTGACCGCGGTGCTGAGCGTCAGCGAGCATTGGGAGCAGGACCTGACCCAGGTGAGCGGGCTGGTAGAACAGGTTGCGCAGGATCTGGATGCCATTCTGCATCAGGGCATGCGCGCCGCCGTCAAACCGCTCTGCTAAGCCATGGAGCCTCCCTCTCTCCTGACGGGAGAGGGGGAGCGCCCGCATAGGTTATCCTGACCGGTTACCTTTTTTAGTTACAACATACTTTAATCTCTTTTTATTCGAGCAGGATGAAACACCGTGCGGTCTGAACAGGCTTAGCAAAACGACAGCATTTTTTAACAAACTTGCAACCGTGATAACGATCACGTTTAATAGTCACCGCTCTTTTTTCCCGATGAAGCTGACTATGATCGTTCGACCCCAACAGCACTGGTTACGTCTTATTTTTGTCTGGCACGGTTCCGTGCTGACCAAAATCTTTTCCCGCCTGTTCCTCAATTTTCTGCTCTCCATCGTGGTGATCCTGATGTTGCCCTGGTATACCTCGCTGGGCATCCGGCTGACGGTCGCGCCGTTCAGCATTCTTGGGGTCGCCATCGCAATCTTCCTCGGTTTTCGAAACAACGCCTGTTACGCCCGCTATGTTGAGGCGCGACAGCTGTGGGGGCAGCTGATGATTGCCTCGCGCTCCCTGTTCCGGGAAGTGAAGAACACGCTGCCGGACGATCCGGCGTTAGGGGAGTTTGTCCGCCTGCAGATCGCCTTTGCCCACTGTCTGCGCATGACCCTGCGCAAACAGCCCCAGGCCGGGCAGCTCTCAAAATACCTGTCAGCAGAGAACCTGCGGGCCGCGATGGACTCCAGCTCCCCGGCGAACCGCATCCTGCTGATCATGGGGGAGTGGCTGGCGGTAAGACGCCGCAATGGTGAACTGTCGGATATCCTGTTTCACAGCCTGAATATTCGCCTGAATGATATGTCCACGGTGCTGGCGGGCTGCGAGCGGATCGCCAATACCCCGGTGCCGTTCGCCTACACGCTGATCCTGCACCGTACGGTCTACCTGTTCTGCATCATGCTGCCGTTCGCGCTGGTCAGCGATCTGCACTACATGACGCCGTTCGTCTCGGTATTGATTTCCTATACCTTTATCTCGCTCGATACCCTGGCGGAAGAGCTGGAAGAGCCGTTCGGCGTCGAGAATAATGACCTGCCGCTGGATGCCATCTGCAATGCGATGGAGATTGATTTGCTACAGATGAACGACGAGCAGGAGATCCCGGCGCGCAAACTGCCGGACAAGTATTACCAGCTGACGTAATTTCCCGGGTCATCGGGCCGCCTTTTGTATCGCAGTGTATCTGCGCGCGAGCGCGATACACCGCCTTGCAAAACGGCCAAATCTGCACATATTCGCCATACATCAGGGTGATGAGATAAGCGGGTCGAATAGCTGACCCGGAGAAATCACCATGATGAACAAACTGGCTTACTCAACCCTGGCCTTAACCCTCTCATTTGCCACCGTATCCGCCTGTCAGGCCGAGGCGGCAGGCAGCGATTATCACGCGGCCTTTAAGCAGATCCACCAGATTGACGCAGGCGATCTGAATATTGGCTATGTCGATATCGGGCCGAAAAACGGCGAACCGGTGATCCTGCTGCACGGATGGCCGTACGATATTCAGAGCTATGCCCAGGTGGCTCCCGCGCTGGCGGCAAAAGGCTACAGAGTGATCGTCCCGTACAACCGCGGTTTTGGCACCACGCGTTTCCTCTCCTCTACCACCCCACGTAATGGCCAACCGGCGGCCATGGCGAAAGATGTGATTAACCTGATGGACGCCCTGAAAATCAAACGCGCGGTCTTTGCCGGTTACGACTGGGGCGCGAGAACGGCGGATATTGTGGCGGCGCTGTGGCCGGAGCGCGTGAAATCGCTGGTTTCGGTGAGCGGGTATCTGATTGGCAATCAGCAGGCGGGGGCGAAACCGTTGCCGCCGAAGGCCGAACTGCAGTGGTGGTATCAGTTCTACTTCGCCACCGAGCGCGGTGAGAAGGGGTATGCGGCCAACACCCACGACTTTGCGAAACTGATCTGGACCCTGGCATCCCCCGGCTGGAAATTCAGCGATGCGACCTTTAACGTCAGCGCCAAAGCGCTGGATAACCCGGATCACGTGGCGGTGACCATCAGCAACTATCGCTGGCGTCTTGGGCTGGAGCGGGGTGAAAGCCGTTACGACAGCGATGAGCAGAAGCTGGCGGCCGCACCGACCATCAGCGTGCCCACCATCACCATCGAAGGTGACAACAATGGCGCACCGCATCCGGAGCCTGCGGCGTATGCGGCAAAATTCACCGGCAAATATCAGCATCGCACCTTTACCGGCAATATCGGCCACAATCCGGCCCAGGAAGATCCGCAGGATTTCGTCAAAGCGGTGGTGGATGCGGACAAGTTATAAGCCAGCTATGCTATTTTTTTGCCCATCGCTGAAAAACAGGAGCTTAGGGTGGAGACAACCGATCACATTCTTGTCGTGGATGATGACAGAGATATACGCGAGCTGATCGTCGATTACCTGGTGAAGTCCGGCTATCGCGCCACGGGTGCGGCCAACGGCAAGGAGATGCGCGCCGTGCTCGACAGGCAGGCCGTGGATATGGTGGTGCTGGATATCATGATGCCGGGGGACGATGGCCTCACGCTCTGTCGCCAGCTGCGCAGCGGTCAACATAAGGATCTGCCGATTTTGATGCTGACCGCGCGCCATGACGATATGGATCGCATTCTGGGCCTCGAGATGGGCGCAGACGACTATGTGGTTAAACCCTTTGTGGCGCGTGAGCTGCTGGCGCGGATCAAAGCGATACTGCGCCGGTTTCGCACGCTGCCGCCCAATCTGCAGGTGACCGAAGCCGGACGGATCATCGCCTTTGGCGACTGGCAGCTCGACACCAGCGCCCGTCATCTGCTGGACGCTACCGGCACCATCGTGGCGTTGAGCGGGGCGGAGTACCGTCTGCTGCGGGTATTTGTCGATCATCCTCAGCGCGTATTAACCCGCGATCAGCTGCTTAACTTCACCCAGGGGCGGGATGCAGAGCTGTTTGAACGTTCAATCGATCTCCTGGTCAGCCGGGTGCGCCAGCGCTTAAATGAGGATGCGCGCACACCACTGTATATAAAAACAGTACGTAGTGAAGGCTATGTCTTTTCGATGCCCGTCAGCATTATTGAGGCCAAAGAATGAGGCTCTGGCCGCGCTCGCTTCATTACCGCCTGCTGCTGATTGTCCTGCTGGGGTTGCTGCTCGCCAATGGTCTGAGCCTGACGCTGGTGCTGGCCGAGCGGATGAGCAGCGCCCGGCACGTGATGCTCGGCAATCTGGAAGATGATGTTTCCACCAGCGTGGCGATTCTGGACAGGCTGCCGGCCAATGAACGGGCGCAGTGGCTGCCGCGTCTTGAGAGGGGCAACTATCGTTATCTGTTGGGGCCAGGTGAGCCGGGGGCACCTCCGGCCGATGCCCGTTCACGGGATGCAGTCCGGACCCTGACGGAGACGCTCGCAACCCACTATCCGCTGCGCTTCACGGCGGTGCCGGGGCCGGTTTCGCACATTCAGGCCCACCTGACGCTAAGCGACGGCTCGCCGCTGACGCTGGATCTCACCCCCCGCATGCCCCCGGTCGCCCGCTGGCTGCCGGTGGTCTTTGTGATCCAGCTTTTATTAGTGGTGATCTGCGCCTGGCTGGCGGTGCGCCAGGTGGTGCGGCCCTTTACCCACTTTACCCGGGCAGTGGACACGCTCGAACCCACCAGCCCCAATCCGCTGACGCTCACCGAACAGGGGCCGCTGGAGGTACGTCAGGCGGCGCGCGCCTTTAATGCCATGCAGGCGCGGATCCAGGCGTCGCTCAAGGAGAGGGCGCAGATTCTGGCGGCTATTTCGCACGATCTCCAGACGCCCATTACCCGTATGCGGCTGCGCGTGGAGATGGCCGATCAGCCGGATCTGCGCGACAAGCTCACCCAGGACCTGGACAGCATGACGCGCCTGGTGCGCGAGGGAATAGACTACGCGCGCTCGTCCGGCGTGGCGCCTGAACCGGTTCGTAATGTCGATCTTTATACCTTTATTGATACGCTGGTCTGTGACTACAGCGATACCGGCAAAAACGTGCAGTTCTCGGCGGTGAGAAACCACATGCCCTTTGCAACCCGTCCGCAGGCGCTGCACCGGATCCTCACCAATGTGCTGGATAATGCCCTGAAGTTTGGCGATAAGGCAGTGGTGACGCTGACGACAGATGATAACAGAGTGCAGATTGCCGTGGAGGATAACGGGCCGGGTATTCCGGAGCATGAGCTGGCGGCGGTGTTGCAGCCCTTTTACCGGGTGGAGTCTTCCCGTAACCGGGAAACCGGGGGGACGGGGCTGGGGCTGGCGATAGCGGCACAGCTTACGGGGCAGTTGAACGGGGAGTTGCAGTTGGTGAACCGGGCTGAAGGGGGGCTTTGCGCACGGATAACGTTGCCGATGGTTTGATTTTGTACCCTATCGCCGGGTGGCGGCGTTGCCTTACCCGGCCTACAACATAGCGATGCTAAAGCAATCGAATCATTACAGTAGGTTAAAAGACATACAGCGACGCCCGTGTCCGGCTGAAAATCGCTGAGGCGTTGACCGCAGGCCGGGGCGAGACGCATGGACGCGCCGAGAGGGGGCGACCTACATGGATGTAGGATCGCCCCCGACCCGAAAGCCGGAGGGAATAAGCCGAAGGCACCGCAACGCGGCGATTTTCTTTGCCGGGAGCCGGGGTAGCCAGGGGGGAGGCGGCGAGCCCCCCTGGCACGTTCACCGGTTCCTTTGTACCAGAGGAGCAAGGAACGTAAGGTGAACGGAACCACCTCGGTAGCCATATGTATACCCGTACCCTTCATCACGCCAATTGTACCGCAATGTATCTCCGCTCAACGCCCATACATCACCTGACAAAAAACCCTATCCCTCAACACACCGCAAACACATCCCCACGCTGTAATGGCCTCACTATCAACTGGTAAGTGAGGTGTTTATGTTTCTTGTGATCGCATTTTTAGGCGGCATGGTCAGTCTGCTCAGCCCCTGCACGCTTCCCGTTATTCCTCTGCTGTTCGCCGGATTCCGCGGCCAGCGGCGTCAGCTTGTCGCTATGCTGTGCGGTATGGTGATGATGTTTACCCTGGTCGCCAGCCTGATCGCCGTCGCCAGCGACTGGGTGGTGAGCGCCACCATCGTGGGACGCTGGGTGGCGCTGGTGCTGCTGAGTCTCGCCGCCCTGGCGTTGATCTTCCCATCTTTAGCGCAGCGTATCGCCGGGCCAGCGTTACGCCTCGGCAATATGATCAATTCCCGGAGCAACTCTACCCGCGGCTTAGCCTCGGCGGTGCTCGCCGGGCTGGCGGTCGGGCTGCTGTGGTCGCCCTGCGCCGGACCGGTGTTAGGGGCCATTCTCAGCCTGAGTCTCGCGGGTCATAGCCCGATTGCCACCGACAGCCTGCTGGCAGCGTATGGCAGCGGCTGTGCAGTAATGCTCGCGCTGCTTGGCTTCAGTGGGCAGGCGCTTATCGCCCGCCTGAAAGCCAAATCGGGTCTGATGGAGGGGCTGCGAAAAACCGCGGGGGTGATGATGCTGATGTCCGTTGCGTTTACGGCGTTTGGTCTGAACAGCCTCTTTCAGGGGGCAAACGGGCTGGCCGACCGGCTGGAGAAAACGCTGCTGCAACTGGCGCCAGGGAGCCAGACTCCGCCGACCCTTCAGCCGGTGGCACAGCCGGTCACCACCAGCGCGATGCCCTCTCTGGAAGGTGGTACCGGATGGCTCAACGGCGAGCCGGTCAGCCCGGCGTCGTTAAAAGGCAAAGTGGTGCTGATCGACTTCTGGACCTGGGACTGCATTAACTGTCAGCACTCGCTGCCGTACGTTCGCGACTGGGCCAACAAATATTCGTCACAGGGTCTGGTGGTGATCGGCGTCCATACCCCGGAGTATCCGTGGGAGAAACCGCTGGCCTCGGTGCAAAAAGCCATTAACAAATGGCAGCTGCCGTACCGGGTGGTGACTGACAATAACTATAAAATCTGGACCGCCTTTGGCAATCGCTACTGG
Organism: Leclercia sp. M-A074-M; assembly: GCF_965195605.1. Classification (NCBI taxonomy): domain Bacteria; kingdom Pseudomonadati; phylum Pseudomonadota; class Gammaproteobacteria; order Enterobacterales; family Enterobacteriaceae; genus Leclercia; species Leclercia sp. M-A074-M. The sequence goes on along the minus strand of NZ_CBDAHM010000004.1, from coordinate 184,005 downwards.
CCTGCACACTACTTCTTCGATGCCAAAGGGCAACTGCGTTACGCCTCTTTCGGCGAAGGGAATACTGACAAGCAGGAGCAGGTGATCCAGCAGCTACTGAAAGAGGCAAAAGCGTAGCTACGGTGCGCGTCGGGCGATGATAAACAGCCGCGGAAAGGCCAGCAGTATCTGCCCGTTTTCCTGGAGTGGATACTGCTCCTCCAGCAGCTGATGATAGCGATGCAGATAGCGCTGCTGCTCACTCTCATTGAGATCCTGAAGCCACGGACGCAGGCCGGTGGCGCTTACCCAGTCGACGATCGCCTGGTGGGAGGCCATCTGGTGATAATAGGTCGTACGCCAGATATCCACCTCGCAGCCTGCCTCGGTCAGGATATCGTAATAGGCATGGACGCCGGGGAGCGCTGTCCGGCCGCGATCCGGATAATCCTGTTCAAACGCCACCTCACGCATCAGCACGTGGGTGGGCTCCAGGTCGTTATCCGGCATCTGGATAGCCAGTACGCCGTGCAGTTTCAGCATTGAGACCAGATGCGGCAGCAGCTCATAGTGATTCTCTACCCACTGTAAGGAAGCATTGGCGTAAACCACGCTCAGGGTGCGTTCGGGACGGTAGTGGCGAATATCCGCCTCAATAAACCGACAGCCTGGCAGGGTGGCTCTGGCTTCTGCGAGCATGGCGGGCGAGGTATCGACGCCGGTTATCTGCGCCGTGGGCCAGCGCTGCTGCAACAGCGCCGTGCTGTTGCCCGGTCCGCAGCCGAGATCGACCACATCGGTAACGTTATCCAGCGCAATCCGGGACAGCAACTCTAAGGCGGGGCGGGTGCGTTCCGCGCCATATTGCAGATACAGGCCAGGGTTCCAGTCGGTCATGCGGGCATCTCCAGTTTGCTCTTTTCTGAAGTGTAGATGATTAGGTTTCAGACATGACAGAAATCCCTTTCTGTCGGTGCGCGGATGTTAGACGATCTTCTTCAGAGCGACGTGGTAGAGCAGCATGATGGTTTTGCCGTCGACGATAGTGCCATCATCAATGGCCTGGAGCGCCTGTTCTATCGGCCATTCCAGCACTTCGATATCTTCACCTTCGGCCTCGATACCGCCCCCTGCGCCGGTGCGATCCCCAGAGTGATATTCCGCGATGTAGAAGTAGAGCTTCTCGGTGACGGAGCCGGGGCTCATAAAGGCTTCGAACACCTTCTCCACCTGGTCAATCTGGTAGCCAGTCTCTTCTTCCACTTCGGCTTTGATGCGCTTTTCCGGGGCCATGTTATCAAGCAGGCCTGCGGCGGTTTCGATCAGATAACCGTCGTGACCATTTATATAGACCGGAAAGCGAAACTGGCGGGTGAGGATCACCGTTTTTTTTTCGCGGTTATAGAGCAGGATGGTTGCGCCGTTTCCCCGGTCGTAGGCTTCGCGGTTCTGACGCTGCCACTCCCCGTTGCGACGACGCAAATCGAAGGTATATTTTTTGAGTGTGTACCAGTCATCTGACAGCGTTTTGCTGTCGAGAATGCGTACTTCTGCACGAGTTGATTGCACGATGCCTCCTGAATAGGTAGATTGACCATCATAGTCTGCACATTCGTGCAATATCAAGATCAAACATGCAGCCTCAGGAATCTCTCATGCTCACCCGTCAACGCAAACAACTGATCCTTGAAAAACTGAATACCGAAGGGGAGGTGCTCTCTAAAACCCTCAGCATCGAATTTCAGGTGTCCGAAGATACCATTCGCCGGGATCTGCGCGAGCTGGCAGCCGAGGGGCGTTTACAGCGGGTGCATGGCGGCGCGCTGCCGGCATCTAAGGCGGTATCCAGCTTTGCCGAGCGCAGCCACCTTGGCATCGACGCCAAAAAGCGGGTGGCGCAGAAGGGGGTTGAGCTTATCTTGCCGGGACAGGTGGTGATGATTGATGGCGGGACGACCACGACCGAGCTGGTTCGCTGCTTGCCGGCGGATCTCTCCTTTACGGCGGTCACCCACAGTCCCGGTATTGCGCTGGCGCTGGTGGACCATCCCCGGGTTGAGGTGATCCTGATTGGCGGGCGTTTGTTTCGCCACTCTATCGTCACGGTGGGAGCCGCCGCGATTGAGGGTATCGAACGTATCCATGCAGATCTCTTTTTCATGGGAGTAACCGGTATTCACCCGGAAGCAGGGTTAACCACCGGTGATTATGAAGAAGCGTGCATCAAGCGTGCATTTTCCGGCAGGGCCGCCGAAACGGTGGTGCTGGCGTCGCCGGAGAAGATAAATACCGCTTCACCCTTCCTGATTGGCGAGCTTTCACTCATTAACACCGTAGTAGTTGAACCGGATACCGACAGTCGCTGGGTTGAGGCCGTGGTTGGGCAGGGCGTGTCGGTTGTTAAAGCGTGATACGGAAATGCTGATCGCAGGAAGAGCGTAGCCGTATAAGCTACGCTTTTGCAGTAACCTGTTCATGACTAAGGACTGCGTGATGCTGCAAAAAATCAGCCTTCTAACCCTTGCCTGTTTACTCTTCACCGGCTGTATGTCCATGTCCGGTGAGGGCACTTCACCCGAAGAGAAGAAGTTTCGTAAAGTCGAGGCCGCGGCGAAAGAGTGCGCCGAGATTGTGAAAAACCAGACTATCGAACTCACCGCCGAGGGCAAAGACGCCGACACCCGCTGGACGACCCTCGACTATGTGGGGCCCGATCAGCGTACCCGCACCGTAGAATATCGTACCTCGTCGGTGCTGGATAATGGCGAACCGGGCAGAGCGTGGCAAAGCTGTATGTCGGATAAAAAAGCGCTGGTGCCTGAGCTGAAATTATAAGGTCAGGCCAGATGGGGGAGAAAAAAATGCCGGCAGCCATCTGCCGGTTTTTTTTGCTATGCGGCCCGGCTTACAATATACTAAAATACATTATATAAATATGTATATTTATGGGTGCATATCGTGACTACGAATAGCGATATTCAGGATGCAATGAAACAGGCGGCACTGGGGGCTGCGGAGCTTTTGCGCGGTTTGTCCAATGCGGACAGACTGTTGTTGATGTGTCAGTTAAGCCAGGGGGAAGCGAACGTCGCGCAGCTTGAAGAGGCGGTGGGGATCCGTCAGCCCACCCTGTCCCAGCAGCTGGGCGTATTGCGGCGTTTAAAGCTGGTGGAGACCCGACGTACAGGTAAACAGATTTTCTACCGGATTGAGGATCCGCGGATCTTCACGCTGCTCAACACCTTATATGACCTCTATTGCCCACAGAAAGGTACCGATCATGATCGTTGATTTCGCTCACTTTACGCCGTTGAGTAGCCTCGCGGGGGGGATGTTAATCGGGCTTGCCGCCATACTGCTGATTCATTTCTGCGGACGAATCGCCGGGATCAGCGGCATTATGGCGGGGATGCTGACGAAACAGACCCGTAACGAGGGGTGGCGGATAGCCTTTTTAGCCGGTCTTATCGGTTCACCTCTGCTGTTCAGCCTTTTCTTTCCCTTACCTGAGATAACGGTTCAAACCTCGTGGCCACTGATTATTGTGGCGGGCCTGCTGGTGGGCGCCGGGACGCGTCTGGGATCCGGGTGTACCAGTGGGCACGGCGTCTGCGGACTGTCGCGTTTTTCCAGACGTTCCCTGGCGGCCACGCTGACCTTTATGGCGGTCGGTATTATTACCGCAACGCTGACCGGTTTCTGGCTCGGTTAAGGAGGAGATATGTTAATGGTCATTGCCGCGTTTCTGTGTGGCCTGATTTTTGGCGTGGGTTTGCTGATAAGCGGGATGGCAAATCCGGAGAAGGTGCTTGGCTTTCTGGATCTCTCTCAGCCCTGGGATCCCTCTCTTGCCTTCGTGATGCTCGGGGCGATTGCGGTGGGGACAGTCGGCTTCAGGTTAGCTAAAGGCAAACAAACGTCGTTTTGCGGGGCGCCGATCCGGCTGCCGGAGAATAACACCGTAGACCGCGCGCTGCTGATGGGCGCTGTTCTGTTCGGTCTGGGTTGGGGGCTGGCGGGTATTTGTCCCGGACCGGCGCTGGTCTTACTGGGTGCGGGCGCAGGGAAGGGAGTGCTGTTTGTGTTGTCGATGCTGGCCGGAATGTGGTTCGTGAACAAGGTCCGGCCAGCGTAACACCGCGATTCAGGACATTGACTCCGCTTCTGGCAGAACAAGGGAATTGAGGACATGGTCCTGCCAGATCCCGTTTATCTTGAGGTAGGAGTGGGCATAGCCCTCTTTGACAAACCCGAGGCTGGCAAGCGTTTTACTGCTGCGCGCGTTATCAGGAAGATGGTTTGCCATAATCCGGTGAAAGCCGTAATGCATCTGTACATAATCCAGAGAGTCTTTAAGCGCCTCTTGCATGAGTCCTTTCCCCTGATGAGCGTGATCGAGAGAGAAACCGAGATAGCACGCCTGGAAAACCCCAAAGATAAAATTGGTGAAATTAATGCTGCCGATGATGTTATTTTCACCTTTTAACGTGAAAACGATTTGCAGACATTTTCTTGCTTCATAATCTTTCTGCGCACTCGCAATCCGTTGGGACACGCTATCCAGTGTGAAATAGTCTTCATTACGCAATGGTTCAAAGGGCGCGAAATGTGAGCGATTTTCCAGCAGGAAAAGCTGGAATCTTTCTGCCAGGTCGGGCGTCAGCAGCCAGACATCTGTACGTTGAGTGGAAAATAACTTCATATGTATATCTCATTAACATTGTGGTTACATCTATTGTACTGATTACAAGATTGATTTTCAGCTGACTTCAACCTACTAAAGTTAGACTGGTAACCCTGACCCGATTTGCCCGATCCTGTCAGGTCATTCCTCCCTCATACAACTGTATAAAGAAAGAGAGCGCTATGAAACTCTATGTATATGAGCATTGCCCGTTCTGTATCCGCGCGAGAATGATCTTTGGTCTTAAAAAGGTGCCCTTCGAGCTGGGCGTAATAATGGAAGGGGATGTCGAAACGCCAACCTGTATGGTGGGCAGAAAGGTCGTGCCGATCCTGCAAAAAGAAGAGGGCGCTTACATGCCGGAAAGCATGGATATCGTCCATTATGTCGATCAGCTTGACGGCAAGCCGGTGATTAAAGGTGAATGCGATCCCCTGATTGAGGCCTGGTGCAAAGAGAACACGCGCACCGTCTTTAACCTGGCGATCCCACGTTTTACGCGGGCAGATTTTCAAGAGTTGTCCACCCCAGCCGCACGCGAAGCCTATACCCAGCGTGAGATAAAAGCGTTTGGCGATCTGGAGGCATTACTGGCCAATAGTCAGGCCTGTATCGATACGCTGGTGGATGAACTGGCTAAAATCGAGCCTTATCTGCGTGCCAGACACCCGATAAGCATCACCGATTTTTACCTTTTCCCGGTGCTGAACTCGCTGACAATTGTGAAAGCGTTCCCGTATCCGGACTACCTGAGCGGCTATCTGGACCACGTTGCGACGTCCTGTAACGTACCGCTCTTTACCGATAAGGCGTTGTAATTGAAGGGGGGCCGCCCCCGAACATATTAAGCAGGTTTACCCAGCGCATTTTTGGCTGCAACACAAACCGGGAAGTGTTATACTGTATATAATTACAGTATAGGGGGTGCATAATGGCTGTTGAAACAAAATATGTTGTCGTAAGAAAAGGTGAAGAGAAAATGACATTTGCCAGTAAGAAAGAGGCTGACGCTCACGACAAACTGCTCGACCTCGCAGAAGCGTTCACCGACTGGCTGTTGCAAAGTGACATGCAGATGGATGAAACGCAGGCTGAAAATCTGGGGCTCTATTTCGCCGAGCAGAAAGAGGCCGTGCAGCATATTCTGCGTACCAGCAAACTTCCCGATCTTAATGCCGCAACAGCAGCAGAGAAAGCAGCGTCAGATGAAGGTGGCAGTAAAAAAATCAGAGCAGTTAAAGCTGCCTGATCAACACATCATTGCTGAGCCTGTCGCCGCAAGCGGGTAACTGCTTGCGGTTTTTTTTGTCATATGCCAGGCGCAGATGGTTGATTGTGGTGAGGAAGGCAGGAAGCGGGCAGAGCATTAACATAATCGTCATCGCCTGGACCCGTTCCTCGCTTAACTACAGAAGCGGCCCGTTTAAGCGCGGTGCGGTAAGTCGCTCATTATCTCTTGTATTTCATTGAACAGTCTTGCCAGATGGAAACCATCGCAAACGGAATGATGGACCTGAACGGCGAGCGGCAACAAGGTCTTTCCATCCTGTTCGTAGTATTTGCCAAAGGTGAACATGGGCGCGAAAAAGTTCTTCATGTTTGCAACGTTGACATTGAAACTGGTAAACGTTGCCCAGGGAATAGCCGATACGAAAAATATATTGTCCGGTGACTCGCCCTTAGGCCAGTAAGAAAGGTTATTTCCATAGCGTGCAACGTCCTCAGAATAGGTTTTTTGGAAGTGCGCCATATTGCCATCGTAATAACTCCATATTGATGAGAATGTCTCCGTTTCATTATGGAAAATGGTGTAGCTCGGATAAACTTCCTTCCATATAACCAGCTCATCGTCCTTCATAGCCATACGAAACTCGGTATGCCTGTTTACCACCTCAGAAATGATGGAGATGATAGTAGGGTAAAACTTCCAGCCAACATCTTTAATATGTTTCAGCAGATCGGTGATGTCTAAATTAACAGTCTGGTTGATGGTGCTCTGAGCAAAAGACTGAAATACTGCAAAATGTTCCTTCCTGGCCCAACGAGATAAGTCAACAGGCGTATATTCTGGGATTGTTTTTTTCATTTTTAACCCTTTGATTAGCGATGTAATTCAGCGTTCAGCTAAGATTTTTCCATGATAAACCAGCATATCTCATTATCACTCTGATATGCATCGGTAAAGTGAGGCTGATTGCCAGTTACGTTAAGAAGAGCGGTGGCTGCGACGGTACCTTAAAGATTGCTGCGCAAAGCGCTCCTTTTAAAGCTGTCTTCTGCGCTTCACTGAGTACATCACTTCGTCACTCTTTTTGATCATTTCGTCAAGCGACGAATAGTGGCCCTGATCATTGTGCAGAACGCCAGAAGAGTAATTGATGTTATAGGGTTTACATGATTTTTCGTTGTAATTGTCCACCCCCCTACGAAGCGCATGCAAAAAAGCTTCCGTAGAACTCCGGGTGGTAATGAGCACGGCGAATTCGTCCCCACCCAGCCGGCCGGCAATATCGCCGGGATTGAGGAACTGAAACAACAGTCCTGAGAAGACTTTCAGAACCTCATCGCCTTCAGCATGCCCCCAAAGATCATTGATAGGTTTGAATTTATCCAGATCAAAAAAGATAAGACTGAACGGTGTATTACGCTCAGTGAGGGTGCGAAACCGTTTTTCTCCTGTCCGGTAAAAACCCCGCCGATTCGCTATTCCGGTCAGACTGTCGGTCATCGCCATGCCGATGACCTGAAATTCATCCTCAACAATGAAAGCCAGATCCTTGAGTGAAGCAATATCCTCGTCGTTAAAGCTGCGGGGGATGGTATGAATGAGGCAAAGCGTACCTGCCACTTCTCCGTCAGGGAGATGCACCGGATAGCCAGCGTAAAATCTGATGTAAGGTTCACCGGTGACCAGGGGATTATCATGAAAACGCTCATCAACAGATGCATCGTTAACGATAAAAGCGCCATCCTGCAAAATGGCATGCCCACAGAATGAGATATTACGTGGCGTTTCCCGGACACCGAGACCCTCGCATGCAATCAACCATTGTCGCTCGCGATCCAGCAGGCTTATCAGGACCACAGGTACCTGAAAGATTCGCCTGGCAAGCCGGGTAAGACGATCAAAACGCTCATCGTCTCTGGTATCAAGCAGGTCTGCGAGATAAAGCGACTTTAGTCTTTCTTCTTCATTTTCCGGTATGCCGGGGAATTTCATAGAACCTCAACGACTTATGCGCGTTTTTGATATTTTCATCTACACCACAATATTCTTTAGCTGAGTATAGGATAAGCAGAAATTACCCGCCTGTCTGGACACTGATATCTGTTTCTGTCGGGGCTTGTCAGATAAAGAACCGTATCCATTTTTAAAAATGGGGACTCGTTCGCGAAGATAGAGAAAACGCCCGCCTTTACCGCAGGCGGACGATCTCTCTTCTGTTTATTTCGAAGGCAGCAGACACTGTATACCCCGGCGGTTGCACCGCAGTAAAAAGTCCGGGACAGTGCCTCTGACGGGGAAGGGCGTCAAAGAGAGGACAGAGACATTTATTTCGCGGCTTCCTCAATAAGTGTGGCTACGTCCTGAGGATGAGAAACCATCACGACATGAGATGCCCCTTTGATCACCACGGTGTGCTTTGATCCCGCGCGTTCAGCCATAAAACGCAAACTTTGGGCAGGGATATTTTTGTCGCCATCACCATAAATGAAGTAAGAGGGCACTGTTTTCCAGGCGGGGGCTCCCGATTTTTCAGTTAATGCTGCTTCGGTCACGGGTCGTTGTCCTGCCGCCATCAGCGCAGCTTTTTCAGCTGACACGTCATGAGCGAATTGCTGGTGGAACTTCGACTGCTCAATGGACAGATCGACATTACCATCAGCCAGCTTAACCGGCGTGGAAAGCGCCTCGCCAAGCGTGCCTCCGGGGAATTTCCCCGCCAGTTCAGCGGCAGCTTCACCCGCGTCAGGAGCAAATGCGGCGACATAAACCAGTGATTTAACATTTTTCGTTTCCCGGGCTGCGTTCGTTATTACCTGGCCGCCATAGGAATGTCCGACAAGTACCACAGGTCCTTTAATATTGCTCACAACAGAAGAGACGTAAGCCGCATCAGTCGAAACACTGCGCAGCGGATTAGCCGCTGCAACGACGTTATACCCATCTTTTTGCAGGATACGGGTGACATCATTCCAGCTAGATGAGTCAGCAAAGGCTCCATGAACCAGGACAACAGTCGGCTTTGCGGTTTCGGCGAAAGCACTGGCAGACAGCAGAGCGGTAGCAATAGCGAGGGAGGCAGCAAATTTAGACATGATAGTTTCCCTTTAACTCAGTTGATGAGGTATGCGTATGATGGATGTGGCCTGTATGGAACAGGCCACCTCGTTAGCCGCGAATAAAGCCCAGTACGTCAGCATTAAAGCGGTCGGCCTCTGTCTCAGCCAGACCATGTGAGCCGCCGGCATATATCTTCAGTGTGGCGTGCGCAACGATCTCAGCGGCGCGGTGTGCTGATGCCTTAATGGGCACAATCTGGTCATCGTCACCATGAATAATCAGAGTAGGGCGATCAATCTGCTGCAGATCGCGTGTGTAGTCGACCTCGGAGAACTCATGGATGCAGTCATATTGTCCTTTAATACCTCCCTGCAGCCCGATCCTGCGAAAGTTTTCCCGCAGCCCGTCATTGGTTGGTACATGGTCGCGATTGAAGCCATAGAATGGAATGGTCAGGTCGAAGAAGAACTGAGCACGGTTTTTAGCCGTTCCTTCGCGAATGGCATCAAATACCTCCAGCGGAGTGCCGTCGGGGTTAGCATCCGTCCGGAGCATCTGAGGAGGTACTGCGCCAACCAAAACAACTTTAGCTACACGGGAAGTACCATGACGACCGATATAATGTGCAACTTCGCCACCCCCTGTGGAATGGCCTACTAAAATCAGGTCCTTCAGATCCAGTGCTTCAATAAGTTCGGCCAGATCGTCAGCATACCGATCCATATTGTTGCCATGGAATGTCTGGTCCGAACGCCCGTGGCTGCGCCGGTCATGAGCGATGACTCTGAAGCCATTCTGGCTGAAGAAGAGCATCTGCTGATCCCAGGCGTCTGACGATAACGGCCATCCGTGAGCAAAGAGGACTGGCTGACCTGAACCCCAGTCTTTATAAAAAATGCCAGTCCCGTCTGTCGTTGTGAATGTGGACATATTGTTCTCCTGTTATGGGTTGTATGTTGCTGCGCAATTGATTTGTGCACGATTTGTTTGTGTATGAATTAATCTGGCACTGATTTTTGTTGTTGTCAATCGCTTGCAATTAAATCGTACACAAATTATTTTAGAGGGACTGGAGGACATATGACTAAAGAGATAAATACCGGGGATTTACTCCCGGATGTGCACGGCATGCTCTGCTTCTCGCTATACTCCGCGGGACATGCGTTTACGCAGCTCTATCGCCCAATGCTCGATAAGCTGGGATTAACCTATCCCCAGTACCTGGTGATGATCACGTTGTGGAATCAGGATGGACGCACCGTGAAGGAGCTGAGTGGAATACTCTTCCTTGAGTCCAGCACGCTCACGCCTTTACTTAAGCGGCTGGAGAGCGCGGGGTTGATCACACGGACACGCAATCCGAAGGATGAACGTGAAGTGCTTATTCATCTGACAGAGAAGGGGGACACACTGAAAATTGAGGCCAGCAATATCACGCGCTGTATTGTGGATACCCTTGGAATGGATGCGGATGCAGTTGCTGACATCAAAGCATCAGTCGATAAGATCCGCGATCGGATACACCGGGCACAGAGACCGGACAACTGATGATGCGATAAAGGCAATAGGGTCCTGTATAACATGAAGTTGTAGGGGGATATCTTCTGGTATTCATCCGGGGGATAAACCCTGAATAGCGACCGGACCGTTTCTTTGGACAGGTGAACATCGTGCAGTTCTGCGAGTTTTTCACCTGCAAGCGTCGGCCCGAAGTCGGTATAGCGTTCTCGGATAATATTGAGTGCGTACCGGGCAAGACCATCAGGCGTTAGCCATACCTGGTGGGCCAGTTTCACGGTAACGCGACAGAAGGCATCTGCACTGACGATCGGAGATACCCAGCCGCTGCGCGACCATCTGAGTGGTCAAACGCCGGTCGACAAAATCCAAAACGAAAAACACAGCTGAATGTGCCATCATCGGAATCCATCGATGCTGAATCTTACTGTGAACTGCCCAGACCGGACATTATAATTTTGCTATCACCATGTTAGTGCGCATAATGTATATTATGTTAAATGCGATCTATGGCAGCAACGCAGACGTACCGGGCCTCGTATTACGCGCCCAGCTTTATCCCCTCGCCTCAACTTCTCATTCATCACCGTACACTCCGACACACCTCAAGCACTTTTTCTCTCAGCCATCGATGACCGGGATCTCTTTCCATTCTCGGATGCCACATCTGCGACACCGTGATGGCACGGGTCTTGAACGGCAGTTCGAATACATGCAGTTGCTCTGTCATCTGCGGGTTTTGCAAATACAACGCCGGAACCATGGCGATAAGATCCGATGCCAGCGCCACGGACAACGCCGTCGGAAAGCCAGGCACCACGCTTGCCACCTTACGGGACAAACCTGACTCCGCCAGTGCATCATCCACAAACCCATGTAATGATCCATTGGGCGCGGCCACCACATGGCCCCAGGCAACATAATCCTTTACGCTGATTTCCGGTAACGATGCCAGCGGATGCGTCTTCCGCACGGCGCCGACAAACCGGTCCTGAAAAAGTCGCTGCAGGCGAATTTCCGGCCCCATATTGCCCTGGACGCCAATCTCCAGATCGACCAGACCCTCGCGCAGATAGCGCGACGTTTTTTCAGGCTTGGGCGCAAAACGGAGACAGACATCCGGGGCGGCCTCCGCCACCGCGGCAATCAGCGCCGGGCCAAACGCGACGACAAATCCATCGTTGGCCCGGATAGTGAACAGGCGCGCCAGACTTTCCAGCCTGAGCGTCTCCATTGACGGCTGCAACACTGCCCTCGCCTCCTGAACCGCATTTCTGGCGCGATCCCGGGAGGCTTCTGCCCAGGGGGTCAGCACCATATTTCGTCCGGCCCGCACCAGAATCGGATCGCCTGTCACCTCGCGCAGCCTGTTGAGCGTGCGGCTCATGGCAGATGCACTCAGGTTTAAGCGCCGTGCAGCACCGGCCACGCTCGCTTCTGCCAGCAGAATGTCGAGGGCGACCAACAGGTTAAAATCGGGATCGGACATAATAAACCTCAGATAAGGCGTTCGGTGCAATGATTAAGTGTAAACCATGCGTCTTCCGCCTTATATACCTCGTGCTTATAGTTTCGTCATTAAAACCCCCTTAAGGAGTTCAGATGATGACGCTATTTTCAAACCAACCCGGTGATGAGGGGCTGCCTGGCCCGGCGCGCGCCCGGGTGATGATCGCCGTAATGGTGACCACCCTGATGGGGGTGTTTGATGGCACCATGATCAACATTGCCCTGCCCTCTATGGCGCAAGCGATGCAGGTGCCTGCAAGCTACGCGGTCTGGTTCGCCAACGGTTATCTGCTCTCTGCGGCAATGACGTTGATGATTTTCGCCTCCCTCGCGACGATCTATGGCACTCGCCCCATTTTTCTGTCGGGGCTCGCCACCTTTACGCTGACCTCACTGGGCTGCGCACTGGCAACTACCCCAGAAATGCTTGTGGCAATGCGTATTATGCAGGGGATCGGCGGCGCGGCGACGTTAAGTATTGCTCCGGCGATCCTGCGCGGCGTTTTCCCGGGACGACTGCTTGGCCGCGTGCTGGGTCTGCATGCCCTGCTTATAGCATCCAGCACCGCCATTGGCCCGGTGCTGGGCGGCACGATACTGGATACCCTGAGCTGGCAATGGTTGTTTGCCATTAACATACTTCCGGGAACCTTAGCCCTGTTGCTGGCTTTCAGGGCGCTACCCGGAAAAACAACGTCCGGCAAAACTGCGTTTGACCTTCCTGGCGCGCTGCTGTCAGCGACCCTTTTGGGAGCAATGATTATGGCGGCGAACAGCCTTCACCAGGTGGCGGTCTGCTGGGGACTTCTCGCCCTGTTCAGCACGATGCTGTTTATCTGGCATATTCGCCGCGCCAGGGCGCCCATACTGCCGCCCGTTATATTCAAGAACGGACGTTTCACCCTCGCGGCATTAACGTCACTGGCCTCTTTTGTCAGCCAGGGGATCACCTTTGTTGCGTTGCCTTTCCTGTTTCAGAGCGTATATGGCTACAGCCCTGTTGTATCCGCGCTGCTGTTCGTGCCCTGGCCGATAGGTATTGTGCTGATCGCGCCCCACGCCGGCCGCTGGGCAGACACGGTTTCTGCGCCGCTGATCTCGACTCTTGGGCTGGCCATCTTTGTTGTGGGGTTGATCCTGCTGGCGATGCTGCCCGCCTCGCCTTCCGTATGGGATATCTGCCTGCGTAGCCTGGTTTGCGGAATCGGATTTGGATGTTTTCAAAGTCCTAACAACCGGGAAATGTTGTCGAATGTTGCTCGCGAACAGGCAAGCTATGCATCCGGGGTATTATCCATTGCCCGAACTTTCGGGCAGTGCCTGGGCGCCGCTGTTGTAGGTATCCTGCTGACCCTCATATCGCCGGTAGCCGGCCAGACGTTAAATGAACGGGCTGTCCATTTCGCCCTGTGGGTCGCAGTTGCTGCGTCTGTCGCTTCAGTGTTGTTTAGCCTCAGCCGACTGCGCAGAACGCATGCGTTTTCGTTAGGAGGAAGCAATCGTTAATCTTCTCAACTAGACTTCTTAGCGGCTGTACGTCTTTAACTGCGGACGCAGCCCACTTCACTCAGGTTCTTTTATTCCCCGAGAGGTCTATCATGTCATTTGTTACCACCAACGATGATGTCAGTATCTTCTATAAAGATTGGGGTCCTAAAGATGCACAGCCCATTTTCTTCCACCACGGCTGGCCATTAAGCGCTGACGACTGGGATAACCAGCTGTTGTTCTTTTTAGCTGAAGGTTTCCGCGTTATTGCCTCCGACCGTCGTGGTCATGGCCGCTCAAGTCAGGTCAGCGATGGACACGATATGGATCACTACGCCGCCGATGTGTCTGCCGTTGTGGAACATCTGGATCTGCGTAACGTTGTCCATGTTGGTCACTCCACCGGCGGCGGACAGGTTGCGCGCTATGTGGCGAAATACGGTCAACCGCAGGGGCGCGTGGCGAAAGCGGTATTAATCAGCGCCGTACCGCCATTAATGGTGAAAACGCCGGAAAATCCAGGCGGTACACCGTTGGAGGTTTTTGATGGATTCCGTAAAGCGCTGGCCGCAAACCGGGCGCAATTTTATCTCGACGTGGCGACGGGCCCCTTCTACGGCTTCAACCGAACGGGGGCTGAAATATCCCAAGGGACTATTCAGAACTGGTGGCGGCAAGGGATGATTGGCAGTGCGAAAGCGCACTATGAAGGCATTAAAGCCTTTTCCGAGACGGACCAGACCGACGATCTGAAAGCGATCACCGTGCCGGTGCTTATTTTGCAGGGTGATGACGATCAGGTGGTGCCTTATAAGAATGCCAGCCTGCTTCAGGATGAACTTATCAGCAACAGCACGCTGAAAGTTTATCCAGGCTATCCTCACGGGATGCACACCACGCACCCTGATACGATCAACAAAGACTTACTCGATTTTATCCGCAGCTAAGTCAATGATTCGGGTGGCCTTCGCCACCCGTTTTACTTCCGCGCCCCTTATAAGGAGGCTTTCAACCGTGCGACCGCCTCTTGCAGATTTTCATCCGTGACGCTGACGTAGGACATGCGCAGCGTGTTGTGATCCGGCTCGTTACAGTAGAAGAACTCCCCTGGCACGTAGACCACGCCGTTGTTGAGGGTCTTTTTCAGCCACTCGGTAGTATTCATCTCATATTTGAATTTCGCCCACAGGAACATGCCACCCATCGGTTTGTGGAACGTCAGGTGATCGCCCAGGTCGCGCTCCACCGCCTGGCAGAGGATCTCGCATTTATGTTTATAGGCGTCACGGATCAGCGCGATTTGTCCCGCCAGTCGTCCCGTGGTGAGATAGTGATAAGTGAGCGACTGCGACAATGTGCTGGTGTGTAAATCGGTGGCTTGCTTGAGGATCACCACCTGACGCTTCACCCAGTCTGGCAGCACTAACCAGCCTACCCTTGCCCCTGGCGCGAGGATTTTTGAAAAGGTCGAGGTGTAAATCACGTTATCGCTGCACCCCATCTCTGCCGCCCAGGCTTTTAATGGCGTGAAGGTGTTGTCGGTAAAATTGATTTCGCCGTAGGGATCGTCTTCGATAATCACAAAATCGTAGCGCTGCGCTAATTCCACCAACTGCCTGCGGCGCTGCTCTGTCAACGTAACCCCGCCTGGGTTGCCAAACGTCGGTACGATGTAGACCGCTTTGATCGGCGTAGTCTTAACCAGCGCTTCGAGCTCATCAACGATCATCCCTTCGCCGTCGGTACCCACCGACAACAGGTTAGCCTCTGCGAGCTGCAGAACCTGCAGGGCCGCGAGATAGGTTGGACGTTCAACGACAACAATGTCGCCCGGATTGATCAGCGCGCGCGCCAGAATATCCAGTGACTGCTGGGAACCGGATGTGACGACCACCTCGTCGATACCGCAGCGGATCCCCCTGCCGCACAGCAGCTGGCAGATTTCGCCGCGCAGCTCCGGGCTACCTTCGCTCAGACCGTACTGAAAAGCATCCTTCCAGGTGCTGGAGAGCACCTTTTCCATTGCCATTTCCAGCCCTTCGCGATCGAAAAGATCCGGATTGGGAATGCCCCCGCCGAGTGAAATCACCCCTTCCATCTTGCTGTGTTTTAATAGTTCTCTGATCGCCGATGACTGGAGGTTTTGTACTTTGTGGGCAATTTTGTTCTGCGACATCTCTCGTTATCCTGGTTTGTTGTCTCCCAATCTAAGTATCACATGTCGGCGGGTTTGATAATCACTTTCTGTGGCAGAAAAGCGAGGAATAACAATTGCAGAAGCCGGAGCACGACGGCTCCGGCAGTAAGGTTCAGAACTCGATACGGGCGCCGAAGTTATAGCGGCGGCCTTCCAGCATCGAAGACTGGTTGTACGAGGTGCGGTAAATCGGGTTTGCGTCAAACAGGTTATAGATGCCGGTCATTAACGTAACGTTCTTGTTCAGATGGTAACGTGCCCCTAAATCAACCAGCGCGTAGGCTTCTGTTTCGCTGGATTTACCGATGTCCGGTGAGGTGCTGCGCCAGCTCGCTTTGGTCCATAACTCCAGGTCGTTTAGCGCATGCCATGTCAGAGAGACGTTAGCCATGCTTTCCGGAAAGTCGCTCAGGGCGTAACCCTTATACTCGCCGCTCTGTTGTTCGCTGTGAGTCCAGGTATAGTTGGCATTGGCTCTCAACGATGAGGTGACCTGCCAGTCGCCGTTCAGCTCCACACCGTAGATTTCGGCATCGCTGACGTTGAAATACTGGAAGACAGAGTCAGCGACGTAACCATTATACCTGCACTGCTGCGAGGCCGACGTGGTGCAAATGACCCGGTCGCTGATTTTGTCCTTGAATTTGGTGTAGAAGACGGTCGCGTCCAGCGCCAGCGCATCCTGCTGCCAGTAGACGCCAAGCTCGGTGTTGACGCTCTCCTCCGGTTTGAGATCGTCATTACCGATGCCTATTTCCGAATAAGGATAAGCCCCATACACGCTGGTAAAGCCGGCATTATTCTGGCGCAGATCCGGTTTTTTATAGCCCGCCGACACACCGCCCTTCAGCGCCCAGTTTTCATCAAGGGTCCAGTTGCCGTAGAGCTTAGGCGTGACGTGATAACCAAAGTAGCTGTCGTGATCCAGACGCGCCGAGGTCGTTAAGGTGAAATCCGGGACGATCATCCATGCATCTTCGGCGAATACCGCCCAGCCGTTGCGCGATATTTCGCTTACCGGCGTTACGCCCGGCGCCTCTTTATCTTTAATGCCGAACTCATCGTCCAGCTCATTACGGGTAAAGTTGATGCCCAGCGTCAGCTTGTGGTCGCCGAGGGTAAAGGTGTTGGCGCTGTTCGCCTCGTAGTTTTTCTGGGTAATAAACTGTGATGCCATTCCCGGCACGCGGTACTCGGTTTTCGCTTTCTCGTAGCTGACGAAGTTCTTCACCTCCAGTATGTCGCCATACCAGGCGTGCTGCGACAGCGAAGCCGCGTCGCGGTCGAAGCCCCAGTACCACTGTTTATCGTTATGCGTTTTCTCCTGATTCCCTTTCGTAGCGTTCAGATCCCAGAGCTGGGTCTCCGTTGGCGACAGGGCGATCGTCGCGTCCAGGTTGCCGGACTGATGCTTCACAAAACGCTCGTCGTTGACGCTGTCATCGTCGCGACGGTCGAGATAATCCGCGGCCACGCTCACCCCCAGTTTACCGGGGATCACCGGGCCCAGCACAAAGGCATTGGTCTGGTTGGTGTTGCCGTACTCGCTCTTCTCCTGCAGGAAGTAGTTATCCTCCAGTACGCCGGTCCACTTCTCCAGGTTGTACGCTTTTTTAGTGATGACGTTGACCACGCCGCCGATGGCGTCAGAACCATACAGGGATGACATCGGCCCGCGGATCACTTCGATGCGCTCGATGGCGGCCAGCGGTGGCATAAAGGCGGCCTCGGTACCGATATGGTGGCCGTACGGGCGGGATTCGCGGGTGGCCTGTTTGATGCCGTTCACCATGTAGGAGGTATAGGTGGAGTCCATCCCGCGCATCTGGACATCGCCAGTCGCCAGGCTGCCGTGGCCGTTACCCACCAGGAGACCCGGCATCTCGCGCAGGGCTTCGGTGACGTTCTGGTTAGAGCGGGTGTTCAGCTCCTTTTCATTCACCACCGAGATGGTTGCTGGTGCCTCGCGACGCTCCTGGCTGAAGCCTGTCGCGGTCACGACCAGCTCATCTTCGTTAACGGCGGTGGATTCCGCGGCGAAAACGGCCGCAGGAAGATTTGCCAGGGCGAGCGAAACCGCCACGGCCATGCGTGTCTGCTTTATCACAACAGGATCCTTAGAGCTGGGTTAAATCAATCTTGAGCACGTAGTCAGCTTTGTTAGCTTTCTCATCCTGCTTGACGCTGGCATAGAGCGTGCTGGCATCGGCAGACAGCACCAGGCTGTTTGGCATCGCCGTGGTTTTAATGGTGTGTTTCAGGTGATAAGTGGTCGCATCAATCACGCTAATCTGGCGATCGTTACGATGGGTGACGTAGACCTCTTCCCGCGCCGGGTTATACAGCACGCCAACGGAATTAGGGGTCGGCACGCGATGAAGCAGCTTGCCGGTGTCCAACTGCACAACCAGTAGATCTTTGGTGTTGGTGTCGGCGATATACCCCACCCCTTTGCCACTGTTTAGCGCGATATTCAGGAAATAGTGCTTCGGATCGGCAGGATCGACCTTCACGCGGCTGAGCAGCCTGGATGTTTTTGCATCCAGCGCGATCAGTTCCCCGACGCCAGACACGACATACACCTTGTCGCCCGCTTCATCTACTGCAAACCCGACCGGCTCAAGTTTTTCAAGGGTTTGGGCCAGGGCCTGCTTCTGGGTATCCACAACCCAGAGTAATCCTTTATCCTTACGCCCTATCCCGGAGACATAAAGACGCTGATGCTTCTTATCCAGCACCACTTCACGCAGGTGCACGCGATTTTCTGGATCTGACGTGTCGCTCAGCTGAATTGTTTTAATGGCTTTATCAGTACGGGTATCGAGCAGCGTGACCGACCCTTCCAGCGAATTACCCAGATAAAGGCGATGATTTTCTTCGTCCAGCGCGACGGCGAATGTGCGACGTTCCGTGGGGATCTTCGCTTCAATTTGCAGCGTCTGCGCCGCCAGCTTAAAGACCAGTCCGTCCGATTTGTCTTTATCAAAGGAAGGCGCTGACGCGGCATAAAGGGCCTGCTGGCCCTTATCGTAGGCCAGCTCGTACACGCCGTGCCCAAGTGGCTGGGTGACGAAATCTTTCTCGGTAAAGGTTTTAGCGAGTACAACGCCAGAGTGCGTTGCCAGGGAAATGGCGACGGCACACAGAGTTTGCTGTATTAGGGCAGAGGGAATATGCATGTCATTTTTCTTTACAGTTGCTTACGTAAAGACAAATGATAATGAAAATAAATATCATTAACAATTGCAAATGGGGTTTGCTACCCTACCAATTTTTGTACCGATTTAATCAAAGCGGCTTATTCTCGCCGCCTGGCTTACCAGACCGCGGAAAATCGCCTCGCTTATCTGTTCCGGAAAATCCGCTGGCAATTCCGCCCTGACGGTGGCGATCGCCTCATCCGTGCGGTCGGCCATCTCTTTCATCAGCCTCCGGGCGATCTCCTGCGAAAAGCCTGCGTGCGCAGCGGTACTGATAAAGTGACGCGGCTGGATCATCGCGAAATGGTACTGGCGGTTTTTGCCCTGTAATGCCATGGCCATCTTCGCTTTTTTGGCCGGGATACTCCCTGCCTCAAACAGCGGAAAGGCCGAAATCACATCGTATAACGGGGCCATGCGAAACGAAGAGTCCGCTTCGATAAACAGGCTGAAATTCTTACCGTGACCATCAATCGCGGCCAGCATCCAGAACAGGATCTGCGCTTTGAAGAACATCTCCCGATCCTGCGCTGCCAGGCGGGAACCGAGCAGCAGTTTCATGGCATCGGCGATGCCCGGCCCGCCGTGGGACTCATACTTCAGTGCCGGAGCGATGCCCAGCGCCTGACAAAAATCTTCCTGCGGCAGGCGCATCAGCCACCCGCTGCGGGCCCAACGGCGATCGAAGCGTTCAATAATCAGCACTTTTTTGCGACTAAAGGTGGCCATTTCGGCATGCGCTACCGGAAATCCAAAGGCTTTTGCGATCCGTAAGCAGAGCCACTCGTTTTCACAGCTCTCGCTGAGATCGATATTGTTCTGCTCTATTCTGCCGATCGGCAATTTGAATATATGGCTGGTTGGTGTACTACCCTGAGGCCGCTGCCAGCGATCCTGATACCATAGCAACGCCGTTTTCTCCTGCGCCCCGGCCAGCGAAATGCGAAAATCAGCCCCCTCTTCGCTCATCCCTAACGGGGCCATCTGGTAACCCTCCAGCAAGGAAGCAATCTGCTCGTCATCCAGCGGTTCGGCGACGATATCCATCACCGATGGGATCTCCAGCCCCGGTGGATAGAGCTGAATGGCACCCACGCAGTCTCGTCCGACACTGGCGAGCAGATCAAAGGGATGTGCCGTCTCAACCTGAAAACGGGCCTGCATGCGGGCGATTATCGCCTCTGAGTCTGGCAACAGGTTGCTGAAAAAATTGAAGACCTGCTTTCCGCGGATCCTCCCGTGCTGGAGCGGCAAAGAGAGCGAAATGGCACGTGCGCCAGGCTCTGCCAGCCACTCGGGCGCATACTGAAATGACATCGCGCCGCTGCCATCACGATGCAGCGTACCCACCACTTCGCCATTCATGGCAACAGTCAGACGTTGAGCGCGCATCGTTTACCACTCCTTTGTCCAGTTGGCATGATCGGGCAGCGTCGAGCCTCTTTTCACCACATGAAGTTCCAGATCCAGCGCTGAGAGAATTTTGAACAGGGTTTCCAGCTTGGTGGATTCAGGTTTGTTCTCGAAATCCGATACCGTGGTTTGTTTAATGCCAACCTGTTCAGCGGTCTCCGATTGCGTTAACTTATTGACCTTACGCTGATCTTTGACAGCCTGCGCCAGTGCGCCTGCCGAGGTCACTTTCATGCTTACCCCCTATAGCGGATATTCAAGGAAAATCCCCTACAGGGGATAAAACAAGAATAACCCCTCTGGCGGTTAAATTCAATTTACTCCCTTTAGGGGATAAAAAAGGGACGGCTACCTCTTTTTTCTGATAAGCGATGATTCAGGGCACAATGTTTAGGTTTGTTTAAAAGTAAAGGCACATTGTATGTTGTAACTATTGAGTTCTGTTTACAATATACCCTAGGAGAGGAAACTAATACTCCATTATTTATATTCCCGCAGCGAGAAGCTATCGGAATTAAATATCCGAATCACTAATTAACAGGCCAAGGACGCTAAGACAAAAGTGCCAGAAAACAACAGAGATCATGAAGAGAGTAATCCAGCAAACTAACGAAACGGGCAAGGCTTATTTAAAGGCCCGGTTAAGCATTATTTTCGTTTAACCGAAACGAATCCCATAAAAAAAGCGCCACCAGCAGACAATGATTTTGTTCATCTTTTTAACTGCCGAAGCCGGACATTGCTGAAAAACGCCGCGTAGCGCCGGAAACTCAGGCTATCATTGATGAATAAGACAGTGATTTTTTCTCATTGAAGACCAGGATGTCAAAATATAACGGGTGAACTCCGGGGTATTCCTGTTGCCCTGTTCCGCTGCTTACAAAATATGTAGGGAGGATGGTTATGGTTGAATGTTATACAAAAAATAATACTCGCTATTTTCTAAAAATTCATTTTCTGCCATAGGTGTGGGTAATTAAAAAAAGGCCAATGAATTTAAACGCGCTGGCCAGGTATATTTAAAAAGGCCCATAAGGGAGCAATGTATATGGCGATATTCAGGTCATTCTGGCAGGCAGGATTCGAAGGCGCTGATTTTATCACCCGGGCGGGTCATCCCCTTTCAATGGATAACGCAACGGCGCATGACGTACGGCATGCCGAGGATTACCGCGCGCTTAAGCCCTTCAACATGCACACGGTAAGAGAGAGCGTCGGCTGGCGACTTGTCGATAAATCAGGTGGTTACGACTTTACTACCGTCGCAAAAAAAATGATGTCGGCAAAAGAGAGCGGTATCCAGATTTGCTGGACAATCTGTCATTACGGCTTTCCCCCTCATCTCGATTTTTTCTCAACAGAGTTTGTCTCTCGCTTCGCCCACTTGTGTGGCTCGCTGGCGACGTTTTTGCGCCCCTGGTATGAGGAGCCGCCGGTCTACTCACCCGTCAACGAAATCTCATTCACAGCCTGGGGCATTGCGGAAGGATTGTTTCCTACCTCCCCTCCAGGCGTGGGCGAAAGCGAGCGGGTCAAGCGACAGCTCGTTCGTGCCGCCATAGCCGCCTGCGACGCCATTCTGGCGGCCGATCCCAGAGCGCGAATTTTACATTGCGACCCGTTAATCCATCTGATTTCACCGGATGACGATCCTGCAAATATTGAGCAAACCGAAGCGTTTCGTACCGCGCAGTTTCAGGCGTGGGACATGCTGACGGGCAAGCATGAGCCTGAGCTGGGTGGCCATCCGCGCTATCTGGATCTGCTGGGCGCCAATTACTACCACGACAATCAATGGATGATGGGCAACAACCAGCGGCTGCCGTGGCATCTGGGTGACGGTCGGCGACGGCGATTGCACGGAATGTTGCAGGAGACCTGGGAGCGTTATCGCCGCCCTATTCTGCTTGCTGAAACCAGCCATGTGGGTAGCGGGCGCGGCGCCTGGATTAACGATGTCGTCTCAGAGGTGGCTCAGGCGCAGCTGGCCGGCGTAGAGGTTGCGGGCATTTGCCTTTACCCGATTATCGACCGCCCCGACTGGGAGAATAACGCAAACTGGCATCACTCTGGCTTATGGGATGTGAGGCCCGACAAAGAGCGAGAGCTGAATGCCGTTTACGCCCGGGCTCTTAAACATGTCCAGACCCGGCTGGAACACTTTCACCAACTAACTGGCGTCACTACCTGCACCAGCACAGAGGTATCAGGCATGAAAAAAATCTATGTTTTTAGTCATCTGCGCTGGGATTTTGTTTTTCAGCGCCCGCAGCATCTGATGACACGGCTTGCTCAGCACTATCAGATCGTCTTTATCGAAGAGCCGTTGCATTCCGTTGGAAAACCTGAGCTGAAGATTTCCCAACCCGCGCCGAATGTGACGGTTATTCAGCCGCAGACACCGTCAACAGAGCCGGGTTTCCATGATGGACAGATCGCCTGGCTGGAAACACTGCTGGCGGAGATACGCGAAGAGGATGAAACTCCGGTCGTCTGGTTCTACACGCCGATGGCCCTCCCTCTGCTGAAGGTCTTTGCCCCCGCCGTTGTGGTGTATGACTGCATGGATGAACTGGCCGCCTTTGAAAAAGCGCCCCGCCAGCTGTTGCAACGTGAGTCAGCCCTGCTGACGCGGGCGGATATTGTCTTTACCGGCGGGCCAAGCCTGTATGCGGCAAGAAAAGGACGCCACCCGAACATTCACTGCTTTGCCAGTAGCGTGGATGCGGTGCATTTTGAACAAGCGCTGGATCGGGCCAATCACCATCCTCTGCAGGACACTATTCCGCACCCGCGCCTGGGCTATTACGGCGTAATTGATGAACGTATGGATTTGTCGCTGATCGCCGCCCTTGCCGATGCGCACCCGGAGTGGCAAATCGTGATGGTTGGTCCGGTGGTGAAAATAGACCCGTCAACCCTGCCGCAACGAAGCAATATCCATTACCCTGGCATGCAGCCTTATCAGGCCCTGCCCCATTTCCTTGCCGGGTGGGACGTCTGCCTGATGCCGTTTGCGCTGAATGAATCCACCCGCTTTATCAGTCCGACGAAAGTGCTGGAATACATGGCCGCGCAGCTTCCTGTGGTGAGTACCGCCATCGCTGATGTTGAAAAACCTTATGGCCACATTGTGGCGGTCGCCAGGGATCATGCCGCCTTTGTGGCCGCCTGCGAAGAGGCGCTGGCATTGTCTGAGGAAGAACGCGCTTCGCAGCGGCAGATCATGCAAAACATCGTCGCCAGCACCTCCTGGGACACAACCGTGCAAAAAATGCATGAGCTGATTGGGCAGGCGCTCTCTCGTCATCAGGCGCAGGAGACGGTGACAACGGATGCCGGAGGCGAGGATGTCTCACCTCAGGCAGTTTTACGCCTCATCCCCCCTGCCAGAACGGGTTCAGAAGTAGAGCCATGCTTAATTCTGGGTGCCGGGCCAACCGGCCTGAGCGCGGCCTATCATTTTGGCGAAGGGGCAACCTTACTGGAGCGTAATGAGACGGTGGGAGGCTTGTGCCGCTCGGTTCAGGACAAGGGATTTACCTTCGATTATGCGGGACACATTATGTTTTCCGCCGATGAAGAGGTGCTGGCGTTATACAACATCTTACTGGGAGACAATATTCACTGGCAGATCCGCGAAGCCTGGGTCTATACCGACGGCGTCTATACCCGTTATCCCTTCCAGGGATCGCTTTACGGCTTGCCGGCCCCGGTGATCAAGGAGTGTATCCTGGGGGCCATCGAGGCGCGTTACGGTACCGGGTCAGAGGTGAAAAGCATGGCCTCGACCTGTGGCAATAATGCCGAGACGCATCGCCGCCATCATCATGACTGCTGCGCCGATGGCGCGGTGCCGGACTACACCAGCACAGGCCAGAACCTACCGCCGGAAGGCAGTTTTGAAGCCTTCATCTATGAAACATGGGGCAAAGGGATCGCCCGTCATTTTGCCATTCCCTACAATAAAAAATTATGGACGGTGCCACTCTCAGAGATGGAGACCTCATGGCTGGGCGGACGCGTCCCCTTGCCCGATCTGGACCAGATCATCGAAGGTGCGCTGGGCGAAACGGCGAAGCCTATGGGACCCAACGCGCGTTTCGGCTACCCCCTGAAAGGCGGTTTTCAGGCGCTGATGTCCGGCTTTGTGCCGCACATAAAGGGCCGCATTGAGACCGGCGCCGAGGTCAGTAAAATCTACGTTAATCAGCATATTGTCGTGCTCTCTGACGGCAGGCAGTACCGCTATGAGCAGATGATCAGCACGCTGGTACTGCCGGAGCTTATCCGCCTGATGGGCGACGAAGTACCGCCAGAAATTCGTAAAGCCGCAAAAGCCCTGCGCCATGTCTCCGTCCGCTGCGTCAATCTGGGCGTTAATCGTGACACCCTGACGGATAAACACTGGATCTACTACGCTGGCAAAACCGTATTCCACCGTATTTTCGTGCAGGGCAACGCCAGCCCGTTCTGCAGTCCGCCGGGTGCGTGCGGCCTCACCTGTGAGATAAGCTACTCCCCGGACAAACCACTGCCCGCTGACGGCCAGGCGCTGATCGACAGATGTATTCAGGAGTGCATCGAGGTGGGGATCATCTCGGAAACCGATGAGATCCTCACCAGCAACCAAATCGATATTCCTTACGCCTATGTCATCTATGACCAGCAGCGTAAAGAGAACGTTGAGATGATCAGAAAATGGCTGTTGCTGCACGGCATCACGCTGGCCGGACGTTACAGCGAGTGGGAATACTACAATTCGGACCATGCGTTTATCGCCGGAAAGGCGGCGGTTGAGAAAGTTCGCCAGTCTGCGTACCGCCACTCCGTGTCATAGTGGTGACAGTGTCACGCAGCGTAATAAGAGGGCACGAAATGTGCCCTCTTTCCGTTTACTCAGCGGGTAAACCGTTCGCCAGCGTGGAGAAGTAGCGCTGTTTCTGCCACTCCGTACGATTACCGATGACGTACAAGCGTTGTTTCGCCCGGCTGACTGCAACATTGAGCAGATTAGGCCGGCTGGCCGCCCATGATTTGGCGCCGGGCCGCTGAACATTTCCCCCCAGGACAAATATCACAATGCTGGCCTCTTTACCCTGAGTGGTATGCACTGTGCCGGTCTTTTGAGTGTCAAACCCAAGTTCAGACGCCAGCTGGGATAATTTCTGCGCACAATCTTTAAACGGTGAAACCAGGAAAATATTGTCTGGCTTTACGCCATGACTATCCCGCAGGCCCGATAACAACCTTCTGACCGCTTCACCTTCCTCTGCAATCCAGTTACCTTCACATGCCTTGCCTTCGACATCAATCCAGCAACTTTCCGGCAAGGGCAAGGGTACCGCCTTTTTCCCATGAACCATGAGACCGTCATAAGCAACCGCATTACTGACGGTGAACATCGGATCGTCACAGCGGCGATGAACGCGAAGCGGACAGCCAACCCAGACCTGCCCATTATCCGGGTCAGGTAAAAGCGTGCCCAGATCCATCGTGTGATCGGCCAGGATTTGTGCCGACACCATTCCCGGCCACCAGCACGCTGAAACGCCATAATGCTGCGCCAGCGCCCCTTCCACGACTTTAGCGATCCCGCTAACCGGTTCCAGCTGCTTTGGATCGCCTACGGCAACCGTTCGGGTTGCACGCCAGATGGCGCCTGCGGCCTGCTGGGGTAACGCCTGACCCGCTTCATCAATAAGCAGCCAGCCAATCGCTTCCCTGCCGATCCGTTTAAACATGCGCGGGACGGAAGCAAAGGTCGTTGAAATAACGGGAACGACAAGCGTGAGGGAATTAAGCGCCAGCTCAGCCTGCTCCTCTGACAAATTCTTGCCTTGTAGCCAGTTGCTCACCAGATTGATGTTGCTGATAAACGGCTCCGGGTGATGCTCAATAAAGGCCCTGTGAACATCCAGTGCGGCCAGGAACAACGCCTGTCGGGCTTTTTGCCACGCGCCGTCCGCCCAGGGCGCGGACTTCTCTCGCACCTCATCGCTGGCATGCGGATCGGGCCAGACATCACCCAGTGCCGATTTTGCCTCTTCTGACCGCGCTTGCGTTGAGATAAGCTCCAGGTGCATCTCGCTCAGAGCACGATCAATCTCCTGCAACTGCCGCGTCTGGTCCGTAACGCTCTTCTCTGCCTCCTTCTCTTTGTGTTCGAGGGCATCCCGTTCGGTCTGGTAAACCCCCATCTTTGCGCGAAGGTGATCGCTCTCCTGGGTTAAACGATGATAACGCTCCCGCCATTCACGATGGGCGCGTCCCCATGTGGAGAGCCAGTCCAGGAATGTAGGCTTATGGGAACCATGCTGTTCCAGGCGCTTGCCGGCAGCCTCAAGCTGCCCGCTCCATTATGCAAAACTGGCCTGATGCTCGATTTTTTCAACCTGGATCTTCGCCAGCGCCTCCTGAGCCTCAGTCAGTTGGTCTGCCGACAGTGTCCGGGCGTCGCGCTTTTCCAGAATGCGCTGATGAATCTCATCGATCTGTTGATCCAACGTTGCGTAGTCGATCAGCTGCTTACGTATGGCCTCTTCCCGCTCCTGCGCCTGTTTATAATTCAATTTCGCCTTATCCCAGGAGATGGCCGGTTTTCTTTTCCCGGCTTTTATCAGTCTGAGATGGTAAGCCAGCCCTTCTCCCCGCTGAGGCGTGAACGTATCAGGAGGCAATAACGGCGTATTCTTATTCTCTTCCGGTTTTCTCCACCAGAACACCTTCATAAAGGTGTTCCTGTTGCCTTTGTTGCCCAGTCTGGCCGCCAGCAAACCCCAACCCGGCTTACCGATCAGTTCAGAAACCAGATCGGCAAAATAATCACTTTCACGATGCACGCTTTCCGGCACGGCGTCTGCGCCGGGCAGTTCAAGTGAAATATTTTCCACCGCGCCATTATTTGCGGAGGCAACGACAATCGAAGACCCCTTTATTGCAGGATGCAGAGGATAGTAAGGGTATCTGTCGTCCCCAAGGATGAGCATATTTTTGCCCGCGAAGACCTCATCTTCATGGCGAATCAACCTCCCGGCCCGGTGCGTCACCACCGCGGCAACCACATCCCGCAATAAGGTGGTTTTCCCTGTCCCGGGAGGACCATTCACGGCAAAGATACCGGCTTGATCGGCGTGGCGGCGCCAGATCTCGTTAACCGCCAACTGTTGGCTGAATGCCAGAGGATAAGGCGAAGGCCAGGCGCCCGCAGGCGGTTGCGTGGGAAGCAATCGCTGAAAGGCGAGCCGTAGACCCTCAGGAGAACGTAGATCGATACGCGCTCTGTCAGGTTCAGAGACAGCACGCATATACTCAACGAATCCCGGTCCTGCATCGTTTTGCTGCCAGGCGTGACCAAGATTACGCAGCTCGCTGATATAAAAACTGTTTAATAAACCATCCTGTACGGGATCAACCCTCTTTTCTTTATCTTTGTTATCCGGTGTTGGCTCCTCCCCCGCGGGCTTCGGTGCCTTAACCTGGATACATTTCACAAGACAGACAAACTCAGATTCCAGGGTTGAGTGCGGGAAAAGCGTTTTATCAACCACCAGCGCCACCAGCTTCTGGATCCAGTCGATATCCGGGCTGTACCCGTTAGCCTCTAAAAGCGAGGCTTCATCGGCTATCCATTGCATAAGACGCAGGGTTAAGGCATCGAAACCGGCGAACCCACTATCAACAAGAGGGAGAGTATCGCCTGGAAGGGGTAAGTCGGAGAAATCCACGGGAACGTTGTTCTCAAGCGCCGCCACGCCATCCTTATGGTGCAGGATTTGACCGGCAGCCCATGCGGAGAGCGACAGCATAAATGTCTGAGATAGCGGTATGCCCTGCTCATTGAAGCTAATATCAAAAAGCCGACTGTTGACTCGTCCCCTCTCTTCAACGACATCATCATGCGCGCCGATCTTCTCTTCCAGTTGCTGAGAAAGCGCCGTGGCATCATAAACACCGCATTGCGCGGTATAGAGCCAGACTTTGTCATCCTTAAGAGGTTTATCGGTGTGTCTGGTATCACGCCAGGGGAGATTGCCACCTTGCGCAACTTTATAGGCTGGCCGGAACAGATCGTCGGGATTATCTTTGTCGAGTTTCTGAGGCGTGAGCGCCTCGACCGCTTTCCAGAACTGAAAAATGTGTTGTGCCTGCATCTGCTGTTGAAATACCTGAGTAGGAGGTGATCGTTCGGCTGTTTGGCGCATTGCTAAGCAGCAAGAGTAAAATACTTACGCGAACAAATAATACCCCTGGTAACAAATGGGTCAACCTTGCAGACAACAGAAGAACGCTATAGTCAACTGAACCCTAACACATTTTTCGCTGAACAATTGAAACCCAGGGGGACAGACAACAGGGTCACAGCATTGACTTCCCTCCGAATAGAACGACAATAAACGTACCCGGCGACATTCGTATAACTGGAGCTTATCATCGCCTGTTCACGTCGTTCTCAGCTTGCCACTCACCTTAAGCGCTCCGGCGCGCTCATCGCCGCGCTTTTACTGGTCAGTTGCAGCTCAACTCCCCCCAAATCTCTGGTGACGCCGCTACCGCCGGTGGCGAAACAGCCCCTGCCCGATAAAACCGCACGCCACGAGCCGGTGCGCGGCGTCTGGCTGGCTACCGTCTCCCGTCTCGACTGGCCGCCCCAGGCGTCAGTGAATGGCCGCAGCGCAGAGTCGCGGAATGCCATGCAGCAGAAGGCCCTGACCGATAAGCTGGATAACCTGAAAAACCTCGGGATCAACACCGTTTTTTTCCAGGTGAAACCGGACGGCACAGCCCTGTGGCCCTCTAAAATATTGCCGTGGTCAGATATGCTGACCGGCAAAATAGGTGAAGATCCCGGGTACGATCCCCTGCAGTTTATGCTGGATGAAGCCCACAAGCGTGGGATGAAAGTGCATGCCTGGTTTAACCCTTACCGCGTCTCGACCAATATCCGCCCGGGTACGGTCGCCGAGTTGAACCAAACCCTGAAGCTGAATCCACCCAGCGTCTTTGTCCTGCATCGGGAGTGGATCCGTACCGCGGGCGATCGCTTTGTCCTCGACCCCGGCATCCCGGAAGTCCGGGACTGGATCACCAGCATCGTGGCGGAAGTGGTGTCGCGCTATCCGGTCGACGGCGTGCAGTTTGATGACTACTTCTATGCCGAGTCCGCAGGCTCGAAGCTGAACGACAGCCAGACCTATCGCCAGTATGGTCAGGGCTTTGACTCAAAAGCCGACTGGCGGCGCAACAATACCCAGCAGCTGATTACCCAGGTGTCGCGGACCATTAAACAGCTAAACCCGAACGTGGAGTTTGGCGTCAGCCCGGCAGGCGTATGGCGTAACCGCTCCCACGATCCGGCCGGGTCCGACACCCGGGGTGCGGCAGCCTATGACGAGTCTTTCGCCGACACCCGCCGCTGGGTGCAGCAGGGTCTGCTGGACTACATCGCTCCCCAGCTCTACTGGCCTTTTGCCCGGGATGCGGCGCGTTATGACGTGCTGGCAAAGTGGTGGGCCGGCGTGGTGAAACCGACCCATACGCGGCTCTATATTGGGGTGGCGCTCTATAAAGTGGGCGAACCCTCGAGCAAAGAGCCCGACTGGACGGTGAAAGGCGGCGTGCCGGAGCTGAAAAAACAGCTCGATTTGAATGAATCCGAGCCAAATATCGACGGCACGATTTTGTTCCGCGAGGACAATCTGAATCAGCCCCAGGCGCAGGATGCGGTGCGGTATTTGCGGACGCGTTGGGGATCGTGATGCAGAGGCGGCTGTCCGCCTCTGCTACAAAGAGACTGAGCGCTTAAGTTACAGGCGTTCAACAACCTCAAACTCTTCAGCAATCAGCGCCATATCCTCCGAAAAAGAACCTTCCTGCGTAAAGAAGCGCTGATGCTCTTTGCGCCAGTACTCGAGACTTAAATCGCCTTCGCCCTCTTTACAGGCAAACTCAGCGGTGACATCACAAAAACGCACCAGACGCGCTGAAACCAGCCTGACAACGCAGGCTGGTCGCGCTTGCCCATCCACGATAATGATGTAACCACCAATGGTGGAGCTCGCGCCTTCTTGCTGATAAGAGGCCAGGGAGCCACAGGTGGCTGTTTTTATCCCCTTTCTGATCAGGTCTGCAAGCTCGCTGGCCAGTGCCGGGCTGTCACCCATCTGCCAGACAGCCGCACCTGGATACTTCACCGTTAATTCATCAACTGCGGTCATAAAATCCTCTTAATCGCCTATGAACATAATGCCGGGGACGCTGCGCTTGCCCGGCCTGTAACGGCACTATCGCGAGCTGAGCGCAAGTTTAGCGGCGAAGGCTAAAAACAGACATCCTGTCGCTCTGTCCATCGCTTTAACGACGCCGCTTTTTCTCAGGATGGCAGAGGCAAAGTGAGTGGTTAAAATCAGCGTGACCGACCAGAGCGTACCGATTGCCACGTGAATAGTGACAAGAATAAAAATAGTGACAAGAATAAAGGTCCATATTACAGGAGAATGCCCGGCTGGAATAAATTGCGGTAAGAAAGAGAGATAGAAAATGCCCATTTTGGGGTTAAGCACATTTCCCAGCATGCCTTTGATAAACCAGTTCCCACTGGCAGCGATATTGTTCTCGCCATGACTGAACGTTGAGCGAGGACGCCTCAGCAACTGTACGCCCAGCCAGCACAGGTACGCGGCGCCACAGAATTTGAGTAAGGTATAAGCCAGCACAGACACTGCCAGCAGCGCACCCAGACCGAATGCGACAAGCGCACCCCAGATGAAACAACCCACATCAATACCCAGCGCAGCCTGAAAGGCTTTTTTACCGCCTTCCGCGCAGGCGGTGCGCAGAATGAGTGCCGTATCCAGGCCAGGCGTCAGGGTAAGTAAAAGCGCAGCGAAAGAGAAAGCGAGAAGTGAATCGGTGACAGACATGTTGTTTATCCGAAAGAGTGGATGCTATCCACTTTACGCCTTGCGATCAACCTCTTAGATTTGGGGAGAGTTCATATCAGGTAGTAGCCACAGAACGACCGTTGGTCTATTGTGAAGGTCATAACAACCCGTCGGGAATAATGCACTATGGATAATCCCTTACTTCAGAAAGCGATCGTTGCCTTTATTCTTGTGCTGTGGGTTGTGAGTGAATTCAGGGCTAAAGCCAAAAAACAGCATTCTGATCCTGCCATTGCAGAAGCAGATGCCAGAGAACGCAACGCATGGCGTTATTTAATATGGGGCTTCCGGGTAATTCAGATTGCAGCAATGGCTTATCTCTTCACATTATTGCTCCAGTTTTTACTGGCATAAATTCCAGTAAGATTGAGGCAATAATCGGCCTGTAATGTCGACGGGTAACGTTGCTGGTTTCCCGCTTTTCTTGTACCCTTCCCCGCTTTCAGACCTTTAATAATAACCGGACGCATATGACCGCTCACCCTTCCAGAGATCCGCTGCACGGCGTCACCCTTGAGATGATGGTTAACGCCCTCGTGGCGCGCTATGGCTGGGCGCAGCTGGGCAAGCTGATTAAAATCAACTGTTTTAACAGCGACCCCAGCGTCAAATCCAGCCTCAAATTTTTGCGCCGCACGCCCTGGGCTCGCGCCGAAGTCGAAGCGCTCTATCTGGATTCGCTGGAAGATACCGCGCCGGCCAAAGCCGACGACGATACCTCCAGCCCCTGGGAGAGAGCCCGGGCTAACCGTTAAGGTCGACGCAACAGCACGATACTGCGGCCCGCCAGCGGGAAGTCACTATCCGGGGTGATAGCCTGGCCCAGGTTGTCATCCTGTACGGTACTTAGCTCCAGCACCCAGCCACCCTCGCCGCAATCCGGGATACGGAACGGTACCGCAGCCTCGTATGGATTGATCAGCAGCAGCACCTCCTGCCAGATCCCGTTTGCAACCTCTAAATCGGCCCGGGTCAGATAGAGCCCAAGGGTGGTGCCTTCATCCCAGTGTTCTGGCAATTGCAGGCCGCCACCCGCGTTGTACCACAGGATCTCCATCCCATCACGCCAGCTCTCGCGGCGTAACAGCGGCTGGCGGGTACGCAGCTCAATAAGATGCCGGGTAAAATTACGCAGCATCTCGGCGCTTTCCGGCAGATCCTCCCAGTGCACCCAGCTGATCTCGCTGTCCTGACAGTAGCCGTTGTTGTTCCCCATCTGGCTGCGGCCAAACTCATCCCCCGCCAGCAGCATCGGCGTACCGTGAGAAAAGAGCAGCGTGGTGAGGAAGTTGCGCTTCTGCTGTTCGCGCAGGGCGTTAATCTGCTCGTCGTCGGTAGGCCCTTCGGCGCCATAATTCGATGACCGGTTATCATTGTGGCCGTCGTTATTATCTTCCCCGTTCGCCTCGTTGTGCTTCTCGTTATAAGAGACCAGGTCGTTCAGGGTAAAGCCGTCATGGGCAGTGATAAAGTTGATGCTCGCCCACGGACGGCGCCCGCGCTGGTCGTAGAGATCGCCGGAACCGAGCAGACGTGCGGCAAAGTCCGAGGAGACGTTATCCCCGCGCCAGTATTCGCGCACGGTATCACGATACTTGTCATTCCACTCGCCCCAGCCTGGCGGGAATCCCCCTACCTGATACCCGCCAGGACCGATATCCCACGGCTCACCAATCAGTTTCAGCCGCGAGAGCAGCGGATCCTGCATCATGGCATCGAAAAAGCCCCCGCGCTGGTCGAACCCTTCCGGCTCGCGACCCAGAATGGTACCGAGGTCAAAACGGAAACCGTCGATATGCATCGATTCGGCCCAGTAGCGCAGAGAGTCCATGATCATCTGCAGCACACGGGGATGGGAGGTATTCACCGTGTTGCCAGTCCCCGTGTCATTCACATAGTAACGATGCTGGCCTGCAATGGTCCGGTAGTAGGAAAAGTTGTCGATCCCCTTGAAAGAGAGCGTCGGGCCCAGCTCGTTGCCCTCGGCGGTGTGGTTATAGACCACATCCAGGATCACTTCGATACCCGCATCGTGGAAGGCGCGCACCATATCGCGGAATCCCTGGATGCCGTTCGGACCGTAATAGCGGGATGCCGGGGAGAAGAAGTTCAGGGTGTTATAACCCCAGAAGTTTTTCAGCCCCCTGTCCAGCAGATGTTGATCGTCCGGGAAGGCGTGCACCGGCAGCAACTCCACCGAAGTAATGCCGAGGCTTTTGATGTAATCGACAATCGCTTTATGCCCCATCCCTTCAAAGGTGCCGCGCAGCTCAGGCGGAACGGCCGGGTGAAGCTGGGTAAAGCCCTTCACGTGGGTTTCGTACAGAATGGTTTCAGACCACGGCACCGCCGGGCGATGCGGATCCTGCCCGTCAAATACCCGGGGGTCGATAACCCGGCATTTCGGCGTAAACGGCGCGCTGTCGCGGGTATCAAAGCTGAGATCGAGATCGTCATGCCCCAGCTCATAGCCAAAATGGGCGGCGTTCCAGTTCAGCTCGCCGGTTAATGCCCGGGCATAGGGATCGAGCAGCAGTTTATGCGGGTTAAAGCGGTGGCCATTTTCGGGATCGTAAGGACCATACACACGATAGCCATACAACGCGCCCGGCTGCAGATCCGGAACGTAGCCGTGCCACACTTCGTGAGTGTATTCCGGTAGCTCCAGGCGGGCAATTTCATGCTGGCCCGTCGGATCAAACAGACATAGCTCAACGCGTTCGGCACAGGCCGAAAAGAGCGCAAAATTGACGCCTTTGTCGTCATAGTTTGCGCCGAGCGGGTAACTCTGCCCCGCCTCAATCTGATAGATCTTATTATTTGCCATAACATCTCTCCCTCGAACCATCATCATTAGCCGCAGGCCAGTAACACCCGCCAGCAATCCTGTGCATCATGTAACTTCAGGCTTTCGCCCGGTATAACGATTTCACCGCTGAAACAGTCCTGATAGCGACGCCCGGCCAGTTCAGCAGGCAAGACAACCTCCGTATCGCCCCACAGTGCCGCGCCGGTCAGTGGAAACGTCTGTGCGGCGCTGGCAAACGCCAGCCGTGGGGCGACCACGATCAATACGTCGTCGTCATCCACGCGAGCAAAGGCGATGGCTTTATCCGCCCTTTCCCCCCGGGTCAGCAACGCGACATAGCTGCCCAAGCGGAACAGCGCCGGTTTACGCTGGCGCAGATTCAGCAGCGTGCTGGTGACATACACCTTAAGCTGGCCGTCGAGCCAGCTCGCCTCACGGGAGGCGGTATGCAGATCGGCGCTGTTGAGCTGCTGGCTGAGCTGCGCGAAATCCGGCTCGCGGCGGTTATCGGGGTCGACGAGGCTAAAGTTAAGCCCCTCGCTGCCCTGATAAACATCCGGTACGCCCGGAGCGGTCAGTTTGATCACCGTCTGGCTCAGGCTGTTTACCAGCCCGGCGCGGATAAACGGGCGTAACGAGGTGCTGAAGTCGCGCAGAAAATCCTGATTGTCCGGCGAGAGCAGATGGCGGGCATACTCCAGCACCACCGTCTCATAGGCTTCGTTGCTGTCTACCCAGTCGGTACGCAGCTTGGCCTCGCGCAGGGCTTTCTCCACAAAAGCCAGGAAGCGCGCTTCCAGCGCATTCAGACCCGCCGAATCCTGGGGATCGAGTGCGGGTGGCCAGACCCCCGCCAGCGCCTGATATAACATCCAGGTGTCAGCGGCTCGCGGCGCGGTGCCATCGTTCAGAAAGCGGACATGGGTCTGGTTGAGTTGCTGCCAGCGGGCCACGCACTCGGCCCATACCTGCGGCGCTTCGGTCAGGGTATAGAGCCGGGCGCGGGCATCTTCCCCGCGCTTGGTGTCGTGGGTTGAGGTGCCCGAGAGCGCATCCGGCTGGCGTTCACGCCGCGCCGTCATTTCGGTATGGAAACGTGTCAGTGAGAAGGCGCGCGGCACCGGTTCGGCCCCGACTTCGTTAAGCGCCAGATCCATGTGCTGACGGAAAAAGAGCGTGTCTTCAACGGATTTCGCCATCAGCGGCCCGGTCAGCTGCTGGAAACGGGTGCGGAACTGGCTGGCGGTATCGCGGGCCTCATCGCTGACCTCGCCGGTCAGGATACGGGTCAACAGCGTGAGCGCGTCCGGGTCGGCGTTAACGTGGGTCAGCACGTTTTGTAGCAGCCGGATATCCGCGCCGGACATCCCCTGCGCGGTGCCATAGGTGCGATAGACCGGGAAGGCCACCAGCAGCTCCCGCAGCGCCAGGCGCAGCAGCTCTTCATCAATCGCCACCCCCTCCACCTGCGCCAGTTTTTTGGCCAGCGTCAGCAGCGTGGAGAACTCCCCGGCGAAATTGCGATCCACCATCAGCAGGCGCGCCGCACGCAGTTCAGCGTGCATGTCCACCGGGCTACCCACCACCGCGTCGTAGGCCTGACGCAGGCTGTCGATTTTGTCGTCATCCACCAGCACTTCCGAGAGCGAGGCGATGAATTCATACCCGGTCGTGCCGGAGATGGGCCAGTCTGCGGGGAGGTTCTCCCCTTTACTGAGGATCTTCTCTACCGTGATGTAGCAATCGGCTCCCGCCTCCTGCCGCAAACGTTGCAGGTAAGCGCGCGGGTCGGCCAGACCATCCACATGATCGATGCGCAGCCCGTCCACCGCCCCCGACCGCACCAGGGCCAGGATCAGGGCATGGCTGTCATCAAAGACCGCGTCGTCCTCAACGCGCACACCCACCAGACCGGTGATCTCGAAGAAGCGCCGCCAGGAGAGATCCCGCGGGGCGTCGCGCCAGCTGCTGAGCCGCCACGGCTGCTGGTCATGCAGGCGTGCAATCGCCTCAGGCTCGCGCAGGTTCAGAACCTCTTCCTCGCGCCCCATCCAGCTCTCCGGGGTGAGCGGATAGAAGTTGTCATAAACGGCCAGCGCCGGTTTACCGGTGTTGGGATCGCGCTGGATGCTGATCTCCCCGTTTGCCAGTACCACGTCAAAGTCATCGCCCAGAAACGGCAGCGTCAGGCGGCGGGACCAGTCGATATCAAAGTGACGGGCATAGCGGCTCTTCTCGCCATGTTCAATCACATCACGCCACCAGGCGTTTTCCAGCGAGGTGGACATATGGTTCGGGACGATATCGAGAATCAGCCCCAGGCCAGCCGCCTTAAGGGCACTGACCAGCCGTTCAAATCCGGCGCGGCCACCAATGGCCGGGTCGATCTCATTGGCGTCGGTCACGTCATAACCGTGGGTCGAATCACGGGCAGCGGTAAAAATCGGCGAGGCATACAGATGGCTGATGCCAAGTTGTTGCAGATAGGGCACCAGACTGGCGGCACGATCGAACGTCATGCCATTACGAAACTGGATACGCCAGGTCGCTGTGGGGATCATCAGGTTGGTTCTCCAGGGGCAAAGCGGACAATAAGGGTGTCGGGCCGTAATTCGGTATGGATCTCAGGCCAGGCAAAGAGGGTTTCACCCGGCAGATCGGGCAACGCCTCCGTATGGCCGCCGACGTTAAACGCCAGCGACAGGGTTCCCCGTGGAAACGTCCAGGTGACTGCCACGCAGCCGGGTGCCAGGTCCAGCACCTTGCCCCCACCGTTGCGGGCGGTTGCCAGCAGCGGCACAATCACCTGCTGACGCAGCTGCAACAGGTGACGGGTAAAGCTCAACCAGCTTTCCCCCTCCGGCTGGTTAACTTTGTCCCAGTCGAGTTTCGATCGTGTAAAGGTCTCCAGCGCATTCGGATCGGGCACGCCCTCCTCCTGGTGGCTGGCATGGTCGGCGAACTCCTTCGCCCGTCCTTCCCGTACCGCCCGCGCAAGATCACCGTGAAAATCGGTAAAGAAAAGGAATGGCCGGGTTTCGCCGAACTCCTCGCCCATAAACATGAGCGGGATATGCGGCGACAGCAGCAGCGCGGCCAGCAGCACCCGGGTGCGATCCTCCCCGATAAGGGAGAGCAGACGATCCCCCTGCGCCCGGTTACCCACCTGGTCGTGATTCTGGATAAAGTCGACAAAGGCCACCGGCGGCTGGTCGATGCTTTTAACCCCGCGTGGCTCCCGGTCCCGGGGAGTGATTTCGCCCTGATAGGCAAACCCTTCCGCCAGCGCCCGGGCGACCCATTTTTCCGGCTGATGCGCAAAGTCCCGGTACCAGGCGTGGGTTTCCCCGCTGGCCAGGACGTGAATGGCATTGTGCAGATCGTCATTCCATTCGGCGGTATAAAGCGACGGGGAGCCATCCTCACCGTAAGGATGCAACGAGATAATGTTGCGGTTGTCTTCGGTGGTGAGATGGATCGGGCGATCGGTTATCTGCGCCCGGATGCGTTCAGCAATTTCAACCAGGATATGTTTTTCAGACGAATCTGCAATGTGATCGATGGCGTCGAAGCGCAATCCATCGAAGCGGAACTCCTCCAGCCAGTACAGCGGCACGCCGATCATAAACTGGCGCACGGGGGCCACATCGTAGGCGATGCCATTTCCCCAGGGGGTCATTCGCTCCGGATGGAAAAAGTCCGGGGAGAGGCGCGGGAGGTAGTTTCCCTCCGGACCAAAATGGTTCAGCACAATATCCAGCACCACCGACAGTCCCAGTCCGTGAGCGGTATCCACAAAGGCTTTCAGCTCATCTGGCGTACCGTAGGCGCTGTGCGGGGCATAGAGCAGCACTCCGTCATAGCCCCAGTTGCGATTGCCTCCGGCCTGCGATACGGGCATCAGTTCAATCATTGTGATACCCAGCGAGGCCAGATACGGCAGCTTGTCGGCTGCCGCGCGGAAGGTGCCTTCCGGGGTAAAGGTACCGATATGCAGCTCATAGACCACGCTCTCTTCCCAGCGTCGGCCCTGCCATTCAGTATTGCGCCAGACATAGCTGTCGGGATCGCACACCAGCGAAGGACCGTTGACATCCCCTTGCTGGGCGCGGGAGGCGGGATCCGGCACCGCAGTGCCGTCTGCCAGAATATAACTGTAGGTTGAACCGGGTTTGACGTAGTCAACCGTCAGTTCAAATCCGCCGTCACCGGTCGGGTGCATCGCCAGCGTTTCGTCGTTGAGGCGCAGGGAGACCTGCTCCTGACCGCTGGCCCATAGATGGAAGCGAACCGTGTTAGCATCAATGTGTTCACAACCCCAATACGTAATAGATTTAGCTGTCATTCCACCACCTCGTTTGACCCGTGTTCCTCAGGGTGCTTAACGTTTATCGTTACGCAGAGGGAAAAAGAGAAAGTGCGGCGGCAATCCGCCGCGCATGCACATCAAGCATAGACCAGGAAATTAATGTGAGATGGGTCACGACGAAGCGGCAGGAAAAGGTGTGGTCAGGGTATCGCCGGGTGGCGGCTGCGCCTTACCCGGCCTACGAACGATAAAACTGCAGGCCCGGCAAGCGCAGCGCTGCCGGGCAATCAGACATTGCCTTATGCTGGTTCCGGAAGGCGGAAGCTGGCAATACTTTGGGTGAGGTGTCTGGCTTGCTCTTCCAGCGAAGCCGCTGCCGCCGCAGACTCCTGCACCAGCGCGGCGTTCTGCTGAGTCACGCCATCCATTTCGGTCACGGCCTGCCCTACCTGACCAATGCCGCGGCTCTGCTCTTCGGACGCCACCTGAATCTGTTCCATCAGCGCGTTGACTTTGTTCACCGAGGTGATGATGGCATGAATGACCTCACCCGAGCGATTCACCAGCTGCGAACCGTTTTTCACGCTGGAAACCGACTGGGCGATGAGGTTCTCAATATCCTTCGCCGCCACGGCGCTTTTCTGCGCCAGAGTGCGCACTTCAGTCGCCACCACCGCAAATCCACGCCCCTGAGTTCCGGCGCGCGCCGCTTCAACGGCGGCATTCAGCGCCAGAATGTTGGTCTGGAAGGCGATGCTGTTAATGACGCTGGTGATATCTTCGATGCGCTGAGAGTTGGCGGCGATGGTGTTCATGGTTTCGATCACCTCGCGGGTCACGGCCTCCCCGGTACGGGCGTTGTTTACCGCATCCTGCACCAGCTTACCTGCCTGGTTGACGTTCTCGGTATTATTGGCAACCGTCGCGCTCAGCTGCTCCATGCTGGCGGCCGTTTCCGTCAGGGCGGCAGCCTGCTGCTCGGTGCGGGAAGCCAGGTCGATATTGCCGGAGGCAATCTCCTGCGAGGCGTGGTTAACGGTATGGCAGGCGGCACGTACCTGAGAGACGGTATCCAGCAGGGCCAGACGCATCTCCTCCATCGAGCCCATCAGCAGGTCGATCTCATTGTTCGATCCGGTTTTCTGCGGTACCGCTTCCGTTAATTTACCGGCGGCGATCTGGCTGCAGTGCTCACGGGCAAGATGAATCGGCGCTAAGACAAACCGCTTCATCAGCACGCTCACCCCGACAATGACCACCACAAACAGGGCGGCAAAAGCAATAATGATGGTTAAGCCGGATGAAAACTGCGTCCGCGCATCATCATTTAACTGTTTCGCGTATTTCTGGTGCACCGACAGCACCTGATCGAGGACAATTTCGTACTGACGGTCGAGGCCAGAAATCTGCGGGATCAGCGCATCAAACTTTGCCTTGTCATGGGCGGAAGCCGCCTCAATCAGCGGCACCAGGCCACGATCGCGGTAGGCCAGCCAGCCGTCATTATAGTTTTTCACCAGCGGCGCTTCGTCCGCCAGGCGGGGGGCGTCATTAAACGCGGCGAAGGCGCCATCGGCTTTGGTCAGAGCCAGCTTAACGGAGGCCAGCTTCTCATCGAGACCGGTGGTGTCGCCACTTTCCACCTGTTTCATATACTCCATAACCCGCACGCGCAGGGTACGGCTATGGTTAATGGGATCGATAATGGATAACACCACCTGAATCTCTTTATTCACGTTATCCAGGGAGTTGTTGCTTTTAATGGCCAGCCAGACGTTAGTTGCGGCACTGGCGACAAAGAAAAACAGCAGGGCAAGCAGGATGGCAAGAGACGACTTTTTTAATGACATAAATACCTCAGAAACAATACGGTCTGAGGTATTATCGGCAGCGCAAAATTAACATTGAGTTAAAGTTATTTATTAATAAAAAAGCCGAAAAAACATTAAATTTATTAAAATCACTGCATTACAAAATATTTGCTAATAATTTAACCTGCGAAGCATTGTAAATATTCAACTATTTACCCAATCCTTATTGCTGAATATTTAATCGCTCAGGAAAGGTGGCTGGACAACTGCGGCCAGTGGATCTCTCCTACCCCGTTTAATTTTGGCCGGGAGAAGAGAAAGCCCTGA
Source organism: Leclercia sp. M-A074-M (assembly GCF_965195605.1). Lineage (NCBI taxonomy): Bacteria > Pseudomonadati > Pseudomonadota > Gammaproteobacteria > Enterobacterales > Enterobacteriaceae > Leclercia > Leclercia sp. M-A074-M. The sequence continues at coordinate 143,533 of NZ_CBDAHM010000004.1, read as the reverse complement.
AAACGCTTAATGCCAGCCGACTCCAGCCAGCACCACTCGTCGATCTTCTCAATGCCCTCGGCCACCAGCGCAATTTCAAGGTCTGTACAAAAGCTGATAATCGACTTCACAATTGCCTGCTTCGGGCCGCTCAAATGGATGTCGCTGACAATCTCACGGTCGATTTTGAGCTTATCCGGCTGGAAACGGGTTAACAGCGACAGCCCGGCATACCCGGAGCCAAAATCATCGATCGCCAGGCCAATACCTGCCGCCCGAAGCTGCTTAATGGCGCTGTTAAACTGGTTGAACCCGGAGATCATTTCGTTTTCGGTGACTTCAATCACCACCTGCTCCGGCTGCAGGCCGTGGATGAGGATCTGGTCCATCAGAAAATCAACAGCACCAGGGACATTCACCAGCGACATCGGCAGCAGATTGACGGCGATTTTATGATTGCCGATGCCGATTTTCTCCGCCAGGGCAAAAGCATATGCCTTCGTCTGGAGATCCACTTCGTACATTTTGTCCTGATCGATGGCGCTAAAGAAGCGTTCCGGACTTCCTCCGTCGTTACCGCGAATTAACGCCTCCAGCGAGGAGATTTTCCCCTCGGTGGGTTCAATAATGGGTTGCAGGGCAAACTGGCAGACCTGATTTTCGATGAGCGCGTTGATGCCTTGCCCAAACGGGGCATGCTCCGGGGCCAGTCTCCATCTCTCCGGCAGGAAGACCGTCCGGTCGCGGGTGGGCTGTTCCCGGGTAATAAACGACTGAATAAACTTGAACACCCGATCCTGCGCTGCCAGATAGTAGTCCAGCTTGCTGTAGCGCAGCACCGATGAGAGCACCGATTTCTGGCTATCAACCAGCAGGTCGAAGAGTAGCATGCCGACATTTTCGAAGCGTCTGTGCGGGCCATAATCGCGCATCAGCTCTACCACGCTGTGATGGCGTTTGTCGCTACGGATCTTACAAAACAGTTTTTCAATGACCTCTTCCGATCCTTCAAGGATCTGCAAAAAGTCGACGCCGTTAAACAGCAAAATGCCCGTCACATCCAGGGCGGAATTCCGCTGCCTGGCTTTTTCAACAAGTGAAATAAGAGATAATGATTGGCAGGATGGATTTAACTGGCTTTTATAAATAAGAGTCGTCAGCACAGCTAGTGTTCCTGTTCGAATGTTAGGGCTTTTAAGCTATTGTTTAGCATAAATTACATTCGTGGCCTAATAGTATTACGAGGATATATTCAGAAAAGATCGATTCGGCTCAAAAATAATCAGTGTGAATGCTTATTGATGCTATAAAGTAGAGAAACATCCTTGTTGTTGCAGACAGACATGCCGTCCGCGGCACGTTCAGTCAGTCCTGTTTGCGTCAGATTTGCGCCATCCCGCCGTCCACAAACAGCTCGACGGCGTTGATGAAGCTGGCGGCATCGGAGGCGAGGAACGCCACCGCTTTCCCCACCTCTTCCGGCTCGCCAATACGCCCCATCGGTACCGTAGCGGCTAAGGCATCAAACAGCCCCTGCCGCTGATCTTCTGGCACCAGTTCTCCCAGCCCCGGGGTTTTAATCGGGCCCGGGCTGACCACGTTCACCCGGATACCGCGCCCCTGCAAATCCAGCGCCCAGGAGCGGGCGAAGTTTCTTACCGCCGCCTTGCTGGCGCTATAGACGCTGAAGTTAGCGGTGCCTTTAATGGAGACCGTGGAGCCGGTCAGGATCACCGAGGCTTTGTCGGCCAGCAGCGGCAGCGCTTTTTGAACGGTAAACAGTACGCCGCGGACGTTGGTGGCAAAAATGCGGTCGAACTGTTCTTCGGTTATCGCCCCCAGAGGCAGCATATCGCCCCCGCCGGCGTTCGCGAACAGCACATCCAGCCGCCCGGACTGTTCGGCGATTTGGGCATAAACGGTATCAAGATCGGCGAGTACGGAGGCGTCGGCGCGAATGCCGGTGACCTGCCCGCCGAGGGTGGCGATGGCGTTGTCCAGCTCCGCCTGGCGGCGACCGGTGATATAGACCTTCGCCCCCTGGGCTTGCAGCTCTTTTGCCGTTGCCAGACCGATGCCGCTGGTGCCGCCGGTGACGAGTGCGATTTTATCTGTTAATGCTGTGTTCATTTTGCTTTTCCTTCCACATTGTTGGTGTGGAAGCACTGTAGCCCTTGCGGCATTAGTGAAAAATTAGCAAAAATGGAAATCACTTTTTCCCTGTGGGAATAATCTCTGTGGCGGAGCGCCCCTCTATGGATCAATTACAGGCCATGCGCGCCTTTACGCGCGTAGTGGAAACCGGCAGCTTTACCCGGGCGGCGGACTCACTGAATATGCCCATCGCCAGCCTCAGCAAGCTGGTGAAAGCGCTGGAGGCCCATCTGGACGTGCGGCTGCTGCAACGCACAACCCGCAGGGTGACGGCGACGCCAGAGGGCCAGGACTATTACGAAAAAGCCCGCCGGGTGCTGATTGATATCGAAGAGATAGACACTTCTTTCAGCCAGGCGAAACAGCAGCCCCAGGGGCACCTCCGCATCGATGTGGGCGGCTCTACGGCGCGAGACGTGCTGATCCCTGCGCTGCCGGATTTTATACGCCGCTACCCCGCTATCCGTATCGATCTTGGTGTGGCCGACCGGCCAGTGGATCTGATCAGCGGCAACGTGGACTGCGTTATCCGCGGCGGCGCGCTGGAGGACTCTTCGCTTATTGCCCGGCATATTGGCAATGCAGAGATGGTCACCTGTGCCACACCGGGCTATCTGAAGCAGTACGGGATCCCCGCTTATCCGGAGGAGCTGCGCAACGGCCATAAGCTGGTAAGTTACCTGTCGCCAGTAACCGGACGCGCCGTGCCGTTTCGCTTTACCCATGAGAATGAGATCCGCGACATTAATCTGGTGCATCATATAGGTGTGAACGAGAGCAACGGTCATCTGGCGGCAGCGGTGGCCGGGATGGGGATAATACAGACGTTTCGTTACTCAGCAGGCGCACTGCTGGAAGCGGGCACGCTGGTAGAGATCCTCGACAGGTGGCGCCCGCCGCACTACCCATTTTACGTGGTTTATCCGCAAAACCGGCATATGACGCATCGTCTGAGGATATTTATCGCGTGGCTGGCGGAGGTCTTTCCCGCCGCGGTGAAGGGATAGCCGGGCGCAACGCCCGGCAGGACAATCAGTTCAGCTGATAGTCGAGGGTGATTTCCGCTTTCAGCAGCTGTGAAACCGGGCATCCCGCTTTCGCTTTCTGGATAATGCCGTCAAACTGCTGCGGGTCGATGCCCGGAACGGTTACTTTGCTCTGCAGAGCGACTTTGCTGATGGTAAAACCGCTGTCGGTTTTATCCAGAGAGACATCTGCATTGGTATCAATGGAATCCGCAGTATAGCCCGCCTCACCCAGCATCAACGACAGGGCCATAGAGAAACAGGCCGCATGCGCAGCACCAATCAACTCTTCCGGGTTGGTGCCTTTTTCCCCTTCAAAGCGGGTATTGAAGCCGTAAGGTTGCTGATTAAGAACGCCGCTCTCAGTCGAAACCGTCCCCTTGCCGCGTTTAATATCACCAGACCAGTGTGCTGAACCGTGCTTATGAATTGTCATTCTTGCTCTCCTTGTTGGCTTACAAAGCCTTCAGTATAGACCACGCTGAAGAGAGAGCCCGAAAGTGTGATATATCAGGATTAATCTGTGAAATCGGAGAGGTTATGACTATTGCAACCAGGATTTTTCCGTGTAATTTAAATCTGTCTTCAATAATATTTAATTCGGGGCCAACTGACACAGGATTATTTTTAAGGAGTCTAAAGAATATATTCTATTTTCTAAGATCATGAAAAAGCATGATTTTATGACAGCAATATTTCTGAGAGGATTCTTAAACACAGCGGCAAAAATATTTGTCATTCTGAATATCACGATGTTTTTGCGAGCCGGACCATTAAACAGAAAACGACACGGAGGCAACATGTTTAATTATTATTCTGCAAATACGACATCCGCACAGCCGGAATTGGTTAACGCTATCGCACAGGGTTTACGCGCTGAAATGGGCGCGGTCACTGAAGATGACATTTTAATGGAACTGACAAAGTGGGTAGAAGCCTCAGACAATGACATCCTCAGTGATATCTACCAGCAAACCATTAACTACGTCGTAAGCGGCCAGCACGACAGTTTCTGAAAACCTGCTATGCTGGAGAGGCAACCTTAAGGGTTATATTTCGATCACCTTATCACTATCAACAGGATGGAGGAGTCAATATGAAATCGAACCGTCAGGCACGCCATATTCTGGGAATGAACTACAAGGTGTCTAACCAGCGCAAAGTGGTCATTGAGGGAGGCAGCGAAACGCAGGTCACCCACGCCACCGGCAGAAAACGCCAGCAACCAAAGTAAGTTCTCCCTAAAGATCCCCGACACCATCGGCAAAACCGATGGTGTTTTTATTTGTATGTTGCAGTTTTTAACATTCACCTCCTCTATACTATGCGCCTGACATCCCCTGCGGGCACGACAGCGACAATGATCAACACCAGTGCCAGGGACGGATTTCCAAAAAATTAAGTGAGTAACATGGACAACAAAGCCAAAAAAAATCGCTCCCTCTATATTCCTTACGCCGGTCCGGTACTGCTGGAGTTTCCCCTCCTGAACAAGGGCAGCGCCTTCAGCATGGAAGAGCGCAGCAACTTCAACCTGCTGGGCCTGCTGCCGGAAGTGGTCGAAACCATTGAAGAACAGGCCGAACGCGCGTGGATCCAGTACCAGGGATTCAAAACCGAGATCGATAAACATATCTACCTGCGCAATATCCAGGACACCAACGAAACCCTCTTCTACCGCCTGGTGCAAAACCATCTCGACGAGATGATGCCGGTGATCTACACCCCAACCGTCGGCGCCGCCTGCGAACGTTTCTCGGAAATCTATCGCCGCTCACGGGGCGTGTTTATCTCCTATCAGAACCGTCACAACATGGATGACATTCTGCAGAACGTCTCCAACCATAACATCAAAGTGATCGTCGTAACCGACGGGGAACGTATTCTGGGACTCGGCGATCAGGGGATCGGCGGAATGGGCATTCCGATCGGTAAGCTGTCGCTCTACACCGCCTGCGGCGGCATCAGCCCGGCCTACACCCTGCCGGTGGTACTGGATGTGGGTACCAATAACCAGCAGTTGCTCAACGATCCGCTCTATATGGGCTGGCGCCACCCGCGCATCACCGACGACGAGTACTATCAGTTCGTGGATGATTTCATCCAGGCGGTAAAACACCGCTGGCCGGACGTATTGCTTCAATTTGAAGATTTCGCCCAGAAAAACGCCATGCCGCTGCTGAATCGCTATCGCGACGAAATCTGCTCCTTTAATGATGATATTCAGGGCACCGCAGCGGTAACGGTCGGCACGCTGATTGCGGCCAGCCGCGCGGCGGGCAACCAGCTCAGCTACCAGAAGATCGTCTTCCTCGGCGCCGGTTCCGCCGGGTGCGGCATTGCCGAGCAGATCATCGCCCAGACCCAGCGCGAAGGGCTCAGCGAAGAGCTGGCGCGTTCCCGCGTCTTTATGGTCGACCGCTTCGGCCTGCTGACCGACGCCATGCCGAACCTGTTGCCGTTCCAGACCAAACTGGTGCAAAAGCGCGAGAACCTCAAAAACTGGGATACCGATAACGAAGTGCTTTCACTGCTGGATGTGGTCCGCAACGTGAAGCCGGACATTCTGATCGGCGTTTCCGGCCAGACCGGGCTCTTCACGGAAGAGATCATCCGCGAGATGCATAAATACTGCGCCCGCCCAATCGTGATGCCGCTGTCGAACCCGACCTCGCGCGTGGAAGCCACCCCGCAGGACATCATCGCCTGGACCGAAGGCAATGCGCTGGTCGCCACCGGCAGCCCGTTTGCGCCAGTGGTCTGGAAGGACAAAATCTACCCCATCGCCCAGTGCAACAACTCCTATATCTTCCCGGGGATTGGCCTTGGCGTTATCGCCTCGGGTGCCTCGCGCATCACCGATGAGATGCTGATGTCCGCCAGCGAAACCCTGGCGAAGCACTCTCCGCTGGTCAATAACGGTGAAGGGCTGGTTCTGCCGGAACTGAAGGATATTCACGTGGTGTCGAAAGCGATCGCTTTTGCGGTGGGTAAGATGGCGCAGCAGCAAGGGGTGGCGGTGAAAACCTCTGCTGACGCCCTGCAGCAGGCGATTGACGAGAACTTCTGGAAGCCGGAATACCGCAGCTACCGTCGGACTTCGATCTAACCTCCTGCATCGCCGGGCGGCGCTTACGCTTGCCCGGCGAACCGACCGCACCTTACCTGCCCCGCGTCACCCACCAGAACCCCAGCGCCAGCAGGCTGACCATCGCCCCCAGCAAACAGACCCCCTGCCAGCCCAGATGAGCCCAGGTAAAAGTGGTGCCAATCGCCCCCAGCCCGCTGCCGACGGCGTAAAACAGCATATAGAGGCCAACCAGCCGACTGTGCGCCTCTGGCCGGGTGCGAAAGATCAGGCTCTGATTGGTGACATGCAATGCCTGACCGCCCAGATCGAGCAACACGATGCCGATCACCAGCGCCCACAGCGACACCTCCATCAGCGACAGCGGCCACCAGGCAAGCAGCAGCGCCAGAAGCGCCATCGCGCTGGTGCGTTGCGCCAGTCCCCGGTCGGCCCACTGCCCGGCCCGCGCTGCGGCAAGGGCACCAATTACCCCAACCAGCCCAAACGCGCCAACGGCGGTATGGGAGAAATTAAAGGGTGGCGCGCTCAGGGGCAATACCAACGCGCTCCAGAAAATGTTGAACGCTGCAAACATCAGCAGCGCCAGAATGCCCCTGACCTGTAAGACCTTTTCCTGACGAAGCAGCGTCACCATTGAGGCGAGCAGACGCGGATAGCTGAGCGTACCGCTAACCGCGGGTGTGGCAGGTAGCCCTCGCAGCAGGGGGATCGCAAGCATTAGCATCAGGCCCGCTGCGCAGAAATAGACCCCGCGCCAGCCCGCGAGATCACTCACGCTCCCGGCGAAAACCCTCGCCAGCAGTAAACCAATAAACACTCCGCCCTGCGCCGCCCCCACCACACGCCCCTGCTCGTGAGACGCAGCCGCATTCGCCGCATAAGCGATCAACCCCTGGGTCATCGCCGTACCGAGCAGGCCGACAGCCAGCATCGCCGTCAGCAGCACAGGCGCGGATTGTGCCATCCCCACCGCCACCAGCACGGCCACCAGTGCCAGAAGCTGGATCATCATCAATCGACGGCGATCCATCCCGTCGCCCAACGGCACCAGAAAGAGCAGCGCCAGCGCACAACCGGCCTGGGTAGCAGTGACAACGCCGCCGACCGCCGCCTGGCTGATAGCAAAATCCTGCGCCAGCGCATCCAGCAGCGGTTGTGCGAAATAGACATTCGCCACGCTCATTCCGCTGGCGATTGCGAAGAGCCATACCAGGCTACGCGACAGACCCGCAGGTTTCGCCTCCCCTGTCGATAACGCCATTTCCACTTTCATGCTCTCACATCCTCTCAATTGGTTTTAAAGTAAAACCAAATAAAGGCTAGATGATGTGGTTTTAAAATGCAACCAACTAACATTCCTTGCTGAAAGACACCTTCCCCGCTACACTCGCTTCATCCATCAACCCACTGAATAAAAAGGAGGCTAATTATGCTGTGCAATGAAATCTTTGATATTTCATTCCACCTTGGTGATCGCACCTGCTCAAGCGTTATCGGTTTCGTGCTGCGATAACTTCGGCTTGAGCGAAGACACCTAAGACATCCCTTCTCTCGGGCTTACCGGGTTATCGTCAGCGTTGATTGACGAGGCATTTCCATGCCTGTAACTCTTGAGTAAGCAAATGAGCACATTACTGACTGCACTTTCTCTTCGTGTTGATACCGCCTTTGACACGCTGTTTAACGACCTCACCTTTAGCCTGAAAAAAGGCGACCGCATTGGTCTGCTGGGCGATAACGGCTGCGGCAAAAGTACCCTGCTGAAGATCCTCGATGGCACCGAAACGCCGCTTTCCGGCACGGTGGCGCTGGCCGGCCACTGCCTGATGGCGCGGGTGGAACAGCATCTTCCGGAGACGAGCTATCCGTTAACCATGCTGGATGCGGTGCTGGCGCAGCTGCCGGTAGCCGAGCGTGAAAGCCTGCGCTGGCGGGCAGAAACGCTGCTGGCAAGCATGGGCTTTACCCCGGACGATATGGCGTTGCCCTCGGCGACCCTCAGCGGCGGCCAGCATACCCGTCTGCTGCTGGCGCGGGCGCTGATTAGCGAGCCGGATCTGCTCCTGCTCGATGAACCCAGCAACCACCTGGATCTGCCTACGCTGCTGTGGCTGGAACAGTTCCTCCAGCGCTGGTCCGGCAGCTTTGTGCTGGTGTCTCACGACAGACAGCTCCTGGATGCCGTTACCAACGGCAGTTGGATCCTGCGCGACAAAACGCTGCACTACTTCGCCCTTCCCTGCACCCGCGCGCGTCAGGCGCTGGCAGAGAAAGACGAGAGCGACGCCCTGCGCCATAAAGCGGAACAAAAGGAGATCGACCGGGTCACCGCCAGCGCGAAACGGCTGGCGACCTGGGGCAAGGTCTACGACAACGAAGATCTGGCTCGCAAAGCCAAACAGATGGAGCGCCAGGTAGAGCGGCTGAAGGAGAGCCAGACGGCGCTGACCTCGGGCAGCCCCTGGACCTTAACCCTGCGCGGCGATGCCCTGCGGGCCGACCGTCTGCTGGAGATCGACAGGCTGGGTGTGGCGCCTGCTCCAGGGCTGCCGACGCTCTTCTCGGTAGAAAACGTCCGCTTAAAAAGCGGCGATCGGGTCGCCATTGTCGGGCGTAACGGCTGCGGTAAATCCTCGTTAATGCGGCTTATCTGGCAGCAGATTATCGCCAGTGCAAGCCACGCCGGATTGACTATCCATCCGCGCGTGACGCTGGGCTATTACGACCAGACCCTGCATCAGCTGGCGGATGACGCCACGCTGATTGATGCTCTGGAGCCCTTCGCACCGAACATCCAGGATCGCAAGATGGCGCTGATCTCCGCCGGGTTCGCCTGGGCGCGCCACGGACAAAAGGTCAGCACCCTCAGCGGCGGAGAGCGTTCTCGCCTGCTCTTTATTGGCCTGACGCTGGCCCGCTTCAGTCTGCTGATGCTTGATGAGCCAACCAACCATCTGGATATGGAAGGCAAAGAGGCGCTGGCGGAGACGCTACAACAGTTTGAAGGCGGCGTGCTGCTGGTCAGCCACGATCGGCAGTTAATTAGTCAGAGTTGTAACCGCTTCTGGCTGATTGAAAAGGGCAAACTCAGCGAATGGCACGATGCCGACGCGGTGTTTGCCCGGCTGCGTGAGGAGAGCGGATTACAAGCCCAACCGGTCCCCGCTACCCCGTGCGTCAGCCAGGCTGAACCCGCTGACGATCTGTTGGAGCGGCTGATAATGCTGGAGAGACTGCTGGAAGAGGATCGGCTGCGTAAGCCTAAACATCAGAAGCCGCAGCTTCAGGCGCAGTGGTTGGAGGAGATTGCCGCGCTGACGGCGCAGCTGTAGGAGATCGCCCGGCGGGTAGCCGCCGCCGGGCAATTTTTACTTCGGCTGACGGGTTTTCCAGGCATCCCATGCCTGTTTGATCTCCTGCTTCGCGGTGGCGGCATCGTTAAAGCCGTTCAGTTCCACCGACTTGCGCCCTTCCGGCAACTGCTTGTAGACGCGGAAGAACGACTCCAGACGCTGCTGCTCAATCTTCGGCAGATCGCTCAACTCTTTGATGTCGTCATAGGTCGGGTCAATTTTGCTGGCTGGCACCGCCACAATTTTATCGTCTTTCTCGCCGCCATCGATCATCTTCAGCACGCCAATGGCGCGGAGTTTAATCAGGGTGCCCGGGGCCATCGGCGCGCGGGTGTAGAAAATCACATCCAGCGGATCGCCATCCCCCGCCAGCGACTGGGTCAGCGAGCCGTAGTTTGCCGGGTAAGCCACCGGCATCGACTGGAAACGGTCGGCGATGATAAAGCCGGTTTTGGCGTCGGTTTCATACTTAATGATCCCGCCCGCCGGAATTTCGGTGACGGCGTAGAACTCTTCCGGGTTGTTGTCAGGCTGAGGGAATTCGAGGATGTTTTGCGCCTGTACGGAAGCGGACAAAAGAACGCTCACTGCGAGAAGTTTTTTTACCAGATGCATTGTCTTTTTAACTCTTCGGTTATTGAGAAGACAACACCTTACGGTCTGGTTATGTCAGAAACATTACACATTTACTGCAGAAATAATAACCCCTCTATTATCATGCCCATTACTCATTTTGCGCGACCCGGGCCGCAAAAAATCAATTAAATTATTACATTATGTTGCTATGGCCTTGTCACAATCATTAAATAACCTAATCCTTAATGGGTATTTCGTTCTGTCGAACCTGCCCCGCAGATCCGCAATATGAAAATGGAGAAACATATGAAAGCTGCTGTCGTGACCAAAGACCATCAGGTAGAAGTGACCGAGAAAACCCTGCGCCCGCTGAAACATGGGGAAGCGCTGCTGAAGATGGACTGCTGCGGCGTCTGCCATACCGATCTTCACGTCAAAAACGGCGATTTTGGGGATAAAACCGGGGTGATCCTCGGGCATGAAGGCATTGGTGTGGTACAAGAGATTGGCCCGGGCGTCACCTCGCTCAAACCGGGAGATCGTGCCAGCGTGGCATGGTTTTTCGAAGGCTGTGGCCACTGCGAATACTGTAACTCCGGTAACGAAACCCTGTGCCGAAACGTGAAGAACGCCGGTTACTCTGTGGACGGTGGGATGGCGGAAGAGTGCATCGTCACCGCCGATTATGCGGTAAAAGTGCCGGACGGCCTGGACTCCGCCGCCGCCAGCAGTATCACCTGCGCCGGGGTAACCACCTATAAAGCGGTAAAAGTCTCTGAGATTAAGCCTGGCCAGTGGATCGCTATCTATGGCCTCGGCGGGCTGGGGAACCTTGCGCTGCAGTACGCCAAAAATGTGTTCAACGCCAAAGTGATTGCGGTTGATATCAATGATGAACAGCTGAAACTGGCCGAGAGCATGGGCGCCGATCTGGTGGTTAACTCCCGCACGGAGGATGCCGCGAAATTCATCCAGGAAAAAACCGGCGGCGCCCACGCTGCGGTGGTAACGGCGGTGGCGAAAGTGGCCTTTAACTCGGCGGTAGATGCCGTTCGTGCCGGTGGTCGCGTGGTGGCCGTTGGCCTGCCGCCGGATTCAATGAGCCTTGATATTCCACGTCTGGTACTGGATGGCATTCAGGTGGTGGGCTCGCTGGTGGGCACCCGTCAGGATCTGACCGAAGCCTTCCAGTTCGCCGCCGAAGGCAAAGTGGTGCCGAAAGTGGCGCTGCGTCCGCTGGGGGATATCAACGCCATCTTTAAAGAGATGGAGCAAGGCCAGATCCGTGGCCGTATGGTGATTGATTTCCGTTCATAACTCTCGCATGCCCGGCTTGCCGGGCCTACGGCCACAACACCCCGCTATCCACTTCTGCACCGTAATATGAAGCATATCCTGCCGCCGCGGTCCTCGCGAGCGTTAACCGTTTGATGTTAATCCAGGGAACCATTTGGTATGGAGCAACGAGACGGCGATATTATTGCAAAGCATACAGCCTCGCGAATAAACCGTGTAAACTACCTTTAGTAGACACTGGCGCGAGGACAATATGGTCGTTAAACGGTTAAGAAAAGAGGATCGACGGGTACAGTTGCTGGAAGTGGCACGTGGGATCGTGCGTCAGCAAGGCACCGAGGCACTGACGCTGGGCTATCTGGCCGAGCGGGCAAACGTCACCAAGCCCATTCCCTACGATCACTTCGGCGATCGTGAAGGATTGTTGATGGCGCTGTATCAGGATTACAGCGATCGGCAGTTAAAAAAATTCCGTGAAACGCTGAATGTCGACAATAAAACGCTGGAAAACACCGTCAGTTTTTTCAGTGCCGCCTATATTGATTGCGCCATCAGCGCCGGGCCAGAGACAGGCCCTATCGCTGCTGCCCTGTCCGGCTCCCGGGCGCTGCTGACATTTCGGGAAGCCTGCGTTGCCGAATGTGCAGACTGCCTGCGCATGGCGCTCTCCCCCTATATCACCCTGAAAGGGGTGCAGGGTGAAGCGGCGCTAACGGCCATTATCGGTGCGGCGGAGGCGCTTAGTACCGCCGCGAGCAACGGGGCACTGGCCCGTAACGTCGCAGAAGATATGCTCTGCGGCGCGATGTTTGGCGTACTGAACACCTGTGCCGACAGCACAAAATGAGTGGTGTTGCCGGATTGACATGTAAGTTACCAATAGTAAGATAAGTGACAGGTTAACTGCGTGCTGAGGTGGTTATGTCTGTAACACATGTCATAGATAATGCGCTGATCGTGACGGCTCATCCTGTCGAAAATTCGTTATCCCACACACTGGCGGCGCGAATTGCCGCCCGCTTACGTGAACAAGGTACGCAGGTCGAGATTGCCGATCTCCACGCTGAAGCCTTTACACCGGCAATGCTGCGTCCCGATCTTGCGCTGTATCACCGGGAGACCAGCGCCCCGCCTGCCGATATCCGGCGTGAACAACAGCGCGTGGAGCGGGCAGATATGCTGGTGTTTGTCTTCCCGATCTACTGGTGGTCCGTTCCGGGTCTGCTGAAAGGCTGGTTTGATCGGGTACTCACCCTGAACTGGGCGTACAAGGTGGCGGAAGATGGTCGGATTGTGGGTAACTTACGTGATGTACCGGTACGCCTTGTCGCGACGGCGGGCAGCGATCTCAAGGGCTTTGATAAACACGGCTATTCGACGGCGATACGAACCCAGTTGGTTGAAGGCGTTTTCGGTTTTTGCGGCCTGAAGGATGTCACGCTGGATATTCTTTACGAGGCAGACACTGCCTCGTCAGAGCAGGTTGAAGATTTCCTGAAAAACCTCGAAAGCGTGATGTGAGTGCTTTTTGCCCGGCGGCGCTGCGCTTGCACGGGCCTACGTTTTCCCCGGTCTGGCTTTTGTAGGCCGGGGAAGCGAAGCGCCGCCGGGCATCTGCGCGCACGTTGCTTAGGCTATCGCCTGTGCGTTAGCCTCTCCCCGCCGCGATTTCAGACGGCCATAAATCAATAGCGACGACATGGCGCAGAATGAAAGCAGCGCCGCCGGTAATGTGACGTAACTCCAGCTATAGCCCAGGGTAATCATCATCCCGCCAAAGTAAGCCCCAATGGCGCTACCGAGATTAAACGCCACCTGCCCGCCTGCCGCACCGAGCATCTCCCCGCCCTGCGCATTCTGCAGAAGGAGGATCTGCAACGGTGCCGACAACGCAAACTGCCCGGCACAGCAGATAAAGCCCATCACCAGCGAGGCCGCAGGGAACGCACCGAAGGCAAACAGCAGCAGCAGGGAGAGCACAATGACCAGATCGGTGAAGGCTGCAATCCGCAGCGGGCTGTAGCGCCCGGACAGTTTGCCGCTAAAGAGATTCCCCAGCACCATGCCGAGCCCCATCAGCATCATGATCGCGGTCATGACCCCTTCGGAAAAGCCCGACACGTTGATCATGAACGGCTTAACGAAGCTGAACCAGGCGAAGACCCCAGCGTTGCCGAACATGGTGGCGGCAAAGATAAACCAGGGCTCCGGCTTTTTCAGAAAGAGAAACTGCTCTCGTAGACGGGTCTGCGTCTTATCGAACGTTTGCGGCACCCACAGGGCGACAGAGAGCAGCACCAGCAGATTGAATGCAGCAATCAGAAAGAAGGTATAGCGCCAGCTGAACTGGTGCCCAAGCCAGGTGCCAAGCGGTACGCCGGCAAGATTGGCGACCGTCATCCCGGCAATCATCCCCGCTACCGCCAGCGTCACTTTGCCCGGGGGCGCAATGCGGGAGAGAAGAATGGTGCCGAGGCCGAAGAACGCACCGTGTGGAAAGCCGGAGACCAGCCGTCCGATCGCCAGCATGGTGTATGAGCTGGAGAAAGTAAAAATCGCATTGCCGATCAGACAGAGTGTTACCAGAAACAACAGAATGGTTTTAAGCGAAAACTTGCTGGAAAAGAGCGCGATAATCGGCGCGCCAATCACTACCCCGAAGGCATAAAATGAGATCATATTCCCGGCAGAGGGAATGGTAATGCCCACATCCCGCGCCAGCTCGGTTAATACACCCATAATGCCAAATTCGGCCATCCCCAGACCGAACGTGCCAAGCGCTAACGAAAACACCGTCTTTTTCATACCACAGCCACTTGTTAAAAAATTGCGACAGACATTATTGAACAATCTTGTATGGTGAGCCAGTTCAAATCGCGCCGCTGGCAGCTTCATCCATTATTTCGGGTGGGGTGTGAATATTTTCCACCAATCCCCGTGTCGGTGATTACACTTCAAAGTGTTATGTCACACCGTCCCGGCAGAATCCCTGAAAGGAACGCATCATGGCAGATAAAAAGAAAAGCAAACCCGTTGCGACTAACACGCCTCCCGTCCCCCTTAAACGCAAGGAGTATGAAAAAGAGCTGCATCGCCTGCATGAGGAGCTGGTAACGCTTCAGCGCTGGGTAGTGAGTAAGGGCCTGAAGGTGTGCGTCGTCTTTGAAGGCCGCGACGGCGCCGGCAAAGGGGGCACGATCAAAGCTCTGACAGAGCGCGTCAGCCCGCGCGTATTCCGGGTGGTGGCGCTGCCCGCCCCGACGGAAAAAGAGAAAAGCCAGCTCTACTTCCAGCGCTACGTCCCGCATCTGCCCTCGGCGGGGGAAATCGTGATTTTCGACCGCAGCTGGTACAACCGCGCGGGGGTGGAACGGGTAATGGGGTTCTGTACGGAAGAGCAGGTAGAGAAATTCCTCGACGGTGCGCCCATCATTGAAAAAGCGATGGTCGATGCGGGCATTATTCTCATTAAATACTGGCTGGAAGTGACGCCAAAAGAGCAGGAGCGTCGTCTGCGCGACCGCATTAACGACGGGCGGAAAACCTGGAAGCTCTCCCCAATGGACATTAAATCCTTCACCCGCTGGGATGATTACACCGAAGCGCGCGATGCGATGTTCGCCGCCACCGACACCGCCTGGGCCCCGTGGTTTGTCGCCCGCTCCGAAGATAAAAAGCGCGTGCGGCTGAATATTATCTCGCATCTGCTGTCGCAGATTCCCTATAAAGATATTCCAGAAGAACCGGTGAAATTACCGAAACGAAAAATTGGCAAAATTAAGCCGACCGCTTATCCGTTCCGTTATATTAAAGAGAAGTTCTGAGTATCGGCCTCCCGGTTATTTATCGGGAGGCCGACTCGCAATAATTCCGTTATTTTCACCCTGTTGCTTTTGTCTGGAAGCCTGCTCGCAATTCCTGAATAACCAGGTGAATCAGTATTGTTTTTTATGGTTGGCGGTTGATAATGGCAGTACCAATACAGGAGACAATAATAATGAAACTGGACACCCTGCAGAACAATGCAGTTAAAGAACATCTAACCGGAGTGGCACCACGCCCGGAATTAACGACAGAAGAGCGTATCGAGCAACGCAAACGTGATAAGGAATTCATGCAAGCTATGAATGAGTTTGTTGCGAAAGCCGGTTTGCTGTCTGACGATCCCTTTTTCGGAGGGATTTAATGTGCTTCCAGTTTGACATTTACCGTAATCCGTCGGGCAGAACCAGTGAATTACACCCCTACCTGATGGTGATTCAACATGATTATTATGATGATTTATCGACCCGTTTAATCCTGCCGTTAAGTTATCGTAATCATCTTTCAGGGCATATTAATCCGGCATCCGCTGTCATTAATATTGATTTTCAGACGTTATTTATGAATACGCCCGGTATAACCAGCGTGGAGAAAAGGAAACTCACCAGCAAGTATTTCGTCTGTAATATGCAGGCGGCAAGAGCCCGGGTGGTTGCAGCAATAGATGCACTAGTCACCAACACCTGACTCGCCAAATTCCCCGCTCCAAAATCATCCGGAGCGGGGAATAACTCCATAGGCCCGTGCAAGCGCAGCGCCGCCGGGCAACAGAGCACCTTACTTCATCCCTTCACGACTTTCTTGCTGCGCTTCCATACGCTCCACATCACGATACCAACGGGGATGGTGTTGCTGCGCCCAGCGGCGGCTCACCTTCCCTTCGATCATCCCTTTAATCGAGCCTTTAACCCAGAACGCCATATACATATGGATCAGAATGGCGTGGATCAAAATAATGGCCGAGGTCGCATGGATCAGCAGGCTATAGCGCACCACCTGCATCGGGAAATACTGGGCAAAGTACGGACGCCAGATAATGACGCCGGTCACCAGCAGCACAAAAATCATGCTCATGATGGTCCAGAACATCATCTTCTGCCCGGCGTTGTATTTACCCACTCGCGCAACTTTATGCTCGTTGCCCTTCAGAACCTCAACAATACCCTTCAGCCAGGGAATATCCTGCTTGTCCGGGATGTTGTGATGCACAAAACGCACAAACATAAACATCAGCGCCACGAAGATCAGCACCCCGAAGAACGGATGCAGAATACGGCCCATCTGCGGGGTGCCGAAGGTCTCCGTCAGCCATTGCAGGGTTGGGAAGAAGAACGAAATCCCCGACAATGACACCAGGAAGAAACAGATCACCACCGTCCAGTGACAGGCGCGGTCGATAAACTTCGTGCGCACAATCATTTTCGATTTAGTCATGATGTTCCTCCTCATCGTCATCCACCTCTTTATTCGGCCCGATACCCACGTAGTGATAAATCAACCCGGCAAAGGTGGCGATAAAGCCCGCCGCAGAGAGCGGCTTCAGCGCCCCTTTCCAGAGATTGATGGAGGTATCGATCGCCGGGTCCTTCGGCAGGTTGCGATACAGCTCCGGCTGGTCGAGATGGTGCAGAACATACATCACGTGCGTCCCGCCCACCCCTTGCGGGTTGTAAATGCCCGCGTTGGGATAGCCGCGCGCTTTCAGCTTATCGACCCGCTGCTGCGCCACCTCCAGCATCTCCTTCTTGGTGCCGAAGTGGATGGCCCCGGTCGGACAGGTCTTCACGCAGGCGGGCTCCTGGCCGACGCTGACGCGATCCACGCACAGGGTGCATTTGTAGACCCGGTTATCCTCTTTATTGAGGCGCGGCACGTTGAACGGACACCCGGCGATACAGTATCCGCAGCCGATGCAGTTCTCTTGCTGAAAATCGACGATACCGTTGGCGTACTGAATGATCGCCCCGGCAGACGGACAGGCCTTCAGACAGCCCGGATCCTCGCAGTGCATACAGCCGTCTTTACGGATCAGCCACTCCAGCTTGCCGTTCTGATCGGTTTCGCTAAAACGCATCACCGTCCAGGATTTGGCGCTCAGATCCGCCGGGTTATCGTAAACCCCAACGCAATGCCCTACCTCGTCGCGGATATCGTTCCACTCGGAACAGGCCACCTGGCAGGCTTTGCAGCCCACGCAGGAGGAGACGTCGATAAGCTTTGCCACTTCCGCCTTGTAGTCCCGCGCACGAGGCGCGGGGGTAAAGCCGTTAGTGGCGGAGCGTTTGATGACGTCTTGTGTTTCCATCGACATTTATTCGCTCCTTATGCTTTCTCGATGTTGACCAGGAACGCCTTGTACTCTGGCGTTTGCGAGTTGGAATCCCCCACCGATGGCGTCAGGGTGTTGGCGATATAGCCTTTCTGCGCCACCCCTTCAAAGCCCCAGTGCAGCGGAATACCCACGGTTTCCACCTGCTGACCGTGAACGTTCAGGGCCTGCAGACGACGGGTGACCACCGCCACGGCGCGAATGAACCCGCGCTGGCTGCTGACCTTAACGCGATCGCCGTTGGCAATCCCTTTGGCCTTCGCCAGGGTTTCGCTGATCTCCACAAACTGCTCCGGCTGGGCGATGGCGTTCAGTCGCGCATGCTTGGTCCAGGTGTGGAAATGCTCGGTCAGGCGATAGGTCGTGCCGACGTACGGGAACTTGTCTTTCTTGCCCATGCGCACAACATCTTCCTGATAGACACGCACCACCGGACTGGAGACCACGTTCGGGTGCAGCGGGTTGGTGCCGAGCGGCGTTTCCATCGGTTCGTAGTGTTCCGGGAATGGCCCTTCCGCCAGCTTGTCGATGGCAAACAGACGTCCCAGCCCCTCCGGCTGCATGATAAACGGCCCGGTGTTGCTGCCCGGCGCGGCGGTGTTGAAGTCCGGAATATCGTTCCCGGTCCACTTCGTGCCGTTCCACTGGATCAGCATCCGTTTTGGATCCCACGGCTTGCCGTTGATGTCCGCCGAGGCACGGTTGTAAAGCACGCGACGGTTAAGCGGCCACGCCCAGGCCCAGCCCAGCGTATTGCCAAGGCCCGACGGATCGGCGTTATCGCGGTTAGCCATCTGGTTGCCCTGCTCGGTCCAGCTGCCGGTATAGATCCAGCACGACGATGCCGTGGTGCCATCATCACGCAGATGAGCAAAGCTGCTCAGCAGTTGGCCTTTCTTCGCAATCAGTACGCCATTGGGGTCATAGAGATCCGCCAGTGCAACGCCGTTGTTCTCTTTCGCCACCTCTTCCGATTCCGGGTGATCCGGCTGTTTGTAGTGCCAGTTCATCCGCAGCAGCGGCTCAACGCCCTTCCCGCCTTCGGTGCGGTACATCTCACGCAGGCGATGGTAAATCCCGGCCAGAATTTCACCGTCGTTACGCGCTTCACCCGGCGCATCCTGCCCCTTCCAGTGCCACTGTAACCAGCGCCCGGAGTTGGCGATGGAGCCGTCTTCTTCTGCAAAACAGGTAGACGGCAGGCGGAACACCTCGGTCTGAATGGAGGCGGGATCCACATCGTTCATCTCGCCGTGGTTCTGCCAGAAGTTAGAGGTCTCGGTCACCAGCGGATCGATCACCACCATGTACTTCAGCTTGCTGAGGCTGGCGACAATCTTGTTTTTGTCCGGGAACGACGCCACCGGGTTGAAGCCCTGGCAGATGTACCCCGTGACCTTGCCCTTCGCCATCATGTTGAAATACTTGATGACGTCGTAAGCCTGGTCCCATTTTGGCAGCCAGTTAAAGCCCCAGTCGTTCTCCTCCTGCGCCGCATCGCCGTAGAACGATTTCATCAGGCTGACGAAGAACTTCGGATAGTTGCTCCAGTAGTTCACCTGGTCCGGCAGGGTCGCTTTTGGGGTGTTCGCCGTCAGATAGGTTTGCAGATCGGTCTGTTTTTCCGACGGCAGGGTCAGATAACCCGGCAGACTGGTGGAGAGCAGCCCCAGATCGGTGAGCCCCTGAATGTTAGAGTGACCGCGTAATGCGTTTACGCCGCCTCCGGCCATGCCCATGTTGCCGAGCAGCAGCTGGATCATCGCCATGGTACGGATGTTCTGCGCCCCGACGGTATGCTGCGTCCAGCCCAGCGCGTAGAGGAATGTGGTGGTTCTGTCCGCAGCACTGGTGGAGGCCAGCACTTCACACACTTTCAGGAAGTCCGCTTTCGGCGTACCGCAGATGTTCTCCACCACCTCCGGCGTATAGCGGGAGACGTGCTGCTTCAGCAGGTTCCACACGCAGCGCGGATCGGTCAGGGTTTCATCGCGCTTCGCATAGCCGTTTTCATCGAACTGATAGTTCCAGGAGGATTTGTCGTACTGGCGTTTTTCGGCGTCATAGCCGCTGAACAGCCCGTCTTCAAAGGCAAAGTCTTCCCGCACCAGCAGGTTAGCGTTGGTGTAGTGCTTAACGTACTCGGCGTTAATTTTGTTGTTTTCGATCAGGTACAGCAGCACGCCGGAGAGGAACGTAATGTCCGTACCGGAGCGGATCGGCGCATAGATATCGGCCACCGATGCCGTCCGCGTAAAGCGCGGATCGACGACGATCAGCGTCGCATCGTTGTTATTTTTCGCTTCCATCGCCCAGCGGAAACCCACCGGATGGGCTTCAGCGGCGTTACCGCCCATCACCACCACGACGTTAGCGTTTTTGATATCAACCCAGTGGTTGGTCATCGCACCGCGACCAAATGTTGGAGCAAGACTTGCTACCGTTGGTCCGTGTCAGACGCGCGCCTGGTTGTCTACCGCCAGCATGCCGAGTGAGCGCACAAATTTTTGCGTCAGCATGCCGGTTTCATTGCTCGCCGCCGAGGCGCAGAGCATCCCGGTGGAGAGCCAGCGGTTGACCGTTACACCCTGTTCGTTCGTCTCAACGAAGTTGGCGTCGCGGTCGGCTTTCATCAATTTTGCAATGCGGGTGAAAGCCTCATCCCAGGAGATGCGCTGCCATTTATTGGAGCCCGGCGCGCGGTATTCCGGGTAACGCAGACGGTTGTCGCTGTGAACATAGTCCAGCAGACCTGCCCCTTTCGGGCAGAGTGCCCCGCGGCTGACCGGATGATCCGCATCGCCTTCAATATGATAAATCGACGCTTTAGCGTTCTTCGCGCCATCACCCAGGCTATACATCAATAGCCCGCATCCCACGGAGCAGTATGTGCAGGTGTTGCGGATCTCTTTGGCGCGCAGCAACTTATAGTTGCGCGCCTGAGCCAGCGCCATTTTGGGGGCAAACCCCAGAGCGGCTACTGTTGTCCCGGCCATACCGCCCGCGCAGATTTTAAAAAACTGTCTGCGACTGACGTCCATCGTTGTCCTCGTTAGATCATTGAGAAATCCGGCAGAAAACTAACAGCAAAGCCCCTGTTTTTTTTGCGGCAAATCAATATCGCCGATCTTCGCCCTCTTAATAGTCAGCGCTGGCGGCTTTTGCTAATGCTAAAGGGTTACTTCGGCACAGATAAATTCGCGGAAAGTACTGAAACAGTGCTATAAATTTGCCCCTTAAATTGATAGCCGGTGGAAATGCGATGGAGAGAAAAAAAGCCACCCTGGTCGGTCTGGCCGCGATCGTGCTCTGGAGCACGATGGTGGGTCTGATTAGGGGCGTTAGCGAGGGATTAGGTCCGGTTGGGGGGGCGGCGGCAATCTATACGCTAAGCGGTTTACTCTGTCTGGTAACGGTGGGTTTCCCCAGGCTGCGACGTTTCTCGCCCCGCTATCTCATTGCCGGCAGCGTGCTGTTTGTCAGCTATGAAATCTGTCTTGCCCTCTCGTTAGGCTATGCCGCCACTCGCCACCAGGCGATTGAGGTGGGAATGGTGAATTATCTCTGGCCGAGCCTGACCATTCTGTTCGCCATCCTGTTCAACAGCCAGAAAACCACCCTATGGGTGATCCCGGGCCTGATCATCGCCCTGCTGGGGGTAAGCTGGGTATTAGGCGGCGAAAATGGGCTGAACCCAACGGATATCGCCCGTAACATCACCTCCAACCCGCTAAGTTACGGCCTGGCGTTCGTTGGCGCTTTCATCTGGGCAGCCTACTGCACCGTGACCAGTAAATACGCCAACGGCCAGAACGGGATCACCCTGTTTGTATTGCTCACCGCCCTGACCCTGTGGCTGAAATATGCTTTCAGCCCGCAGCCGGAGATGGTGTTTAGCGTGCCGGTGGTGATCAAACTTTTGATGTGCGGCGTGGCGCTGGGGTTTGGCTACGCGTCGTGGAATATCGGTATCTTGCACGGCAACGTGACGCTGCTGGCGGCAGCATCCTATTTCACCCCGGTACTGTCAGCGGCACTGGCAGCGGTGCTGCTGAATGCGCCGCTGTCGTTCAGCTTCTGGCAGGGAGCGATGATGGTGTGCGCCGGATCGCTATTGTGCTGGTACGCCACCCGGGCACGTAGGGAGTGAGTTTTGTAGGCCGGGTAAGGCGAAGCCGCCACCCGGCGAAGACTATTCCTGCCCAGCCGCCCGCCGCAACCAGCTCTGCAACAACTTCCCGTCCTGACTCATCTCTCCATCCTGACGCACGCACAGGTAGTAATCCCGGCCATCGTCGATAGGGAGATCGAAGATCTTCACCAGCTCACCGCTCTCCAGATAGGGCGCAATCAACGGTTCGCGCATCAACGCGCAGCCCAGCCCTGCCTGCACGCCCGCCAGGGTTAACAGCCCGTCTTCAAACATCGGGCCACTGCGCCGCAGCGGGCGTTTCACCCCCTGCTGGATAAACCACTGCTGCCAGGTGGCGCGCTCTTCATCATGCAACAGCGGCATCTGTAATAGCTGTTCGGGAGTATCAACATGCCCGTGAAGGCGCAAAAATGCCCGGCTACAGACTGGCACCATCTGCCCGGAGATCAGCTTTTCACTCTGGTAGCCCGCCCACTGGCCGTTGCCGAAGCGGATGGACATATCCGACGCGTCACTCAGGTAGTTGCGGTGGTTGGCGTAGACCACGTTGATCTCGGTCTGTGGGTTAGCGCGCATAAACCCGGGCAGACGCGGGATAAACCACCCCATGCCGAAAAGCGGGATCAGGCTGATGGTCACCTGGCGGGTCTGCACCTGCTCCAGCAGATGCCCGGTGGCCTGGCGCAGCACGTTAAAGGCCGCGCGGATGGAACGGTAATAATCCCGCCCCTGCTGGCTCAGGATCAGCCCGCGCCCCTGACGCTCGGTGAGCGGCATCTGTAAGTATCCTTCCAGCACTTTCAGCTGGTGACTCACCGCCGAGGGCGATATGTCCAGCTCCTGAGCCGCCTGCGTCACGCTTCCCAGCCGCGCTATCGCCTCGAAGGCCCGCACCGCCCGCAGCGGCGGATCGTTCGCCAGTCGGCTCTCGGCAAAGGCCGACAACGCCAGGGATTGTTCTGTTTTATTCATATATTGATCTGTTATGGATAATCCGGTTAATCAGCCATTTATCATCATCATTAAAATCAATCAGATAAAGCAAGCTCCAAAAATCATAAGAAAGAATATATGTGTATTTCACAATTTAATTCAATTATTAGATGTTAGCCGCTGAAAAGAGCAATTTGTCGGGTAACAACGTTGGACACACTCATACAACAACTGATCAACGGCGTGATGCTGGGCAGCATCTACGCGCTGATCGCGCTGGGCTATACCATGGTGTATGGCATTTTGCGCATTATTAACTTCGCCCATGGCGATATTTTGATGGTCGGCGCGCTGACCACTCTGTCGGCGCTGAATCTCCTGACCGGCTATTTCCCCGCCATGCCGCAGCTGTTACAGCTCGGCTTTGCGCTGCTGATCGCCATGACGGTCTGCGCCCTGCTGGCGATGTCCGTTGAGCGCTTTGCCTACCGCCGCCTGCGAAATGCGCCGCGGCTGGCACCGCTGATCTCCGGGATTGGCGTATCGGTGCTGCTGCAAACCGTGGCGATGATTATCTGGTCGCGTAATCCGCTGATGTTCCCGCAGATCCTGCCGATGGACCCGATTGCTATCACGGCGGGCAGCGAGGCGCATCCCCCGGCGATTGTCACGGTCACCGGCATCGTCACCGTGGCGCTGGCACTGATCGTCATGACCGGCCTGTGGCTGCTGGTGGAGTATACCCGCCTTGGCCGGGGTATGCGGGCGGTGGCTGAAAACCCACGCGTCGCCACCCTGATGGGCGTTAATCCGAACGCCATCATCACTCTGACCTTTGCCATCGGCGGCGTTTTTGCCGCACTCGCCGGGGTGATGATGGCCAGCAATTACGGCAACGCCAGCTTCTCGATGGGCTTCCTGCCCGGCATTAAAGCCTTTACCGCGGCGGTGCTCGGCGGCATCGGCAACATTCGCGGGGCGATGATTGGCGGGATCCTGCTCGGGATTATCGAAGCGCTGGGCGCCGGTTATCTCGGCGAACTGACTCACGGCGTGTTCGGCAGTAACTACCAGGACGTATTCGCCTTTATCGTTCTGATTCTGGTGCTGGTCTTCCGTCCGGCTGGTCTGTTGGGCGAGCGCGTGGCGCACAGGGCGTAAGGAGAAATCATGACTGCCATTGAAATCAAAACCCCGGCGGCCAGCGGTAAATTCTGGTCCGGCATGACCCTCTTCGTGCTTGCCCTCCTGCTTGCGCCGGTTGTGGCTACCCAGCTGGGCGGCAACTACTGGGTGCGGGTGATCGACTTCGCCCTGCTCTACATCATGCTGGCGCTGGGGCTGAATATCGTTGTCGGCTACACCGGCCTGCTGGATATGGGCTTTATCGCCTTCTATGCCGTTGGCGCCTATCTGGCGGCGCTTATGGCGTCACCGCATCTCGCAGAGGTGTTCCCGATCCTGAACCTCTGGTTCCCGCACGGGCTGCACACCTCGTACCTGCTGATTATCCCGATTGCAGCGCTGGTCGCGGCGGTATGCGGCATTCTGCTGGGTGCCCCGACGCTGAAGCTGCGCGGGGATTACCTGGCGATTGTGACCCTCGGCTTCGGGGAGATCATCCGCATTCTGATGCGTAACCTCGACCGCCCGGTGAACATCACCAACGGCGCAAAAGGCATTACCGGCGTTGACACCCTCAACCTGTTCGGCCTGAAGTTCAGCGGCGTTTACCACTGGTTCGGCGTCAAAGTGCCCGCCCTGTGGCTCTGGTACTACCTGCTGATGCTGGTGATTGTCGGGATCATTTTTGTCTGCCTTCGCCTGCAACACTCACGTATTGGCCGGGCGTGGCACGCTATCCGTGAAGACGAAGATGTCGCCCGGGCAATGGGTATCAACGTGCGCAACTTTAAGCTGCTGGCCTTTGCCATGGGTGCCTCCTTTGGCGGTGTGGCCGGGGCGCTGTTCGGCGCCTTCCAGGGCTTTGTCTCGCCGGAATCCTTCACCCTGCAGGAGTCCATAGCCGTACTGGCGATGGTGGTGCTGGGTGGGATGGGCCATATCCCGGGGGTGATCCTCGGCGCGGTACTGCTCACCGCCCTGCCGGAGCTGCTGCGCAGCCAGGCGGCCCCGGTGCAGCAGGCGCTGTTTGGTTCGGTACTGATTGATCCGGAGATCCTGCGTCAGCTGTTTTACGGCCTGGCGCTGGTGCTGGTGATGCTGGTTCGCCCGTCGGGCATCTGGCCGAAGCGCCACAAGGAGGTAAAAGCATGAGCCTGTTAACCGTGCGCAATATGTCCAAACGCTTTGGCGGCCTTACCGCCGTGGATAACGTCTCGCTGTCGATTAATAAGGGCGAGATCTACGGCCTGATTGGCCCCAACGGCGCGGGAAAAACCACCTGCTTTAACCTCATCACCGGCCTGTATCCCGCTGACAGCGGTGAGTTCGCCATTGCCGATAAGCCCTACTTCCCGAACCAGATCGAAAAGGTAACTGCCGCGGGCATCGCCCGTACCTTCCAGAACGTGCGTCTGTTTAACGAGATGTCGGTGCTGGAGAACGTGATGGTGGGTCGCCACGTGCGCACCCACAACGGACTCTGGGCGGCGTTGAGCCGTCACAAACGCGCCCGGGCAGAAGAAGCTCAGACCCTCGAGCAGGCCTGGCACTGGCTGGCCTACACCGGCATTGCGAAGTTTGCCCACTACCGCGCCTGCGATCTGGCTTACGGCCATCAGCGGCGGTTGGAGATAGCTCGCGCGCTGGCGACCGATCCGCTGCTGCTGGCGCTGGATGAACCCGCCGCCGGGATGAACGCGGCGGAAAAAGTGGCGCTGGGTGAGCTGCTGACCCGTATTCGTGACGACGGCAAAACCCTGCTAATGATTGAACACGACGTCAAGCTGGTGATGGGGATTTGCGATCGGCTCACGGTGCTGGATTACGGCAAAACGCTGGCCAGCGGTACCCCTGACAGCGTGCGTCGCGACCCGGCGGTGATCGCCGCCTGGCTTGGAGGCAATGCCCATGTCTGAATTACTGAAAGTGGAACGTCTGGACGTGCATTACGGTGGTATCCAGGCAGTACGGGATGTCTCCTTTAGCCTGGGTGAAGGCGAACAGGCCACGCTCATTGGGGCTAACGGCGCAGGCAAAAGTTCCACCGTGCGGGCCATCACCGGACTGGAGCGTTTTGGCGGTAACATCGAATTTAATGGCAAACCGATCCGCAAACAGAAAGCCGAAGCGCTGCTGCGCGACGGGCTGGTGATGGTCCCGGAAGGCCGGGGCATCTTCGCCCGTATGACGGTGCTGGAAAACCTGCAGATGGGCGCCTGGCTCCGCCGTGACACTGTCACCGTCCGGCAGGAGATGAACGCGATTTTCGAACGGTTCCCGCGTCTGGGCGAACGCCAGCACCAGCTGGCCGGACTGCTCTCAGGCGGGGAACAGCAGCTCTTAGCCCTGAACCGCGCCCTGCTCAGCCGCCCGCGCCTGCTGATCCTCGACGAACCCTCGATGGGCCTGGCGCCCAAAATGGTCGAGAACATTTTCGCCGTCATCGCCGGACTGCGCGAGCGCGGCGTGGCGTTGTTGCTGATCGAGCAAAACGCCCGGCTGGCGCTGGAGGTGACCGATCAGGCCTGGGTGATGGACAGCGGCAGCATCGTTCATCACGGCGAGTCCAGGGCGATGCTCGACGACGACCAGATTGCACAGATTTATTTGGGCGAAATGCCCGCTTAACACACCAACCAATATCAGGGAAAAATAATGAAAACCATTAAAATCAGCGCGCTCAGCGCGGCCATTGTGCTCAGCGGATTTGCCTCTACCGGCGCCTGGGCCGCCGACAGCGAAACCGTGGTGATCGGCCTGGCGGGTCCGCTGACCGGCCCGTCTGCCCGTATCGGTAAAGATCTGGAGAATGGCGCGCAGCTGGCGATTGACGATATCAACAAACAGCACCCGAGCATCGGCGGCAAGGCGGTGACTTTCAAGCTGCAGTCGGAAGATGACCAGTCGGATCCGCGCACCGCCGTGGCTGTGGCTCAGCGTCTGGTGGATACCGGCGTGGCAGGCGTAGTCGGCCACTGGAACACCGGCACCAGCATCCCGGCGGCCCGCGTCTATCACGATGCCGGTATCGCTCAGGTGGCCCCCGTTGCTACCGGTCATGCCTATACCAGACAGGGGTTCGACACCAGCTTCCGCGTGATGGGTCACGACGATGACGGTGGCCAGTTTG
The DNA here is from genome assembly GCF_965195605.1 of Leclercia sp. M-A074-M. NCBI lineage: Bacteria > Pseudomonadati > Pseudomonadota > Gammaproteobacteria > Enterobacterales > Enterobacteriaceae > Leclercia > Leclercia sp. M-A074-M. Next base: position 116,567 of record NZ_CBDAHM010000004.1, on the reverse strand, counting down.
CCGGACAGTACGCGGTAAATACCCTTAAAGCCAAACGCATCGCGGTCATCGACGATCGTACCGCCTTTGGTCAGGGCCTGGCGGATGAGTTTATTAAATCGCTGGAAGCCCAGGGCGTGAAGATTGTTGACCGCCAGTACGTTGACGACAAAACCGTCGACTTTAGCGCCGTACTGACCGCCATTCGCAGTAAGAACGCCGATCTGATCTTCTTCGGCGGCGTGGACAGCCAGGCGGCACCGCTGGCACGTCGTATCAAACAGCTGGGTATGAAGACGACCCTGATGGGCGCAGGCGGCTTTGTCAGCCAGACCTTCCTGCAGCTGGCGCAGAAAGAGGGTGAAGGCGTTGTCGCGCTGGAGCCGGGCCTGCCGGTGGATCAGATGCCGGGCGGCAAGACCTTCGAGCAGGCATACCAGTCCCGCTACCACACCCATATTGAACTTCATGCCCCGTTCGCCTATGACGCCACCCGCGTACTGGTTGCCGCGATGGAAAAAGCCGACTCGGTTGATCCGGCAGAGTACCTGCCTGCCCTGCGCGCCATCAGCTACTCCGGCGTCACCGGGCAGATCGCCTTTGACGATCAGGGCAACCTGAAGGCCCCGTCCTTCACCGTCTATAAAGTGGTCGATGGCAAATGGCAGCCGCAGACCGTGCTCGGCGGCGCAAAAGCTAAGTAACGCAGTGAGGCAATGTGATGAGTGATAATAATGAGCTGGGCATTCTTGCCCGCCGCAAAATTGAAGCAGAAATTATTAAACCAATTTATGAAATCCTGGTGCGTGAGATCGGCAAGTCCCGCGCCCAGGCGGTGATTGGCGAGGCCATTGAGCAGGCCGCCATTAATGCGGGCAAAGAATTTGCCCGCAAGGAGCCAAACGGCGCGGACGTGAAGAGCTTTATTGCTCTGCAGTATCTGTGGGAGAAGGATAACGCTCTCGACGTGAAGGTGATCGACGCCGACGACCAGCAGTACAACTACAACGTGACCCGCTGCCGCTATGCCGAGATGTATCACGAGATGGGCCTCGGCGAGATCGGCCATCTGCTGTCGTGCGCCCGGGATGAGAAATTCATCGTCGGCTACGCGCCGGACGTGGAGCTGACCCGCACCACCACCATTATGCAGGGCGGCGCATGCTGCGACTTCCGCTACCGCAGCACGAAGGACAAAGCATGATCCGCGTTAATGCAGACCGTTTGTGGTCTACGCTCGAGACGATGGCGCAGATCGGCGGCACCCCCGCCGGCGGGGTGACCCGCCTGGCGCTAAGCGAGGAAGACCGTATTGCCCGCAACCTGCTGCGCGAGTGGGCACTGGAGGCCGGTTTTAGCTGCGAAGTGGACAGCATGGGCAACATGTTTATCCGCCGCGCCGGTAAAAACCCGGCGCTTCCCCCGGTGATGACTGGTTCCCACGTGGATTCCCAGCCGCTCGGCGGCAACTATGACGGGATCTACGGCGTGTTGGCCGGGCTGGAGCTGCTGCGCACCCTGAACGATCATCAGGTAGAAACCGAGCGCGATATCGTGCTGGTGAACTGGACCAACGAAGAAGGCGCGCGCTTTGCCCCGGCGATGCTCGCCTCCGGGGTCTGGGCGGGTCAACTTTCCGAAGCCTTTGCTTACGCCAGGATGGACAGCAAACAGATCACCGTTCGCGACGCCCTTGAGGCCATCGGCTATCGTGGCCCACGCCCTGCCCGCGCCTTCCCGATCCACGCCTGCTATGAGCTGCATATCGAACAGGGGCCTATTCTGGAAGACGAAGCCATTGATATCGGCCTGGTGCGTGCGGCGATGGGCCAGCGCTGGTTTACCCTTACTCTCGACGGGTTTGCCGCACATGCGGGCACTACGCCAATGCACAGCCGCCGCGATGCGTTGACCGCTTTTGCGGAGCTGGCGCTGAAGGTGGAGGCGATCGGTTATCAACATGCCCCGGACGGGCGTGCCACCATCGGCATGGCGAACGTGACCCCGAATTCACGAAACGTCGTCCCGTCCCGGGTGGTGTGCAGCGTAGAGTTCCGCCATCCGCTCAGCGAGGCGCTGGAGGCGATGGAAACCGCGCTGCATCAGGCGGCTGCAGGTCTTTCGGCGCGTGGCGTGAGCGCCAGCGTCGAGCGCATCTTCGACTATGCACCTGTCGCCTTTGATGAAACCTGTCTTGTCCGAACGGAACAGGCTGTGGCCGCGCTGGGCTATTCATCAAAATCGATGGTATCCGGCGCCGGGCACGATACCTGTTACGTCAGCAAAATCGCGCCTGCCAGCATGATCTTTATCCCCTGCGTGAAGGGCATTAGCCATAACGAAGCGGAAAAGATTCATCCGGAATGGTCAGAAAAAGGGGCCAATGTGTTGCTGCATAGCGTGTTGAGTGCGGCGCAGGAGTCATAAACAGGCACTTTCCCCGGCCAACGGCCGGGGAACCATTAATCGAAAACGCTTACAGCATGTTGTAACTAATTGCGGTTATTTCCCCAGCTTGGACAGCATCTCAGGGCGCATAAATTTTTGGATCACCAACATAAAGATCACCGACGGCACCAGCAGAATCAGCGCCGTAATGGAGGACATCTGATAATTTCCCGACATGCTGGCGGTATAGAGCAGTATTGGCAGCGTGTTGATCTCCGGCGCGCCGACAAAGAACGTGGCGGTAAACTCATCCAGCGACTCAAGAAAGACAAAGATACTGGCGGCAATCAACCCGGGGGCGGCCTGCGGCAGGATGATATGGAAAAAGGTGTAGACCGGCCCGGCGCCCAGATTGCGTGACGCCCGCGCCAGCAGCGGATCGAGCGCCGAGAACGCCGCGACGCTTATCCAGATGGAGTACATCAGCCCGTGCACGCTGTGCACCAGCACTACCCCGGCAATCGTCCCGTTCAACCCCCACTGGTAGAACAGCCGCGCCACGTTCATATAGACCGTCAGGTTCGGGAAAGCCTGCGGGATCAAAAACAGCAGCATAAAGAAGGCGCGGCACGGCATGGACCGGTGCGAAAGTGCGTACCCTGCCGGGATTGAAATCAGCAGACACACCACCACCGACAGAAGGGCTATCAGGACGCTGATGGACAACGAACCGGAGACGTCACTGTAAGGGCTAAAAACCTGCCCCCAGTACTTCAGCCCCCACTGACTGGGCAAGGTATGCGGGAAAAACCAGCTCTCCGCCACCGTCCAGATCAGCAGGTTCAGCAGCGGGCCAAACAGCGCCAGCACCAGAAAGGTAAGCAGCAGGGTTTGCAGAATAAAGCTACCGCGAACTCTATTAAACAGCGTGTTCATCAGGGGTTTCCTTTTGCATTCAGGCTGTGGCGCAGATAGAACCAGGACATCGCGGCGCACATCAGGTACGAGATGACCCCCATCGCATTGGCAACCGGATAGTCGCCATACGAGTTGACGCGAAATGCCATATCAACGGTCATCATTGTTGGGGCGCCAGTGCCGATCATCAGAGGAACTGACAACACCGACATCATGGTGACCGTCGATAACACCATCGCGATGCCAATGGTCGGCAACACCTGGGGCAAAATAATGTCGAACAGGATACGCACCCGGGAGGCACCGAGGTTTTTCGCCGCCAGAATATGGGTAGACTCCACCGCCGCCATGGCGCCGCTAATCAGCAGCGTGGTAAAGGCCATCTGTTTCCAGACAAAGGTAATAATGATCCCGCTCCAGCCCAGCAGCGAGGTGGTCTCCATCGGCGTCATTACGCCGAGGGCAACCAGGGTATTGTTCATCAGGCCGTTTTTTGCCAGGAAGGTCCGCATCATCTGCGCGGCAACGATGAATGGGATAAACAGCGGCAGGCGGTATAAAAAGGCCAGCGCTTTAACGAGACGACGACAGGGCGAGAGCACAATCACGGCGGAAATAATGATGGAGAGCAGCGCCAGGATCGCCAGTGAAACCAGCACAATGATCAGGGTAAAGAGAATATCGTTCGAATAGAGGCTAAACACTTTTTCAAAGTGCGCCAGCGTCAAACCTGTTTCATGGGTAAAAGCCGAAATAAGCGAATAGCCCAGCGGCCAGAGAAAGAAGATGCCAATCATCAGCGTCGCCGGAAGAACCAGCAGGAAAGCGTTCAATGTCTGTCGCATGAATAATCACCGCTAAAGGTGCCTGGCAATATTCTGCCAGGCACGCCATACCCTCAGTTCGAAACCTGGCTCTCATAACCTTCTTTGATAGCGTCAAAGTAGGGTTTGAGAGGGAAACTTTTGCCGTTCTCCGCTAAGGTTTCTGGCGAAATTTCCGCGAACAGCTTCTGCCACGTCGCATCATCCAGCGCCCCCTTCACATATTTCGCGTCGATGCCCGGGTACCAGTTAAATTGCTTCACGATCCCCTCCGCCTGAATCTCCGGGCTGGTCGCCAGCTCGATAAACTCCTGCGCCAGTTTTGCCTGGGTGGCTTTGGCCGGGATGACGTAATACAACTGTAGCACCCAGTCGCAACCGTCGTTGATTAGCCGGTACAGGCCGTGCGGCGTCGCCTGCTCTTCTTCGGCGACCAAACGGATGGGCGCGGTCAGGGTCTGCCCGCCAAAACCGACGTCGGCGATCCAGCGTTCGCCCTCCAGTTCCACCAGCAGCAGACGGTGGGTGCGCGGCGGCATCTGGGCCGGATTCGCCAGTACCACCCGCCCCAGCAGGCTGCGCACATGGAATCCCACCTCACGCAGCGCCCGCTCGAACAACCCATTCTGCTCAAAGCAATACCCGCCGCGGCGGGCGGTGACCAGCTTATCCACCAGGGATTGCTCGTCGAGCTGGATTTCACGCGGCAGCACCACATCGATATTCTCAAACGGGACGGCGCTGTTGTGATGCAGGTGCAGGCCCCGCAGGGTGGCGATGTCCGCAGAAACCGGCTGCTGCCAGCCGGTACGGGCGAGATAAGCGGTCAAAAACGGGGTCATAATCAGTTTCCTTTTTACAGTTTCCTTGTTTATAAACTATTTTTCCCCGCTCACGGTGTGAAACGTGCTTTTTATCCCCGCGCCGAGCGCTGCATGATCCCGAGCGCCGTTAACATCAGCACCAGCCCGGTCAGCAGCGTCAGGGTCGCCATCGCCATTCCCTGTCCGACAGAACCCTGCTCGAACTGCCGCCAGATAAATACCGAGACGGTCTGTGTGCCCGCCGGGGCCAGCAGCAGCGACGTCACCAGCTCGCGCGAGGCGATGGCAAACACCATCAGCATCGCCGCCAGCATCGCCGGGGAGACCAGCGGCAACACGATAAAGCGCAGCGCCTGAAACGCCGACGCGCCATGCACCCGCGCGGCAGGCTCAAGATTCCCTCCCAGCTGGCGCAGCGCGCTGCCGACATAGCGCACCGGCCACGGCAACAACAGGCAGCAGTAGGACAGGAGCAATATCGCCCAGCTGTTATAGGGCGAGACCGGCCAGAACGGACGGTTCCACAGCAGGATCAGCCCCACCCCGACCACCACGCCCGGCAAGGCGGCAGGCATCAGGGAGAGCGCATCCAGAACGCCGCGCCCTTTGATCTTCTGCACCACCACCAGCCACGCGGCCAGCAGGCCCAGCACGCCGGTAATACAGGCCGCCCCCAGCGCCAGCGACAGGCTGGTGCCCAGCGCCGACAGCGCATCCCCCTGCTGGCTGAAAAGCGCCGCATAGTGCCCGCCGGTCAGATTATCCAGCGTCACCCCGCCAGACAGGGTTCCCAGCACCCCGGACAGCGCCATCGACGCCCCCGGCAGGATCACCGCGATAAACCCGGTCAGCGCAAAAACAGCGATAACCGGCAGCGTAAAAATCCCGGCGCTGGCGCCCATATTCTCGGTCGGTTTGCCGGTAATGCTGGTCACATCCTGATGCCCGGTCAGCTTTTTCTGCAGCCACCAGGCACTCAGGGCGATAACTACCAGCACCACGGAAAGCATCGATGCGCCCGAAAGATCGATCGGCCAGTCCGCCAGCTTTTTCTCGATATCGGTGGTCAGCATCACCACGCCAGCGCGCGTGCCGAGAGCGGCAGGCACGCCAAACTCTTCAATCGCCAGGGTAAAGGCCAGCAGCATCCCCGCCGACAGCGACGGCGAAAGCATGGGCAGCGTGATATGCCAGAACGCCCGGCCGGGGCTGGCACCGTGAACGCGGGCCACCAGCGCCAGACGCTGGCCGCTCGCCAGCAGGCTGCGCGACACCGCAAAATAGACCACCGGGAAGATATTCAGCGCCATCACCAGCACAATGCCGCTCCTGCTGAACAGCAGGTCGTTGAGATTGACCCCGGTGATCTGTTGCAGATAGCCGTTGGTTTGCAGGACCAGCATCCAGGAGAGCGCGGCGATATAGGGCGGGGTTAAAAACGGGATCAGAAACAGCAGATCCCACAGCCTCGGCAGCGGCAGGTTAAACAGCCCGCGCGCCACGCCGAGGGGAAAGCCGATCAGCGCACTGACCAGCGCGACGCCAAGGGCAATTTGCAGCGTACCCCCCAACATGCCCGGCAGTTGCGGCTCCGCCAGTAGCTGGCTGATGCCGCTGAACGCCCCGGAGAACTGTCCGGCGCTGAGGTGCGGAAACACCGCCTGGAGCAGAATAAAGGTGAGCGGAAACGCCACCAGGATCAGCAATAATCCCAGCGTCGTTACCGATAAATATTTAGGATTCACGAAGCCGTCCTGAAGACGGGGTTGCCCCCGTCGCCTGATTATAAGGTGAAGAGCGTGTTGAAACGCTTGAGGATATCGCTGCGTTCGCTGCTACCATCGCTTTTGGTCGGCAGAATTTTCAGGTCGTTAAGCAGCGGACGTTTGGCCTGCACATCGCCACGGGCCGGCATCAGCCAGGCATCGGCCACCATCGCCTGACCTTCCGGGGAGAGAACGTAATCCACAAAGGCTTTAGCGTCATCCGCATGCTGGGTGGATTTGAGGATCATCATCGGACGCGGGGCAATCACCGTGCCGCTGGCCGGGAAGATCACCTTCAGTGATTCGCCCTGGCTGATGTTGCCATACGAGACATAATCCACCGCGCCGAACACCGCCGCTTTGGCTCCCTGCATCACCGGGGTGACCGCCTGAGCGTTCGGGCCGCTGACGACCATGCCGTTCTTTTTGAGCTCATCAAACAGGCTCCAGGCCTTGTCGCCCATGCCATTCTGCAACCCGATCAGCAGATCGAGAGAAGCACCGGACAGCGCCGGGTCCGGGGTGGTGACTTTGTCTTTAAAGGCGGCGGTGGTCAGATCGCGCCACTCTTTCGGTTCCGGGGTGCCGCTTTTGGTGTTCCAGACGATGCCCAGCGCCGAGACGCCCTGGGCGACAAAGTCCTCTGATTTCAGATCCGCAGGCACGTTAGCCGCATTGGCGCTCTGGTACGGCAACAGCCAGCCGCGGTTGTGCAGATCTTCCGCGGTATCCCAGGAAGCGGAGATCAGAATATCGGCCTGCGGGTTAGCCTGCTCCGCTTCGAGGCGGGCCATCACTTTGCCGGTGGTGGCCTGGAAGATATCCACCTTCACGCCGGTTTTCTTTTCAAAGCCGCTGGCCAGGTTTTTGGCGAGCGACCCGGGCCCGGCAGTGTAGACGGTCAGCGCGTGGGCGCTGGAGATCATAACGGACGATAACGCCATGGCTAACAGCACTCCTTTTCTAACGGACATTGTAGCTTTCATGCGAACTCCCCTGAGGTGGTAATCAAACGATCGGCAGCGACGCTGCCAGCAGACAAATGCACGATGCGATCGGCCAGGATTTCAGCCTCCCGGCGGTCGTGGGTAACATAGACGGCGGTGGTGCCGAGCTGGCGCAGCAGTGACGCCATCTCGTGACATAAGGTGCCACGCAGTTCGCTGTCGAGGTTGGAGAGCGGTTCGTCAAACAGCAGCACTCTCGGTTCCGCGACAATCGCCCGGGCCAGCGCCACGCGCTGTTGCTGTCCGCCCGAGAGCCCCGCCGGCTTGCGATCGGCAAAAGCGCTTAAGCCGACGCGATCCAGTGCCTGCGCCACGCGGCTTTCACGTTCCTGACGCGGAACATGGCGCATCTTCAGCGGGAACATCACATTCTGCGCCACGGTCATGTGCGGCCAGAGGGCGTAATCCTGGAACACCATGCCGATGTCCCGGGCTTCCGGCGACAGCGCCCATCCGCTTTTCGCCACCAGGCGATCGCCAAAATGGATCTCACCCTGTGCAGGCTGGGTTAACCCCGCCAGCAGACGCAGCAGGGTGCTTTTGCCGCAGCCCGACGGCCCCAGCAGCGCAACCACGCTACCCGGCTCGATATGCAGATCGATTTGATTCAATACGGTATTCGCGCCAAAAGCGTACGACACGCCTTTGAGCGATATGGAAGTGAGCATCTTGTTATCCTCTTTGGGATTTGATGCCCGCCACTGTAGGCAGCTTGTGTTGCGAAAACATGACACCTTTGTTGCGTATTGATTTCCGATGGCTTTCAGACGTTTAATGCTCTGATGCTATTGATGAGGAATTTCTATGAGCCACTTCCGCCCCGTTGAGTTAATGCACGCCAGCCGCCTGTTAAATCACGGCCCGACCATCCTGATCACCAGCCGCGACGACTCCCTGGACCGCCGCAACGTCATGGCCGCCGCCTGGTCGATGCCGGTGGAGTTCGAGCCGCCGCGGATCGCCATCGTGGTGGATAAAAGCGCCTGGTCGCGGGAGCTGATTGAGCGCAGCGGCATGTTCGGGATTGTCATTCCCGGCGTGGCGGCCACCAACTGGACCTATGCCGTGGGCAGCGTTAGCGGGCGCGATGAGGATAAGTTCAACTGCTACGGGATTCCGGTGATTAACGGCCCGGTGCTGGGGCTGCCGGTAATTGAAGAGAAGTGCCTGGCGTGGATGGAGTGCCGTCTGCTGCCCGCCACCTCCGCGGCAGAAAAATATGACACCCTGTTTGGCGAGGTGGTCTCAGCCGCCGCCGATGAACGGGCGTTCGCGGCCGGACGCTGGCAGTTTGACGACGATAAGCGCAACACCCTGCACCACCTGGGCGCAGGCACCTTTGTGACCAGCGGGAAGCAGGTGAAAGCGCCTGAGTGAAATAACCGGTGTTTATTCAGATGCCGGATTTTGCCCGGCGGCGCTTCGCTTGCACGGGCCTACACGAGCACGGGACACGTAGGCCGGGTAAGGCGCAGCCGCCACCCGGCGTCGCAGGTCCTGCACTGTAGTCAATATCGTCTAATAGGTCTTATAAGGGATCCGCATGCGGTCCAGCAGGTTGGTAAAGTCCTGCACCGCCACAAAGGCCACCGCGCCCTTGCCGGGGATGACGTTGGTGATGATCCCCACCGTCTCCCCGGTCAGGCTGTCTATTACCGGTCCGCCGGACATGCCCGATACCGCCCCCGCCCCGGTAATGATGCCGTAGTAGCAGCCGTTGCGCTTCACAAAGCCGTCGATTTTGCCCCGGCTGGATTTGGGCAAACTGTTGATGGCGCTATAGCCAAACAGCGTAACGTTGCGTCCGGCCCGGGCCCAGGCCAGTTGATGGACGATCTTGCCGCGGTTGTTATCGCCAATTACCGCGACATCACAGGTGGGATGCTGGGCTCTGACCGGCTTGAGCAGCGGCACCGCGACGTGCGCGGCGGTGAGCGACAGCTGGCTTGAAACCGGGAATGTGGTGCCCTGCATCCCGGCGGCAAGCCAGTTCAGCGGTGCCGGCAGGCCGATAAAAACGAGATCCGCCTGCCGGGTGGCGGCAAAGTCGGTTTTGCTGGTGCCAGACATCACCACACACCCCAGCAGTAACAGGGGTGCCATGAGTGCGGCGAGAGCATAATGCAGACGCTTCATGGTTCACCCCACGGGCCTACTTTTTCGACCGCCCGGCGATGATCTCATCGGCCACGATACGCGGCGCTTCGGCGTAGTGGTGGAACTCCATGCTGTAGGTGGCTCGCCCCTGGGACATGGAGCGCAGCGTGGTGGCGTAGCCGAACATCTCCGCCAGCGGCACGTCGGCGCGTATAATCTGGCTGCCGAACCGCTCCTCCATCCCCTGCACCAGCCCGCGCCGGGAGGAGAGATCGCCCATAATGTTCCCGGCATACTCTTCCGGGGTTTCCACCTCCACATGCATCATTGGCTCCAGGATCACCGGGTCGGCCTTGCGCGCTGCCTCCTTAAAGCCAAAGATCGCCGCCATGCGGAAGGCCATCTCCGAGGAGTCGACATCGTGATAAGAGCCGAAAGTCAGGGTCGCTTTGATATCCACCACCGGATAGCCCGCCAGCACCCCGCTGTTCATCGCTTCCCGCAGCCCTTTCTCAACCGACGGAATATACTCCCGGGGCACCACCCCGCCCTTGGTGGCATCGACAAACGTAAAGGCGCTGCCCGGCGCCTGCGGCTCAAGGCTCAGCACCACGTGGCCATACTGTCCTTTCCCACCGGACTGGCGGACAAACTTGCCCTCAACGTCGCTCACCGCTTTGCGAATGGTTTCCCGGTAGGTCACCTGCGGGCGACCAATGTTGGCCTCGACGCCAAACTCCCGCTTCATGCGGTCGACGATGATCTCCAGGTGTAGTTCGCCCATCCCGGAAATGATCGTCTGACCGGACTCTTCATCGGTATGCAGGTGGAAGGAGGGATCTTCCGCCGCCAGACGATGCAGGGCGATGCCCATCTTCTCCTGGTCAGTTTTGGTTTTTGGCTCGATGGAGAGGGAGATCACCGGGTCCGGGAACTCCATCCGCTCAAGGGTGATCACCGCGTTGGGGTCGGTCAGGGTGTCGCCGGTGGTGACATCTTTCAGCCCGACGCAGGCGGCGATATCCCCGGTGCGCAGCTCCTCCACGTCATGCCGGTCGTTGGCGTGCATCAGGACGATACGCCCGATGCGCTCCTTCTTGCCTTTCACCGGGTTAAAGACCGCGTCGCCCTTTTTCAGCACCCCGGAGTAGACGCGGATAAAGGTCAGCTGCCCGACGTAGGGGTCGGACATCAGCTTGAACGCCAGCGCCGAGAAGGGTTCGTCATCATTAGGGTGGCGCTCGGCGTGCTGGCCTTTTTCATCCACGCCGTCGATAGCGGGCACGTCGAGGGGGGACGGCATCAGCTCGATCACCGCATCGAGCATTCGCTGCACCCCTTTGTTTTTAAAGGCGCTGCCGCAGAGCATCGGCTGGATCTCTCCAGCCACCGTCCGTTTACGTAAGCCGCGGATAATTTCTGCCTCGTCGAGCTCATTGGTGTCGAGGTATTTATCCATCAGCTCGTCGCTGGCCTCCGCCGCCGCAGAGACCATTTTATCCCGCCAGGTCCGGGCAGTGGCCTGTAAATCATCCGGCACCGGGGCATAGGTAAAGGTCATCCCCTGGGTAGCGTCATCCCAGATGATGGCCCGCATGTGGATCAGGTCCACCACCCCGGTGAAATGCTCTTCCGCGCCGATGGGGATGACAATCGGTACCGGGTGCGCTTTCAGCCGGTCGATCATCATCTGCACCACGTGGAAAAAATCGGCCCCCGGACGGTCCATTTTGTTGACAAAGGCGATACGCGGCACCCGGTACTTATTGGCCTGCCGCCAGACGGTTTCCGACTGCGGCTGTACTCCGCCTACCGAGTCATAGACCATTACCGCCCCGTCCAGCACCCGCATGGAGCGCTCCACCTCGATGGTAAAATCGACGTGGCCGGGGGTGTCGATGATATTGATCCGGTGCGGCTCATAGCTGCGATCCATGCCGGACCAGAAGCAGCTTACCGCCGCCGAGGTGATGGTAATCCCCCGCTCCTGCTCCTGCGCCATCCAGTCGGTGATCGCCGCACCATCGTGGACCTCCCCCATCTTATGGCTCACCCCGGTATAGAAGAGGATGCGCTCGGTGGTGGTGGTTTTACCGGCATCAATATGCGCCGAGATACCGATATTGCGATAACGCTCGAGAGGAATAGGCCGGATCATGATGCATCCTTATTTAATGGACATGACAAACGCGCGCTGGGTTAGCGCGTGCAGGTATGTAGATCAGTGTAGTGCTCTGTCAAAGGGGGGACGGGTGATTCTGCGGTGAATGTACTGAGAACATTTCAACGCCAGGAGTTCGATGCAGGCTAGCCCGCATGAATCAACTTTGTTTAAACGAATAAAAAAACCTTATTTATTTTCGGGATCAATGTTTTTGCAAATTAACCTTAATGTATGTAGGCTTTTTTTCGTTTATCAACTAATTAAAGGATTACACAAATGGCAATTCCAGCTTACTTATGGATGAAAGACGATGGTGGAGCTGATATTAAAGGATCGGTTGATGTTAAAGATCGTGAAGGAAGCATTGAGGTTCTGGGTTTTAGTCATGGATTACACTTACCGACTGATAATAGCACAGGCAAAATCACCGGAACGCGCTTACATGCGCCATTAACATTTCAGAAAGAATTTGATTCCTCAAGCCCATATATATATAAGGCTGTAGCTCAGGGGCAGACACTAAAAAGCGTAGAATTGAAATGGTATAAAATTAATCACTCAGGACAAGAGGAAGAGTACTTCAATATGTTACTTGAGAACGTTAAGGTTATTTCAATTTGCCCCATGATGCACGATTGTAAAAATCCAGCAACTGAAAAGCATAATCATCTGGAAGCAGTATCCTTACGATATGAGAAAATAACATGGAAATATTGTGATGGGAATGTCATTTTCTCCGATAGCTGGAATGAACGATGATCCAATGCACTTTCCATCTAAATGGGAATCAACTAAGTAATCTGAGCTGCCCCGGAATAGGTTTTTTTCCGGCTTATTCTGGTACAGGCACATCACGCAACAATGCTAATGATATTGCAATCCCTTCTATCGGACCGCTACCGCCAGGTTTATACTACATTGTTACACGTGGTACAGGTGGTGCACTAACAGGGTTGAGTGATGCTTTTGCATCGTTCGTATCCGGTTCGGACAGGTCAGTATGGTTTGCTTTGTACAGACATGACGCACAGATTGATGATATTACGTTCACAGGACAGGTAGAAAGAGGACACTTTCGCTTGCATCCCGCTGGTTATAAAGGCGTAAGCGAAGGTTGTATTACCTTGCCGCGTCTATCAGATTTTATGCTGTTACGCGATGCTTTGCTTAAAACGCCAACCATACAAGTAACGTCCTCATTAACTGCTTTCGGTACTATACAGGTGTATTAATGAAGCCACTGCATTACGTGTTATTATGGATTGGGGAAGCGCTGCTATACACCCTGGTGTTAGCGGCCTTATTTTTACTGATACCAGAAATGAAAGCCTATAGTTTGGTGAGAATCTTTACAGATGTCATCCCTGGTGATACATGGGATAAATATTATTTCCTTTCCCTCTGCATTTTATCATTACTCATCGTAGCCATCATCGTTTATATAACTGCATCACTGAAAAAGAGATAAAATCAACGCCCTTATAGATAATAACTGTAAGGGTGTTTCGTGAATATCACAACCTAACGACTCTTCGATATACATGTTGGCCGAATTAAATTCAGAGATTCATTTTCATGCCAGATACTCTAAGCATTAAGAAGTAAATTTTATCGTTTTCAAAGTAATACATCGCCCTGCTCTGTCCTCAGCCAGCGCGGAGCTTTCAGCCTGTAAGTAAAATAACTCACTAGGTCAAACAGCAAATCTTCGATAACGCGCTGCTGCTCGCTTGTCAGCATGCCACTCATTGTCAACTGAGTGAGTTCCTGACAGTACCGGCACAGAGTATCGGTTTCCGGCTCGAACACGGGGAGATGAGTGGGCAGCGTATCAATGGTCAACACATCCACCATTTCCGGAGGAATGGGCTCGTTAAGCGTCGGCATCAGCAGAGAGAGGCTGGTAGACAGCCGTCCGCACAGAGCCAGTTTATCTCGGGGATCGTCGGCTTCTACCATCGCTTCAACGTAGCGTTCGCAGTTATCTGCAAGCTCGATGAAATCGGTAAGATGGTTGAAGGGTCTGGTAATTAATGCGTGAATTGGGGTTAGGGTCGTAGCCATATTGGCAACCTCACTAAGTGATTAATTTACATCACCACAGGAGAGGCTAATCTCGCTGGTGGTGAACTGAACGGAGTTAGCCTTACCGGCCTTAGTGACACCGGCGCGCTTTGCAGCGCCCCCGTCCAGCCCACCATTGAGGTGTAGCAGGTCGCACGGCGCAAATGAAGCTTTGCGCCGTCACTAAGGTTGCAGGAGGCTAATCCCGACGCCTGATTTTGCAAGCGCAACAAGAAGATACTGCGATACAGACGAGACGGCAAGAGGCATTCCCGGAAGCAGCCTCGCAAATTGTTGAAAAAACGCCGGGTGGTGGCTGCGCCTTACCCGGCCTACGGGGCCGGTGCCGTTGTAGGCCGGGCAAGCGCAGCGCCGCCCGGCACTGCTCCTGTCAGGCGATCATTATCACCCGGATATCATTCACGTTGGTTAATGTCGGGCCGGTCACCACCAGATCGCCTGCGGCGGCAAAGTAGCTATAGCTGTCATGCCCGCGCAGCATCGCCTTAGCATCCAGCGCGGTGCGAGCCAGCGTCTCCGGCGTCACTATCGCTCCCGCCGCATCCTCGGTGCCGTCAATCCCGTCGCTGTCCCCGGCGATGGCGTAAATTCCCGCCTCGCCCTTCAGGGCACAGGCCAGCGCCAGCAGGAACTCGGTGTTGCGCCCGCCGCGGCCACATCCCGTATCGCCAATCGTCACCGTGGTCTCTCCACCGCTCAGCAGCACCGCCGGGCCTTTTACCGGCAGGCCGTGCTGTTTCACGGATTTCGCAATCCCGGCCATCACGATACCTAATTGCGGGCTTTCCCCTTCCAGGGCATCCCCCAGGATCAGCGGGGTGTATCCCATCTTCTGCGCCACGGCTGCGGCAGCGGCCAGCGCGCCGGAGGGGGTGGCGATCAGGCGGATATCCTCGTCAATCTCTGCTGTCGTCACCGGGGCACGCGGGGTGCGTAGCACCCGCATTACCGGCTCCGGCAGTTTCAGGCCATAGCGGGCGATAACCTCCAGCGCCTCTTCTGGCGTGGAGCTGTCCGCCACCGTCGGGCCGGAGGCAATGCTCTGGGGATCGTCACCCGGTACGTCGCTGATGATAAGCGTAATCACCCGGGCAGGCAGCGCCGCCAGCGCCAGACGTCCGCCTTTGATGTCCGACAGCTGCTTGCGCACGGTGTTCATCTCGTTGATGGTCGCCCCGCTCTTTAGCAGCGCTTTGTTCAACGCCTGCTTGTCGGCCAGGGTAATGCCCTGGCGCGGCAGCGCCAGCAAGGACGATCCCCCGCCGGAGATAAGCGCAATCACGCAGTCGTCGGCGGTGAGGTGCTTCACCTGCTCCATCATCAGCATTGAGGCCACTTCGCTCATGGCATCGGAGACCGGGTGCGCCGCCTCGACGATACGAATTTTTTGCGTCGAGGCGGCATGGCCATAACGGGTCACCACCACGCCCTGCAGATCGACATCCGGCCAGGCGGCCTCCAGCGCGGCGGCCATGGCGGCGCTGGCTTTCCCGGCACCGACTACAATGCAGCGCCCGCGCGGTTTCGCCGGCAGGGCGTTAATCAGCGCCTCATGGGGGTCGGCGCTTTTCACCGCCGCCATAAAGATCTCAGTAAGCGCCCCTCGCAGGGCGCTATCGTCGTGTTGTGCCATAGATCAGCCTTCTGCAATGGCGCGGATCACCGCCTGGGTGACCTCGCGGGTGTTGGCCGTGCCGCCCACGTCCGGGGTCATGATCCCTTCGGCGCAGACCTGCTCCACCGCCGCCATCAGGCGCGCGGCAGCTTCCCCTTCCCCCAGATGTTCCAGCATCTGCGCCGCGGTCCAGAAGCTGGCGACCGGGTTGGCGATACCCTTGCCGGTAATATCAAAGGCCGAGCCGTGGATCGGTTCGAACATCGACGGGAAACGACGCTCCGGGTCGATATTGGCGGTCGGCG
Source organism: Leclercia sp. M-A074-M (assembly GCF_965195605.1). NCBI lineage: Bacteria > Pseudomonadati > Pseudomonadota > Gammaproteobacteria > Enterobacterales > Enterobacteriaceae > Leclercia > Leclercia sp. M-A074-M. The sequence continues at coordinate 100,595 of NZ_CBDAHM010000004.1, read as the reverse complement.
CGACCCCCAGACTGCCCGCCAGCGCCCCGGCCAGGTCGGAGAGGATATCGGCGTGCAGGTTGGTCGCCACGATGGTATCCAGCGACGCCGGGTGCAGGGTCATGCGCACGGTCATGGCATCCACCAGCATCTTGTCCCAGGTGACGTCCGGGAATTCGCGGGCGACGTCGGCGGCGATCTCATCCCACATCACCATCCCGTGACGCTGGGCGTTGGACTTGGTGACGACGGTTAACAGCTTACGCGGACGCGACTGCGCCAGGCGGAAGGCGTAGCGCATAATGCGCGTCACCCCGGTGCGGGTGAAGATCGCCACCTCGGTGCCCACCTCTTCCGGCAGGCCGCGGTGCGCGCGACCGCCGTGGCCGGAATATTCCCCTTCGGAGTTTTCACGCACGATCACCCAGTCGAGGGTGCCGGGTACCGCCTTGCGCAGCGGGGACTGAATGCCCGGCAGGATTTTAGTTGGCCGCACGTTGGCATACTGATCGAAGCCCTGGCAGATCGGCAGACGCAGCCCCCACAGGGTGATGTGATCCGGCACGTCCGGAGCACCCACCGCGCCAAAGTAGATGGCATCAAAGGCTTTTAACTGCTCCAGCCCGTCCTCCGGCATCATCACGCCGTGGGCTTTGTAGTAGTCCGAGCCCCACTCGAAGGTATGTACTGAGAAACGCATATCTCCCTGACGCTGGGCCAGGGCGTGTAAGACCTCAACCCCTGCGGTGATCACTTCCGGGCCGATACCGTCTGCGGGGATGGCTGCAATGGCGTAATCTTTCATAGTTTTTTTCCTTAAATTAATGTTTTGACTGAATTAATGTTTCGTTGGCCTGCGTTTTACGGCTGGATGCCGAGAGCCACAGCACAACCAGTGAAGAGAGGATCAGCAGCCCGGCGACAAACCACAGCCCCCAGGCGTAACTGCCGGTCTGTTGCTTGATCAGGCCAATCATGAACGGACCGACGAAGCCGCCCAGGTTGCCGAGGGAGTTGATGGTGGCGATCCCCGCCGCCGCCGCCGAACCGGAAAGAAACAGGGTTGGCATGCTCCACAGCGGTGGCTTGGAGGCGCTGATGCCGCAGTTAACGATGGTCAGGGCGAGGATCACCCCAACGATGCTTGCCGTGCTGCCCGCCATAAACAGCCCTGCCGCAGCCACAATGCAGGCGGCAATTACGTGCCAGGAGCGTTCGCCGGTTCTGTCGGAATGACGCGCCCAGAGCACCATGGCCGCTACCGCCAGCACCGCCGGGATCGCATTCAGCAGGCCAACGGTCATGGAGGAGACGCCGAGGGTTTTGATGATCTGCGGGGACCAGATGCCCAGGGTATAGAGTCCGGCGGAGGTGCCGAAGTAGACCAGCGACAGGGCGAGAACGCGTTTATCCAGCAACCCCTTCCAGACGCTGTGCTGGGCCGTGGCCTGTTTCGCCGCCTGCTCGCGTTGCAGGGTGGCAATCAGCCAGCCACGCTCCTCTTCGCTGAGCCATTTCGCCTTTTCCGGGCGATCGGTGAGCCAGAACAGCACCACCACGCCGAGGATCACCGCCGGCACCGCTTCGAGAACAAACATCCACTGCCAGCCGGCGAAGCCCATCATGCCGTGCATCTCCAGCAGCGCCGCGGATATCGGCGAGCCGAGGGCGGTGGAGATGGGTGCTGCCGCCATAAAGATGGCCGTCACCTGGGCGCGCTTTTGCGCCGGGAACCAGTAGCTTAAGTAGAGGATGATCCCCGGGAAGAAGCCCGCTTCCGCCACGCCGAGCAGAAAACGCAGGGTGTAGAAGCTGGTCGTACCCTGCACGAAAGCCATGGCGCCGGAGACCAGCCCCCAGGTGATCATCACCCGGGCAATCCAGATACGCGCCCCGACCTTGTGGAGGATCAGGTTGGAGGGCACCTCAAACAGGAAGTAGCCGAGAAAGAAGATCCCGGCACCGAAACCAAACACTGCCGGGGAGAAGCCGAGGTCGGCGTTCATGGTGAGCGCCGCGAAACCGATGTTCACGCGGTCGAGGAAGGCGATGAAGTACAACAGCATGATGAAGGGTACGATGCGCAAGGTGATTTTGCGCATTACCCGTTGTTCGATTGTGCAGGTCATGTGAGGTGTTCCTCATAATTATTTTGTAGGGTACGCAGTCGGGCTGCCTTGATGAGTATGCTGATATTTCTTGCATGATCATGCGCATCGGTTTATACAAAAAAATGCAATAATCGAGAGCGAGCCAGAATGGAACTACAACACCTGCGCTGTTTCCTGGCGGTAGCCGAAACCCTGCATTTCGGTCAGGCGGCCCAGCGCCTGGATATGCTGCCCTCCGCCCTGGGAAGAAATATTCGTCTTTTAGAAGAGGCACTTGGCACGAGGCTGTTTACCCGCTCGACCCGCCGGGTGGCGCTGACGGAGAATGGCGTCTTGCTGCGGGAAGAGGCACGTAAGCTGCTCGCCCATGCCGACGCGATTATGTTGCAATTTCGTCAAAATCCACGCCGGGCGCAGCCGCTTTTGCGCGTCGGCACCATCGACAGCGCGGCCATCGGTTTGCTGCCCGGACTGCTGCATCTCTTCCGCCAGCACTACCCGGATGTGGAGATTCAGCTTTTCGAAGATAAGACCGTACACCTCCTGCCGAAGCTGAAAAGCGGCAGGCTGGATCTGGTCTTTATCCGCCCGCCTGCCCAGCTCGACGCCCAGTTTGGCCGGGCATTTTTATGCAATGAGCCGGGAATTCTCGCCCTGCCCGCCAGCCATCCGTTTGCTGACCGGGAGAAGGTCGATATCGCGGAGCTGGAAGGGATGCCGATGATCCTGCCGGAGCGGCGCTCGCGCCCGCACAGCCACGACCTGACCATGAATCTTTTCCATCACGCCGGGATAGAAGTGACAGTGTCACAGATGGCGGACGAGAAGCAGACCATTATCAACCTGGTGGCAGCGGGTATTGGTCTGGCGATTGTGCCCGCCTGGAGTAGCCGCTATCTGATGCCGGGCGTGAAATTTGTGCAGCTGAACGGTGCGGAGCAGATGGGGATGCCGCTGGAGGCGGTGTGGATGGCCGGGGCGCAGGATGAGATTCGGGATAATATGCTGGCGATGCTTGAAGCGCATCCGGAGCTGTATGTATGAATCGCCGGGTGGCGGCTGCGCCTTACCCGGCCTACAAGGGTACAGAAGCCGTAGGCCGGGCAAGCGCAGCGCCGCCCGGCAAATCCTGATGACGGTCTGAATTCGGGAAACAGATCTTTTGATTCAGCTGCACACTAATATCCCATGTCCCTATATGCTTCATTGGTTTTTATAACTAACGCTAAGCAGCCTATGCTAATAAACCCGACGAAAGGGATAAAGATACTCGCAATAAGCCCCCAAAGAGATAGCGGGGCATTTTTATCTGAGAAAGTAATCTGATATGCAAAGAATGAAATTACACAGAAAAATGCAGCCATAACCGAAGGCATAAGTGGATTACTCCAGCTTCCCCACTCAAGGTTTGCCGGGATACTGGTTTTCTGGGAAGAGAGTGCAGTAATACAAAATTTGTTTTTTTCTGAACAGGCCACCAACTGCTCCCCTTGGGCATATTTCACCGCATCTGCCGCCAAAGCCAGCGCCAGCCACCGATACCCGGCACTCTTTTCGCCGAAAGAGGCATCTACATCCAGCCGCTCCGATGCCAGCCCCCTTTCATCCAGAACCTGCATTAACGGGTATTTCTCAGTACGGGGCAGCCCGGTATGCCAGAGCGTTTTCGGTGTAAGTACCGAGCCTGCCTCCAGATAGATCGGCATTTTTGCCTCAACATCTGTCACACCGGCCATGGGCTGATACAGATAAACCGGTTTTTCACCTTCCTCCCGGACATAATGGTTGGTCAGCAGGAATGCACAAGCATTTTCCATGTTCTTTGATTCATTTTCTTCTTCATGTAAATCAACGATAACCAATAATCGGTTTTCAACCCTGTAATCTGACAGTTTGGTCCATTTGCTGATAAGTGCATAATCGGGACATTCAGTGCTGTATTCAATTTTGCAGGTACTGGCATGAACCACACCTAATCGGTCCAGCGAGCGCCTCAGCTCTCTATACAATTTTCATTCCCTCCGCGAACCCAGACAATGGTTTCAAAAACCCGGTAATTGTATCCCTTCAGCTTTTCGGCCATCGGAGCCAGTAGGCGGCAAAATACCTGTTCATTGCGCGTCTGGTCGAAAAGCGCTTCCAGCAGAATTTTTACCGGTGTTTTCGGCGCCAGTGGAAACTCCCCTTCCAGCTTCAACATGTTCAGTGCCGGTTGCTCCAGCGGAGTGATGGCAGACCATGCTGCAATAGCCACATTTTTTCGAGCATAAGCTTTTAAATGAATTTCCCGCTCTTTTGCAATGAATTTACGAGTTTCAAAATAGTGAATATTGGCGTCATGAAACATGAACGCTACATAAACAATCACAGAGACAAGGCAAAAGGGTAAAATAACTGAAGGCACAAAAAAAATGGCAGTAACCTGTTCCTTTTCAGGCCAGGTTAAAGCTCTGATCAGCAGGCTCGCTCCTATGGCGACAACATACAGGACAATAATAACCGCGACTGGCACATCGGTATCTGCATCTGGCTGTTTCTTGAATAACCACCACTCTTTCATCACGCAGCCCCCGCGACAGGCAAGGTACTTTTGATTTCGCAACCACAGGCCGCGTGACAACCATCCACCACAACCCCCCTGCCGCGCATAGTCCAGGTGGGATGACATTCATTTATTGGAAATGTCCCTCTGTGCAAAGGGCACGTCACCAGATCGGCCCTGAGGGCCACGGGTTTGCCCATAAAGGGCGCACCGGAAGCTGTCGTTACTTTTCCACCGCTTACCAGCGGGTCGTTTAATCGAATGACACCTTTCATTATTTCTATCTCCTTATCGTCCTGCATCCATATCACAGCGCATCCGATCCCAGCCGGTGTAACCCTTCACTTCGGGGACTTTGTCGGGTAAATCCTGATAGTTTGCTTTAAATTGGGCTGTATTATCTTTCAGTGCTTGTTTGGTGATGTAATCCATCCCCCAGGCTGGCCCTGGGAAACGGGGTTCTATTTTCCCATTTACTTTGCTTCCCATACCGTTATCCACGGTATATTCAATCCCTGGGCCACCAGGCAGAATGCGCGGATCTTCAAACGGTTTTGAAGACATATACAGCCGGTGTTTGGTCTGCAGAAAACCCTGATCGTTGACGACGGTAAAAGACACCACGTCTTCTGCGGGCGCTCTGTTATCACCATTAGGTTCATTATGTCCGGGCGCAAAGCCAACCGCCCTCCAGGTTTTGCCATAATCTTTTGAAACAAGAAATCCATCCACTTGCCAGTTGGTAATTGCTATATACCTCTCAGAGGGATGGATAAACTTTCGCGTAAAAATTCGATAAAACTGACTGGCTGGTATTGTGTGAATACCTCGTTTAGTGTCCGTATACCAGAGTTCTCCTTCGCAGTCCCAGCCTTTAAGCTCCAGAAATCGATGGTCATCGAACCGATAAACTACCTGAGTCGGCGGCTCTTTCGCCTGACACTCAGAAGCCAGCACAACGGTGACGACGGCGAAAAAAGTACATAATCCTTTCATCAATTATCGCCCCGCATCCATGTCACAGCGCATACGATCCCAGCCGGTATAGCCTTTCACTTCGGGGACTTTGTCGGGCAAATTTTGCCAGTTCGTTTTAAGTTGTTGCGTGCTGCCATCAAGCCCTTGCTTTGTCATGTAGATCATCCCCCAGGCCCATCCGGGGGAGCGGGGTTCCAGTTTCCCGTTTACTGTGCCACCCATACCGTCATCCACGGTATATTCAATGCCTGGGCCACCCGGCAGAATGCGCGGATCTTCAAACGGTTTTGACGACATATACAGCCGGTGTTTGGTCTGCAGAAAACCCTGATCGTTGACAACGGTGAAGGATAATACGTCTTCATAAGGTGCGTAATCATCACCGTTCGGTTCATTATGACCAGGCGCAAAGCGTACACTTGCCCAGGTTTTCCCATAATCTTTCGATACGCGAAAGCCATCTGCACCCCAACCAGTTATTGCAATATATCGTTCAGAGGGGTGAATAAATTTTCGGGTAAATATTCGATAAAATTGTGAAAAAATTTGCGAATGGATCTTTTTCTGAGTATCCGCATACCAGAGCTCCCCCTGGCAATCCCACCCTTTTAACTCAAGATAGCGATGGTCATCGAACCGATAAACTACCTGAGTCGGCGGCTCTTTCGCCACGCAATCAGCAGCCAGAACAACGGCGAACACTGCGAAAATAGTACATAATCCTTTCATCACTTATCGCCCCGCATCCATGTCACAGCGCATACGATCCCAACCTGTATAATTCTTCACTTCCGGAACTTTGTCGGGCAGGTCCTGATAGTTTTGTTCATGACTTACAACCTTTCCTTTCAGCCATTCCTTAGTAAAGTACACCATTCCCCATTTCCAACCTGGAAAGTCGGGGCTAATTGTCTGGACGGTGCCATCATCCAGTTTGTATGTAATACCAGCCCCACCTGCCACGACGCGCGGATCATCAAACGGTTTTGAAGACATATACAGCCGGTGTTTGGTCTGCAGAAAACCCTGATCGTTCACGACGGTGAAGGATAATACGTCTTCATAAGGTGCGTAATCATCACCGTTCGGTTCATTATGACCAGGCGCAAAGCGTACACTTGCCCAGGTTTTCCCATAATCTTTCGATACGCGAAAGCCATCTGCACCCCAACCAGTTATTGCAATATATCGTTCAGAGGGGTGAATAAATTTTCGGGTAAATATTCGATAAAATTGTGAAAAAATTTGCGAATGGATCTTTTTCTGAGTATCCGCATACCAGAGCTCCCCCTGGCAATCCCACCCTTTTAACTCAAGATAGCGATGGTCATCGAACCGATAAACTACCTGAGTCGGCGGCTCTTTCGCCACGCAATCAGCAGCCAGAACAACGGCGAACACTGCGAAAATAGTACATAATCCTTTCATCACTTATCGCCCCGCATCCATGTCACAGCGCATACGATCCCAACCTGTATAATTCTTCACTTCCGGAACTTTGTCGGGCAGGTCCTGATAGTTTTGTTCATGACTTACAACCTTTCCTTTCAGCCATTCCTTAGTAAAGTACACCATTCCCCATTTCCAACCTGGAAAGTCGGGGCTAATTGTCTGGACGGTGCCATCATCCAGTTTGTATGTAATACCAGCCCCACCTGCCACGACGCGCGGATAATCAAACGGTTTTGAAGACATATACAGCCGATGTTTGGTCTGCAGAAAACCCTGATCGTTTAAGACGGTAAACGACACAACATCTTCAGCAGGCGCTCTGTTATCTCCATTCGGTTCATTATGACCGGGAGAAAAGCCGACGGCCCTCCAGGTTTGACCATAGTCCTTCGACACAAGGAATCCATCCACTCGCCAGTTGGTAATTGCTATATACCTCTCAGAGGGATGGATAAACTTTCGCGTAAAAATTCGATAAAACTGACTGGCTGGTGTTGTGTGAATACCTCATTTAGTGTCCGTATACCAGAGCTCTCCTTCGCAATCCCATCCTTTTAACTCAAGGTAGCGATGGTCATCGAACCGATAAACTACCTGAGTCGGCGGCTCTTTCGCCACGCAATCAGCAGCCAGAACAACGGCGAACACTGCGAAAATAGTACATAATTCTTTCATCACCTATCGCCCCGCATCCATGTCACAGCGCATATGATCCCAGCCGGTGTACCCCTTCACTTCGGGGACTTTGTCGGGTAGGCCCTGATAGTTTGTCTTAAACTGGGCTATGTCATCTTTCAGACCCTGTTTGGTGATGTAATCTAGTCCCCACGCAGGGCCTGAGGAGCCAGGTTTTAGCTTCCCGTTTACATTATTTCCCATACCATCGTCCACGGTAAATTCAATCCCTGGCCCACCAGGCAGAATGCGAGGATCTTCAAAAGGCTTGGACGACATATACAGCCGGTGTTTGGTTTGTAAAAAACCCTGATCGTTCACGACGGTAAAAGATACCGCGTCTTCGGCAGGGGCTCTGTTATCACCATTAGGTTCATTATGCTTAGGAGAAAAGCCAATTGCCCTCCAGGTTTTGCCATAATCTTTTGAAACAAGAAATCCATCCACTTGCCAGTTGGTAATTGCTATATATTTCTCAGAAGGATGGATAAATTTTCGCGTGAAAATTCGATAAAACTGACTGGCTGGTGTTGTGTGAATACCTCGTTTAGTGTCCGTATACCAGAGTTCTCCTTCGCAGTCCCAGCCTTTAAGCTCCAGAAATCGATGATCATCAAACCGATAAATCACCTGCGTCGGCGGCTCTTTCGCCAAACTATTCGCAGTCAGTAAAATAGTGGCGAATGCGAAAACAACACAAAGTCCCTTCATGCTCAGTCCTTAAGCCAGCTGGCCGTCACTTTTAGGTTTTGGCATTTCCCATTGCAATAACTTCCTTTCCTGAAAGTCTTCTGCTTTGAAAAAGCCCATATCGATATTTTTCGGGTTACGAACATTTGGTCGGATACCGGCATAATCATTATCCACACCGTAATTACCCTTAGGCAGCACTTCATCTGGTTTATTCATTACGTTCTTTGTCGAGACATCTGGCAGTCGTCCGGAACGATAATATTCTTTAGCAGCAGGAAAACCATTCATTGGATCGCGCCAGTCTGCACGATGTAACAGCTCCTCCCAGAACTTCCCTGCCTTATAATCAAACGCTTTACACTGCCCAATAGCCAGATCGAACGCCATCGCGTGTGACGGCGCAAACTCACTCATGACAATAGATGAGTGCTGGCTATAACTAACCGGATCGATTTTTTGCCACTCCGCTTCCAGCTCTTCACGGGTTTTCAGCCAAGTTATGGACAGCACCGGGTACTCTTTTGAACCCGTAATCTTCCCTTCAATGACTTTATGTTTCCGGGCAATACTCTCTATTTCAAGCTCATCGCGCGTTAAGACATGCCCCGGTTTCCAGCTGATACGCTGATAGCTGTTGAGCATATACATGGCAGAGTCCGTGCGCTTAATAGCGCTGGCTTTAGCGGAATAGGAGATGTAGGCATCCGGGCTGTCGGGATCGATATAATAGGTATAGGGTTTGTCACTGGTCTGCGGATCGTTATCAGGCCTGTTATCCTGTCCCTGGAGTTTAAACGTAAACGGCTCCGGTAATTCCTCGCCGTTAATGATTACATCACGAAAGTTATAACTGCTGTTCGTCAGGAAGGCATATTCTGCATCCCCCTCCTTTCGCGGCGGCAACGCAAAAGGCTTTGCGTCCGGCGCTTTCCCTACCTCGCCGTGCTGATAAAAGACGCGCTGAAAGAGATTAGGAATATCCCGGGCTATTTCCTGAGGGATACCCCGCCAGCCCATCCCCTGTACATTTTCCAGCGACACGACGCCGTCGTTAGGACAAAAGTAGTTGTACACCTTGCCGTCGTTGCTCCGGCAATACCGGTCATCGGTTCGCAGCGGATTATCGGAAGGTTTACGCAGGGTGCAGGAGGCCTCCATCGCCTGCAGTTCACCCTCTGTTATTTTTCTGCCACCTTTCCACTGCGTGTACATCAGGCGACAGAAGTTTTTGAAGGTGTTCTGTCTGGCCGCGTTGGTCTGTTGATATCCGGGCTGAATATTTTCAAATACGCGCGACTCCAGCGAATACGGGGAGTGGTTAAGAATGACGCAGTTAACCGGAGCATATCCAGCCTGTTTCACCAGCATATTTGCCAGCATGGTGATGATAGTTCCCTGGCTATGAGCTACCACGTTCATAATATCATTCCTTGTTATATCCTCTGCCCTGACCTGAATAATCAAATCCGCCAGCCGCTGAGCGGCAAAAAATTGATAAATACGGTGAGGATTTTCATATATTGGATGCGTATAGTCCCCGTCATTAAAGTGCAATGAGGCAAATCCCGCTGCGGCCACGCCAAAGCCACCGGCACCCGGCCCTAAGATGTCGGGAATAGTGGTCGTCGCATTAGCAAAGGTTCCGCCTCCTTTGGCAAAATGCATATCAAGCGCGTTTTTAAAGTTATCGCTCTGGAATTTAAAGGGTCCTTTGCCGTCATTACCCAGCGCCGCTTTATTCTTCTCGTTATTTTCCTGATAGGCGTCATACGGCAGATGGGCTTTTTCACTCAGCTTGCTGACCTCCTCCCGGTAGCGTTTCTGGTCTGCCCGGTAGTCGTCACAGGTCACCGGTTTATATCCCCAGTAAAACGGGATGACGGGCGAACGGCCGGGAGCGGTGATCCTGTAGTCTTTCCAGGTATGGGCATAAAAATCCTGCCGGTTAAGCCGTTTTCCCAGTCCTGCAAGAATGCCCTTCTCCTGATTCTGGTACGCCTCACCCACGTCGTTTACGCCGTGGACCAGGATCACGATCCCCGGCATCGGGCGCGGCACGCCCACGTTGCGCGTCTGGGCGGCTTCTCCCAGACTTTTGTGTACCGGAATATCGCCTTCAGAGATCACCCGTGGGGCATATGGTTTTGTCTTCGACTCCGTCATTCCATTAACTCCATTTTGTAACTGTCGAGGTCATCAGCATCAAGCAGCGGTGAATGACCATTGCTGTCCGTCACGCCTTCTACAATCTGGCCGGACGAATTCGTCAGTCTGAATTTTTTGTTTGCCAGAATTTGCTCCGGGTCATCGCCCGCGTGCAGCTTATAGCGGAGCTTAAAAGCACCTTTCTCGAAGGATGGCGATTGAACTGACGCACTTTCCGGACCGTCGTATTTCAGGTTCGGTGCTTTAAGCTCAATGCCGGTTGGCGAGAAAATGGTGACCAGCCCGTTCGGACTGATGCGGATCCCGCCCCCACCGCAGACAAACTGCATCCCCTCTCTGGCACTGCCGTTCATCTTCCCGGCGGTACTGGTCAGCGTGAAATCCTGCTGTGACAGCATGTGCATTTCACCGCGCTGCGCCTGGGTCGTGATATCCCCTGCACCGGCAATCATCTGGATACCGAGCTTGCGGGCAAACAGCGAAATTTTCTCCCCCACGGCCAGTGAGAATTTTTTCACCACATTCACGCTGGTATCATTGCCCGCCGTGGCGATCAGGTCCTTCCCGGCAGACAGTTGCAGACTGTCCGGTGTGATTTGAGCAATCCCGTTTTTGCCATAGGCCAGAATGCCGGGTTCCGTGAGATGACTTAACGCCTGACTGAGCGCATTCTGCTGGTCGGTTTCGACATTACAGGCCCCCGCCGTCAGCGCACTTTGTTGCAGGGTCATCGCCAGCGATAAAGCTTTCTCAAGCTGCGCGATGGCTGCTGCCATATCCAGCTGTTTCCCTGCGGCGCGTGGCTGGGCTTCAGTAGTGATCATCACCCCTTTGGCGGCACGCAGTGACATCCAGTCATCGGTACGGGCCTCAAGGCCTTCGCCACGTTTTTTCCCTTCAGCATCGACCAGATGTCCCACGCTGAATTGCCCCTTGCCGTACTCCGTAGAAATCTTGATATGCTCCTGGCCGCGGCGGTCCTCAAGACGAATCTTGTTGAACGCAGCCGTGCGGATCACGTTGCGGGTATCGTTGCGGTTGGTGACTAAATCCGGGCGGCTGCCATCATGCATAGCGTGGGCAATAAAAGGTCGGTCCGGATCGCCGCCTTCAAAACCAATGGCCACCTCGGTGCCGTCCAGCAGCGGAAAGTGAATGCCAAAGGTGTCACCGGCATAGGCTCTTCCAAGACGTACCAGAGCGCTTTCAAACCCGTCACGCTTCTCATCCAGGTCAAAATCAAACTTCACCCGGTAGCGCCCGTGCGCATCAAGCCCGGCATAAGTTTTATCACCCCCGATAGCCGCCACTCTTGCAGGCACGGTTCCGGCTATCACTGGCCGGGGTATATATTCAGGGCGGAAGCTGTAGCCGTGGATGTAGGGGATACCCGTCAGCACGGCGCGGTAATGTTCCGCGCGACTGCTGCGGATGGTCATTTTCGTTATCAGAAAGCCGGGTTTAAAACCGTCTGGAATGGGCCCCGTGGGGTGAAATATGATACCCGGCTGAAGTTCGGGATCGCTGGTCGTTGCGCCCAGAATACTCTGGCCGTTCAGCAGACGCTCATAACGAAGCCGGGCGTAAAACGTGGCCGTTTCCGCCTCTTCGCCATAATAATCACCGTTAGTCAGGTAAGGATCGGCATAGTGATAATGTTGTCCTGTGGTGACACCCTGAGGGATATCACTTATGTCGATAGTTTTGTCGGCCTGAGGCGAGTGCGGGTCGCGGTAGTTATAGGTGCGTACCAACGCGTTTTGGGGGATTAAATCGTGCTGTTCCTCCAGATCGGTAATGTAATCGGCGTAACTGGTCATGCCAGAACGGCGGACATAAGGCACTTGTTTGTCGCAGAAGAGGTAACGGCGTTCAGAATCCCCAAAAATAACGACGGTTTCAGCCTTCACTTTGTCGTGATTCTCTAAGCGGAACCAGATCCCCACCTCCGCCAGTAACCGGCGGATAAACTGTAGATCGGTTTCTTTCCACTGAATAATCATCTCCCGTCGCGAGTAAATATGGATGAGTTGGTCAAAATCGATGTTGTAGCCGTCAAAATACCCACTCTCCTTCATGAGCTTCGTGACGAGTTCCGGCACCGTCATGTCCATGTACACCGCGGAACGGTAGTTCCTGTCCAGCAATACCAGCTCATGCTCCAGCACACACTCATACAGCGCTTCATCACCGGAAGACTTCAGGCGGGAAAATTGCGTGATCGTACCGTTTATCTGTCGTACCGGCAGCCAGGGCGTTTGCCCTTGCCAGGAGGCATTTGGATTCGGGGCTCGCAGAATAAATTCGGCCATCTGGTTAAGAACGGCCTCAATGGCAATGTTCTGATCCGGACTGGTAAAGCGGATGGTATAGCGCCAGGGCTCGCTTAACCCCTCTGTTCCGGTAAACGAGTGAACATCCGGAATAACGCTTTTACTTCGGGGAAAATACAACAAATAACGATTTAAGGTAGCCTGCTGGACAACTTCGTTGTTCCCTGCCATAGATAAACATCCTTTTAATAAACGGTGGACCTGCTTTTAAATAATACACCCAACGCTATTATTAAAATATGATTTAGCCATGTAAAATCAGGCGTTATAGATACAAGGATATTCACTAAATAAATTCATAGGCATAAAAAAATCACCACACAAATATAAAGCACACACCTTTTAATCAGATTTAAATAACAAAATGACGAACACGTTTTTTTATCCGGCGGCCTCATTTGCGGGTGGCGGCTGCGCCTTACCCGGCCTGGAAGGGCACGGAAACTGTAGGCCGGGCAAACGCAGCGCCGCCCGGCATAATCCTTTCATCACCTATCGCCCCGCATCCATGTCACAGCGCATCCGATCCCAACCGGTATAGTCCTTCACTTCAGGTACCTTGTCGGGTAAGCCCTGATAGTTTGCTTTAAATTGGGCTGTATTATCTTTCAGTGCTTGTTTGGTGATGTAATCCATCCCCCAGGCTGGCCCTGGGAAACGGGGTTCTATTTTCCCATTTACTTTGCTTCCCATACCGTCATCGACGGTATATTCAATGCCTGGACCACCCGGCAGAATACGCGGATCTTCAAACGGCTTTGACGACATATACAGCCGGTGTCTGGTCTGCAGAAAACCCTGATCGTTGACAACGGTGAAGGATAATACGTCTTCAGCAGGCGCGTAGTCATCACCATTAGGTTCATTATGCCCGGGAGCAAAGCCAACAGCCTTCCATGTTTCGCCATAATCTTTTGAAACAAGGAATCCATCCACTTGCCAGTTGGTAATTGCTATATATTTCTCAGAGGGGTGAATAAACTTTCGCGTAAAAATTCGATAAAACTGACTGGCTGGCATTGTGTGAATACCCCGTTTGGTATCCGTATACCAGAGTTCTCCTTCACAATCCCATCCTTTCAACTCGAGGTAACGATGTTCATCAAACCGATAAATAACTTGTGTCGGTGACTCTTTCGCCTGGCACTCAGAAGCCAGCACAACGGTGACGACTGTGAGAATAGTACATAATCCTTTCATCATTTATCGCCCCGCATCCATGTCACAGCGCATATGATCCCAGCCGGTGTACCCCTTCACTTCGGGGACTTTGTCGGGTAAACCCTGCCAGTTCGTTTTAAATTGTTGAGTGCTGTTTTCAAGCCCTTGCTTAGTCATATAAATCATCCCCCAGGCCCAGCCCGGAGAACGGGGTTCCAGCTTCCCGTTAACTATGCCTCCCATACCGTCCTCCACGGTAAATTCAATGCCTGGGCCACCAGGCAGAATACGCGGATCTTCAAACGGCTTTGACGACATATACAGACGGTGTTTGGTCTGTAAAAAACCCTGATCGTTGACGACGGTGAAGGATAATACGTCTTCAGCAGGCGCGTAGTCATCACCATTAGGTTCATTATGCCCGGGAGCAAAGCCAACAGCCTTCCATGTTTCGCCATAATCTTTCGAAACAAGAAATCCATCCACCTCCCAGTTTGGGATAGAAATATAACGCTCTGAAGGATGAATAAATTTGCGGGTGAATATTCGGTAAAACTGAAAATATGGCTGTGAATGAATGCCTCGCTTTATATCCGTATACCAGAGTTCCCCCTGGCAATCCCAACCTTTTAACTCAAGGTAGCGATGGTCATCGAACCGATAAACAACCTGCGTCGGTGGCGTTTTCGCCAAACTATTCGCAGTCAGTAAAATAGTAGCGAATGCGAAAACAACACAAAGTCCCTTCATGCTCTGTCCTTAAGCCAACTGGCTGTCACTTTTAGGTTTTGGCATTTCCCATTGCAATAACTTCATTTCCTTGAAGTCTTCCAACCTGACAATACCCATATCAATATCTTTCGGATGACGTGACCGAGGTCGGATGCCGGCATAATCATTCTTTACACCGTAATCACCTTGTGGTAGCACATTGTCAGGTTTATTCATAAAGTTTTTAGTCGTACCCGCTGGTAATCTTCCGGAACGATAATATTCTTTAGCAGCAGGAAAACCATTTAATGGATCCCGCCAGTCTGCACGATGCAATAGCTCTTCCCAGAATTTCCCCGCTTTGAAATCAAACGATTTACACTGTCCAATCGCCAGGTCAAAGGCCATTGCCTGAGACGGCGCAAACTCGCTCATCACAATGGAAGAGTGCTGGCTGTAACCAACCGGATCCGTTTTCTGCCATTCTGCTTCCAGCTCTTCACGGGTTTTCAGCCAGGTTATGGACAGTACCGGGTACTCTTTTGAACCCGTAACCTTCCCTTCAATGACTGTGTGTTTCCGGGCAATACTTTCATTCTCAAGTTCATCGCGCGTTAAGACATGCCCTGGTTTCCAGCTAACTCGCTGATAGCTGTTGAGCATATACATTGCAGAGTCCGTGCGCTTAATAGCGCTGGCTTTGGCGGAATAGGAGATGTAAGCGTCCGGACTTTCCGGATCGATATAATAGGTATAGGGTTTGTCACTGGTTTTTGGATCGTTATCAGGATGGTTATCCTGCCCCTGGAGCTTGAAAATAAACGGCTCCGGTAATTCCTCGCCGTTAATGATTACATCACGAAAGTTATAACTGCTGTTCGTCAGGAAGGCATATTCTGCATCTCCCTCCTTTCGCGGCGGTAACGTAAAAGGCGCACCGTCCGGCTCTTTCCCTACCTCGCCGTGCTGATAAAAAACGCGCTGATACAGATTAGGAATATCACGGGCTATTTTCTGAGGGATACCCCGCCAGCCCATCCCCTGCACATTTTCCAGCGACACGACGCCATCGTTAGGACAAAAGTAGTTGTACACCTTGCCGTCATTGCTCCGGGAATACCGGTCATCGGTCCGCAGCGGATTATCGGAAGGTTTACGCAGGGTGCAGGAGGCCTCCATCGCCTGCAGTTCACCCTCTGATATTTTTCCGCCCCCTTTCCACTGCGTGTACATCAGGCGACAGAAGTTTTTAAAGGTGTTCTGCCTGGCCGCGTTGGTCTGTTGATATCCGGGCTGAATATTTTCAAACACGCGCGACTCCAGCGAATAGGGAGAGTGGTTAAGAATGACGCAGTTAACGGGATCATATCCGGCCTGTTTAACCAACATATTTGCCAGCATGGTGATGATCGTACCCTGGCTGTGGGCGACCACATTAATCACATCCTTTTCAGTAACAGGATCACTTCGAATCTGAATAATCAAATCCGCCAGCCGTTGAGCGGCAAAAAACTGATAGATGCGATGCGGGTTCTCATAAACAGGATGCGTATAGTCCCCGTCATTGAGGTGCAGCGAGGCAAATCCCGCTGCGGCCACACCAAAGCCACCGGCACCCGGTCCTAACATGTCGGGAATAGTGGTCGTCGCATTAGCAAAGGTCCCGCCCCCTTTGGCAAAATGCATATCAAGCGCGTTTTTAAAGTTATCGCTCTGGAATTTAAAGGGTCCTTTGCCGTCATTACCCAGCGCCGCTTTATTCTTCTCGTTATTTTCCTGATAGGCATCATACGGCAGATGGGCTTTCTCACTCATCTTGCCGACCTCTTCCCGGTAGCGCTTCTGGTCTGCCCGGTAGTCGTCATAGGTAACCGGTTTATATCCCCAGTAAAACGGGATAATGGGCGAACGGCCAGGAGCCGTGATCCTGTAGTCTTTCCATTCATGAGCGTAAAAATCCTGGCGATTAAGCCGTTTACTCAGTCCGGCAAGGATACCCTTCTCCTGGTTCTGGTAAGCCTCACCCACGTCGTTCACGCCGTGGACCAGAATCACGATCCCCGGCATCGGGCGTGGCACGCCCACGTTGCGCGTCTGGGCGACTTCTCCCAGACTTTTGTGTACCGGAATATCGCCTTCAGAGATCACCCTCGGGGCATATGGTTTGGTCTTTGACTCCGTCATCCCATCAACTCCATTTTGTAACCATATCTTCTGTCCAGCAGAGCCAGTTCATGCTCCAGCACGCACTCATACAGAGATTTTTACTACGGGGAAAATACAATAAATAACGATTTAAGATAGCCTGCTGTTGGACAGCCTCGTTGCTCCCTGCCATAGATAAACATCCTTTTAATAAACGGTGGGCTTGTTTTCAAATAATATACCCACCTCTATCATTAAAATATGATTTAGCCATGTAAAATCAGGCGTTATAGATACAAGGATATTCACTAAATAAATTTAGTGACGTAAAAAAATCACCGCGCAAATATAAAACACTCGCCTTTTAATCAGATTTAAATAACAAAATGACGAACACCTTATTTTATCCGGTAGCCTCATTTTCCGGGTAGCGGCTGCGCCTTACCCGGCCTACACGGGTACAGTACACGCAGGCCGGGCAAAAGATTTACATCGAATAACCCGGTTTCTTAATCAACTCATCCAGCTTCGGCTCAATCTCCCTGTCCCAGACCTGCGCTTTCCAGTCCGCTTCTGCGACCTCGTTCAGGGCTACGGAAATGGCGCGATCTTTACTGTTCAGATGACGGGTAATCACCTCGGCGATATCCGCCGCCAGGGCGGTTTTTTGCTCGTCGTTCAGGTCGCGCGGGAAACATTTGATATCAACGTGTGGCATGTGCAGGGCTCCTTTTGAATGAGCATTCCAGACTAGCAGAGAATAGTGTTGTCTTTTAGCACCTTGTGCAGTTTCGGGAGCTTGCACACGCTATCGGCGATGGCCGTGATCTTCGGGGTATTGGCAGCGAACCAGTCCGGACGTGGTCCCCAGGTACGCATCACGCACAGGTAGCAGTCCACCAGCGTGATTTGCTCGCCAAAGGCGTATGGGGTGGCTTTGAGGTGATTATCCAGCCACAGGTAGAGCGATTTCCGGTATTCACGGCAGTTTTGCTGTAGCTGTTCCGGGGCGTCCGGTGCCCAGCGCTCCGGGTAGTCGGCAAAGGTAAAGGTGGGATAGACGTTGGCTACCAGCCAGATCAGCAGGCGCTGAAACTGCTGGCGCTCCGCGCGTCCAACCGGAGGCGCAAGTTCCGGGCAACGATCGAGGATCATCAGCGCAATCGCCGCCGTCTCCGTTATGATTTCGCCGTTTTCCAGCTCGAGGGTTGGCACCTGACAGAGCGGGTTGAGTTTTTCCAGCAGCTCACGGGTTGCCCCCGGCTTATCGAACCCGTCGACGTTGATAAACTGATACGGAATGTCGGCGAGGGTCAGCATCACCTCACTGATGGCTGAACCCCAGCCCGGTACGCCATACACTTTGATCATGATCGCTCCACTTCAGGGTCATAACCCTAAGTGTAGAGCAGCATCAGTAGGTGATGCCTGGCGGATTGACCTCCGACTGCGTTACCGCTTCGCCCTGCTCCGCCCAGCGCGCCAGCACTTTCTGGTACTCTCCCCGCTGGATCGCCCCGTCGAGGGCGGCCTGTAAGGCATACACCAGCCCGTTCCCCTTTTTAGTCGTGGTCGCCACATACGCCTTCTTCGGCCCTAAGCCCACCACCCGGGTTTTGCCGGTCAGCGCCGCTTTGTAAGCCGAGACCGACTGCGGGCCGAAGAAGACATCCGCCCTGCCGGACTGGATATAGAGATTGCCGGAGGCGTCGTCGGTCAGATAGACCGGCAGCGCAGGCTCTCGCCCGGCGCTTTTGTTCTCCTCGTTCCAGCCCAGCAGAATGCGCTCCTGGTTAGTGCCGGAGCCGACAATCACCTTTTTGCCTGAGAGATCGGCGGCGCTTTTAATCGATTGCACCTCGCTGGTGGATTTTACCGAGAAGGCCAGGTTATCGACGCGATAGGTGGCAAAATCAAACTTCTCTTTACGCTGCTCGGTCACCGCAATGTTCACCAGCGCCACGTCGTAACGCCCGGAGGTGATGCCCAGCGGCCAGTCCTCCCACGCCGTCGGTACCAGCTTTAATTTCAGCCCGAGGCTGCCCGCCAGCAATCGGGCGATATCCGGGTCGCTGCCGATGCGGGTGCGGTTGTCGCTGGCCAGCAGCGCCAGCGGCGGGGAGTTGAGCGCCGAAATGGCCACCGTCAGGGTGCCCGGTTCGACAAATTTATAGTTAGCCGGGATCTTCGCCACCGCCTGCTTGTCCACCGTCACCGGCAGTGGCTGTTCGTTGGCCTGTAAATCAATCGCGGCGTGGCTTGTGGATGCCACCATGAGTAACGCCAGTACGCCCTTTTTCATCTTCACTCCTTACAGCACTTTGGACAGGAACTGCCGCGTTCGGGCGTGGGACGGTCGGTTCAGCACCTCGTCGCTGCTGCCCTGCTCCACGATTTTGCCGTCGACCATAAACACCACCTGGTCCGCCACTTCCCGGGCGAAGCCGATCTCATGGGTCACCACCACCAGCGTAGTGCCGGAGCGGGCCAGCTTTTTGATCACATCCAGCACCTCGCCAACGAGTTCGGGGTCCAGCGCCGAGGTGGGTTCATCAAACAGGATCACCCGCGGACGCAACGCCAGCGCCCGGGCAATGGCGATGCGCTGCTGCTGCCCGCCAGAAAGATGACGCGACCAGGCGTCGGCTTTATCCCGCAGCCCCACGACGTCCAGCAGTTCGTAAGCCCGCTCGATGGCCTCTTTACGGCTCAGCTGTCTGTGGGCGATGGGCGCTTCGATCAGGTTCTCCAGCACCGTCAGATGCGGGAACAGGTTGAAGTTCTGGAACACGTAGCCGACATTGACCCGCTGTTTGAGGATAGCCTTCTCTTTCAGCTCGTATAGCGTATTGCCCTCCCGGCGATAGCCGATGTAATCCCCGTCAATCTGAATAAAGCCCTCATCGACGCGCTCCAGGTGGTTAATGGTGCGCAGCAGGGTCGATTTACCCGAGCCGGACGGGCCGAGGATCACCGTTACCGAGCCGGGCGGGATCTCCAGCGAGACGTTATCCAGCGCCTTGTGGCGGCCAAAGAACTTGCTCACACCGGTAATGGAAATATGTCCTTCAGGAGAGGCTGGCATGGACGGGCTCCTGTGTGGTTGGAGTGGTGACTGAACGGGTGCGGGTGGCGCGGGAGCTGTTCACTGCCGAGCGGCGCTCGCTGCGGGCCAGGCCTCGCTCAACCAGGTGCTGAATGGCAGACAGCACGGTGGTGATCGCCAGATACCAGACGGCACCGACCATCAGCAGCGGGATCACCTCCTGGGTGCGGTTGTAGATCATCTGGATGGTGTAGAACAGCTCCGGCATCGCCAGGACATAAACCATCGCTGTGCCCTTGGCGAGGCTGATGATTTCGTTGAACCCGGAAGGCAAAATGGTGCGCAGCGCCTGCGGCAGAATGATACGCAGGGTACGGCGTGAGGCCGGTAAGCCCAGCGCGGCTGCCGCTTCATACTGGCCGTGATCGACCCCTAAAAAGCCGCCGCGAATGATCTCCGCGGTATAGGCGCTCTGCACCAGCGTCAGCCCGACCACCGCCGTAGAGAACTGCCCCAGCACGTTGATAGTTTCAAAGCTGCCCCAGGTGATGCCGGTAAACGGCACGCCGAGCGACAGCCTGTCGTAGAGATAGGAGAAGTTGTAGAGAACGATCAGCACCACAATCAGCGGCAGGGAGCGGAAGAGCCAGATGTACCCCCAGGCGAGGCTGCTCAACAGCCACGAGGAGGACAACCGCGCCAGGGCCAGCACGCCGCCAAACACCACGCTAAGGAGGGTCCCGATCAGCGTCAGGAGCAATGTCTGCCCAACGCCCTCGAGGATCACCGGGTCGAAGAACCAGCGGGCAAACACGCTCCACTCCCAGCGGGGGTTAAAGGCGACCGACTGAATGACCACCGCCAGCACAAACAGCGCCACAATCGCCCCCACCGTGCGCAGCGGATAGCGCGCCGGGACCACTTTGATGGTTTCAACGTTGTTCATCGTCGTTCCTCAAGCTGATTTGCTGAACGCTTCGCGTACCAGCGTTTTGGTGAAGCGCAGCCGTCCGTCAAACGGTGGCTGGCTGTACTCTTCCGGGTCGCGGTTAAGATCGAACTGCGCCGCGTAGCCCTGGCTCAGATAGAGCCGCACCGCTTCCGGCTGGCGGAAGCCGGTGGTGAGATAGATCTGGCTGTAACCGGCAATCCACGCCCGGCGCTCCAGCTCCTGCACCACACGGGCGGCAAGCCCCTGCTGACGCAGGGATTTGTCGGTCCAGATACGTTTGATCTCGGCGGTTCGGGCATCGAAAGGCTTGTAGGCCCCGGTGGCGATAATCTTTCCGTCGCGCTCCAGCACGATAAACAGCCCCTGGGGCGGCAGATACCACTCGGTCAGTTCCACCTCGGTATCTTTAGAGAAGTAGTCCCCGTAGCGCGCCGCGTATTCACCGAACAGCCCGTTAATAATGGGCTGAAGATCGGCATCCTCCGGTGAAACGTCACGAAAAAGGTCGCTCATAGGATCTCCTTAGTCGCCAAGACCAGCCGGGTTAACTTCGGAGTACGGGATGCGCTCCACCCCTTCACCCCAGCGGTTCAGTACCTTGTCGTAGTCGCCGTTCTTGATCACGCCGTTGAGCGCGGTCTGCACCGGCTCTGCCAGGCCACTGCCTTTTTTCAGGGTGACGGCGATGTGCGCCGCTTTCGGCCAGCCGCCGTCCACGCTGCCCACGAGTTTGGTTTTCCCGTTCAGGGCCGCTTTCCATGCGCCGATCACGTTCGGGCCAAAGTAAGCGTCCGCGCGACCGGACTGTAACGCCAGGGTCTGGGCGGCTTCGTCTTTGGTGTAGATGGGGGTGAACGGCTTCAGCCCCTTCTTCTGGTTCTCCGCATCCCACGCCAGCAGGATCGCCTCCTGGTTGGTGCCGGAGCCCACAATGATCCGCAGCCCGGCGATATCCTCAGCCTGCTCAAGTTTCTTGATCGGGCTGGTGGATTTGACGTAGAAGCCCAGCGAATCTTTCCGGTAGGTGGCGAAATCGAACTTCTCTTTGCGCGCTTTAGTCACGGTGATGTTGCTGATCGCCGCGTCGTATTTCCCGGAGGAGACCCCCAGCGGCCAGTCTTCCCAGGAGGTGGGCACCACGTTCAGCTCCAGACCGAGGCTGTCGGCCACCAGACGGGCGATATCCGCCTCGCTGCCAATCAGCGTTTTGTTGTCATCGGCGAAGACCGTCAGCGGCGGCTGGCTCAGGCCTGCAATCGCTACGGTGAATTTTCCCGGTACCACCGGTTTAAAACTGGCGGGCAACTGGGCGATGGCCTGGGGATTTTTTGCCGTGTTGATCGGCGTTTTATTGGCCTCGAGGCTCACCCCGGTGCCGTTAATTGTGACGTTCTCTGCCCAGACGGCAGGGGTAAAGGCCAGCGCGAGCGCCAGAATAAGCGATGATTTTTTCATGGCAGGTTCTCTTATTGTTTTGTGAACTGATTAACGGGCTGCGCTAAACCCAGGCTCTCGCGCAGGGTGGTGCCGGGGTATTCAGTGCGGAACAGGCCGCGCGCCTGCAACAGCGGCACCACCTGGTCAACAAAGCGCGGGAAGGTGTCCGGCGTGCCGCCCTGAATAATGAAGCCATCCGCCGCATGGCCTTCAAACCACTGCTGTAACCCATCGGCCACCTGCTCCGGGGTGCCGGAAAAACGCGGGCGCGGCGAGGCGGCTTCCAGCGCCACCTGACGCAGGGTTAAGTTGCGCTCCCGGGCGTTGCGCTTGATCTCATCGGTGGTACTGCGGAAGCTGTTTTTGCCCAGCTCGCCAATGTCCGGGAAGGCCTCGTCCAGCGGATACTGGCTGAAATCGTGATGCTCAAAGTAGCGGCCAAGATAGTTCAGGGCATCGTTGATGGAGACCAGCGCGGCGGTGGTCTGGTACTGCTGCTCCACATCGTCACTGTCTTTCCCGACGATGACGCTTACCCCCTGGAAGATGTGCAGTTCGTCCTCCCGACGGCCATGCTGTTTAAGCTGGCTTTTCACGTCGTGCCAGAACGCCCGGGCCTCATCAAAGGTGTCATGGTGGGTAAAGATGGCGTCGGCATGTTTCGCCGCCAGCCTTTTGCCATCGTCCGAGGCGCCGGCCTGGAAGACAATCGGCCTGCCCTGCGGTGTGCGGCCAATATTCAGCGGCCCGGCCACCTTAAAGAAATCCCCGTGGTGATCGAGGGTGTGCAGCTTTTGCGGATCGAAGAACTGCCCGGTCTCTTTGTTACGCACAAAGGCGTCGCCCTCCCAGGAGTCCCACAGCCCTTTCACCACGTCGAGATATTCGTCGGCAATCCGGTAACGCAGGGCGTGCTCCGGGTGCTTATCCCGGGAGAAATTTTTTGCTGACCCCTCCAGCGGCGAGGTGACCACATTCCAGCCCGCCCGGCCATGGCTCAGGTGATCGAGGCTGGCGAACTGGCGCGCCACGGTGAACGGCTCGCTGTAGGAGGTGGATAATGTCCCCACCAGCCCCAGCCGGGAGGTGACGGTCGCCAGCGCCGACAGCACGGTCAGGGGCTCAAAGCGGTTGAGAAAATGCGGGATCGACTTCTCGTTGATGTAGAGGCCATCGGCGACAAAGATAAAGTCGAGCTTGCCCGCTTCGGCCTTCAGGGCCGTCTCTTTGACGAAATCAAAATTGATGCTGGCATCGGCGATTGCTGCCGGGTGGCGCCAGGCCGACATATTCCCCGACGCGCCATGCAATATCGTGCCCAGACGCAGCTGTCGTGTTGCGGTCATAGTGACTCCTTCCCCTTAAAGTTGATTCAGTGCTTTTTCTGCAAGCCGGGCGAAATAGCGCGCGGCGGGTGCGATGAGGGCTTCGTCCGGGTTAAAAGCCGGATGATGCAATCCATAGGGGCTGGCGCTGCCAATGCTGACGAAGGCGCCGGGGATCTGCTGGAGGTAGACGGCGAAATCCTCCCCGCCCATGTGTAGCTCCGCCTGCTGCGTCTCGTAGCCAGTTTCCCGCGCCACCGAGGTGGCAAACTCGGCCCAGGTGGCGTCGTTGACCAGCGCGGTAGGCCCGGCATACCAGGTGATATCGATCTGCGCATTAAAGGCGCTGGCGAATCCGGCGGCGATCTCAGCTACCCGGGCCTTCACGTTCTGCTGCACTTCGGTGCGATGGGTGCGCAGGGTTCCTTCCAGCTCGACGTGCTCCGGCAGCACGTTCCAGGTATTTCCCCCGGTAATGCGCGTCACGCTCAGTACCACCGAGTCGAGGGTGTTGACGTTGCGGCTGGCAACGCTTTGCAGGGCCGTCACCAGCTGACTGGCGGTCACGATGGCGTCGTGACCTTCATGAGGACGGGCGGCGTGAGCGCCTTTACCGGTAATGCGCAACACGAAGCGATCAACGTTGGCGTAAAACGGGCCGCCGCGGGTGGCAAAGTGTCCGACCGGTAAACCGGGTTCGTTATGCATGCCGAAGATGGCGCTGACGTCGCGCAGGGCCCCGGCGCGCACCAGGCTTTTGGCGCCGCCAAAGTTCTCCTCCGCGGGCTGGAACAGGATCCGCACCCGGCCATTGAGCGCCTCTTCCCGCGCTTTCAGCTGCAAGGCGGCGCCGAGGATGACGCTGGTGTGTATGTCGTGGCCGCAGGCGTGCATCACCCCGGCACGCTGAGAGGTGAACGCCACCCCGCTGCGCTCCTCAATCGGCAGGGCGTCGATATCCGCGCGCAGGGCAATCTGTTTTTCACCCCTCCCCACCTCGGCGACCACGCCGGTTTGCAGGTCATAGGGAAGGATGGCGATCCCGGCATCCCCCAGCCACTGGCGCAGGCGCGCGGTGGTTTCTACCTCCTCGCCGGAAAGCTCCGGGTTCTGGTGCAGCTCGCGGCGCCAGGCGATCAGCTGTTGCTCCAGGCTCATACCGCCACCTCCCGTTGCTGTCGGGCCTGGGCCAGCAGACGCAGGGACTGCACCCGCGCAGCGCCGTCAGCCACCGGGGTATCAATGATGAACTCGTGAATGCCCCACTGCTGATGCAACGCCTCCAGCTGTTCCAGCACCGACTCCGCAGTGCCCACCAGCAGGGACTGGGCGCGACGGGCGATGCGCAGCGGCTCACTGTTCGCCTGGCGGGCAAAGGCGTAGGCCTGCTCTTCGCTGGCGACGGTCACCCGCTGGCCGTTGGCCAGCTCAACGCCCCACACCTCTACTGCGCTTGCCAGCGCCCCGGCCTGCGCCTGTGTGGGGGCAACGATGGCCTGCACCGCGACAATGACCTCGCGGGCGCTGTGGGCGCGCCAGGTCTCAATGACCTCACGCAAAAGTTCGGGGTCACCATTCAGATGGGCGGCAAAGACAAAGTCCCAGTTGAGGCGGGCGGCGAGACGCGCGCTCTCCACGCTGGCACCGAGCAGAAAACCGGCGGCAGGCACCTGCGGCCGCGGGGTGGCACGCACCGCCTCCTCCTCTGAACCTGGGTTGATCCAGCCATCCAGCTGCGCCAGCTGTGCGGCGAAATCGCCCTTCTCCTGCGAGTTGAGGCCGAGCTGGAGCGCCTTTGTCGAGAGCGGCAGCCCGCCGGGCGCCTTGCCGACGCCCAGATCCACACGCCCCGGGGCAATCGCCGCCAGCAGGTTGAAGTTTTCCGCCACTTTGTAGGGGCTGTAGTGTTGCAGCATGACCCCGCCGGAGCCGACGCGAATGCGCCGGGTCTGCCCGAGGATCCAGGCAATCAGCAGCTCCGGGGACGGACTCGCCAGTTGCGGGGTGTTGTGGTGTTCGGCAATCCAGAAGCGGTGATAACCCAGCGTCTCCGCCTGCTGCGCCAGGCTCAGGGTGCGGGCCAGCGCATCGGCGGCCGTTTCGTGTTCTGCGACAGGACTTTTATCCAGAATGCTGATTCGCCAGGACATGTTGCAATCTCGTTTGACTAAACATGTCGCCATTATTAAGGGGCGATTTCACCGCTGAGAAACAATTAATTTACATTTGGTTTGCCATATTTCAGAAATACCGCGGCGGGTTAGCGCGCTGCACGTAGCTCCGCGAGCAGCGCTTCGGCCTGTTGTCGGGTGGTAATACGGACGAAGCGGATATGGGCATAAGAGGGGTTGCGCATATCCGCCTCGTAGCGCGCCCGGTTGCTGCGCCAGGTTTTAAGCGTCCAGAGCAGGATCGACTCGCGGCTGAAAAAGGAGCGGCGAAAGCTCTCCCGGTTGCCGGTGCCGGGCCACAGCTCCTGCTGCGTCCAGGCGCGTTTTACCGCCCGCGTCACCGCCTGACGCAGGGTGCGGGCCAGGCCGTAATCCACCCATACCACCAGATCCACGTCGCGCCATTTTATGGGCCGGGTGCGGTTATAGTTGCCGTCCAGCACCCAG
Source organism: Leclercia sp. M-A074-M (assembly GCF_965195605.1). Lineage (NCBI taxonomy): Bacteria > Pseudomonadati > Pseudomonadota > Gammaproteobacteria > Enterobacterales > Enterobacteriaceae > Leclercia > Leclercia sp. M-A074-M. Next base: position 74,271 of record NZ_CBDAHM010000004.1, on the reverse strand, counting down.
CCAGGTGTCGCGCTGAGGGCGGCTTCCAGTTTCGCAAAGAGAACATCGTCCGGGGTGCCCTGCCACTCCGGGAGCCAGTAGAGGGTATCCATTTCGATACAGGGCAGCGCCAGTTCAGTGGCGATCCGGCGGGCGAGCGTGCTCTTGCCGCTGCCGCTGGTGCCAATAATATTAATTTTCATCGTCTCACCTGTTAAGCGGATAACCGTGGTCAACCATGATAATGTTTTATCATTGTTAATGAAACGCTATTTCGAAGAGTCCGGTTTCGGTCAGGTATCCATTACTTTCTTTATATTTAGCTTAAGTCAATTTATTCCCCGCCACCCCCAACCTTTTCTCCTTGTTGATGACATTTTTATTACGCGCGCCACCCATAACCAATAAAAAATAGTTAATGGCGATACTTTCTAATTATCGGGAATTTGTGGAGAATACGCCGTCCGGACTATTTAAAATAATATACAACCTTACCTGAATCTTTTTCGGGTGGCTTTTATTTACGCAGACATCAGCCTGGAGTAATTTATGAGGCGTAACAATTACGTTACACAAAACGAGTATTTGCTTAACGAAGGCTCGACCTTAATGTCGACCACCGATATCCAGAGCCATATTACTTACGCGAACTCGGCCTTTATTGATGCCAGCGGTTATAAAGAAGAACATCTTATTGGTGAACCTCATAATGTGATCCGCCATCCGGATATGCCCGCGGAGGCGTTTGCCGATATGTGGTTTACCCTGCAAGCGGGTGAAAGCTGGACGGGACTGGTGAAGAACCGCCGTCACAACGGGGATCACTACTGGGTGCGCGCCAACGTGACGCCGGTTTATCAGAATGACATGCTTACCGGCTATATCTCGGTGCGCAATATTCCCGCGCGCCATGAGATTGATGCCAGTGAAGCGCTCTATAAGCGGGTGCGTAATAATCAGGTAAAAGGCCACCGCTTTTATAAAGGGGTGCTGGTTCGCCGGGGACTATTTTCCTTTCTCTCGCTTTTCAAACGTCTCAGCACAGCAAAACGGATTAATTACTCCCTTGGGATAACCGCCCTGCTCGCCTTTGCTGTTTCTTTATCTCTCCCCGGCGGCTTAATTCAAATTGCGGCGCTGGGGCTCCTCTTTATTTTGCTGGGGTTGTTTCTTAATGCCCAGATTTGTCGCCCGTTAAAAACCATCGTCAAAAAGATGCAGTGCGTGGTTTCCGGGCGCAAAACGGACTCTACCCATTTTGAACGTGTCGACGAAATAGGCTTAATGATGCGGCTGGTTAACCAGTCCGGCTTAAACCTCAATTCGCTGGTGGATGATGTGGGAACGCAAATCAGCGGCATCCGCGCTATCAGCCAGCAGGTGGCGAAGGAAGGCGATGCCCTGCAGGCGCGATCCGAAGAGACGGCGGACGATCTCCAGCAGACGGCCGCGGCGGTGGAAGAGATAGCCAGCGCGGTTCAGCAGACCGCAGATACGGCAGAACAGGCTATCCAGATGGCGGACCAGACCAGCGCCAGCGCGTACCGTGGCGAAGCCGTGATGAAGCAAACCATCGGCGTGATGCAGTCGGTATCAAAGGATAACCGCCAGATCGTCGATATCATCGCAGTGATCGACCGGATCGCCTTCCAGACCAATATTCTGGCGCTCAATGCTGCGGTGGAAGCGGCCCGCGCCGGAGAAGCCGGACGCGGTTTTGCGGTGGTGGCTGCCGAGGTACGCAATCTGGCCCAGCACTCGGCGTCAGCGGCAAAGGAGATCGCCGCGCTTATCGAGAAAAACGTCGCCAGCGTCAATGCCGGGGTGGATATGGTAGCGCAGACCGAAGCGCAGCTGACCACCATGATTGGCAACGTACTGAATATGTCATCGCTTATTAAGGAGATAGGACATGCTACCCAGGAGCAGACCCAGGCCCTGAGCCTGATTAATGAGTCCATCTCCCGTATCGGGGTAATGACCCATAACAATACCGGGATGGTCGAGCATGTCACCCAGGCGGCCAACCACCTCACCCAGCGCACCACCCGCCTGCAACAGGCGATTGCGGTGTTTGGCGGCTAAAAGTGATGGGGTAAGACGATAAAAAACAGACGGTGGTTGCACGCCAACTGAAGATGACTTGATGGAAAGCGCATCTGGGTTAAGAATATGTTAAACCATGCATAATCAGACAGATACCTGTCGCTGTTTTCCACAAGGGCAACCTGAATGAGTGATAGACTGCCAGACGAAAGAGTGAATACCCGTTCCGCCAGAAATAGCGGCTTAATCATTACGGCCAGGTTTATCTCTGATTTTGGTGCTTTCCTGAATATGGTGGTGCTGTCCACCTATGTCTATTTGCTGAGCCAGAGCGTAACGCATGTGAGTATCTTTCTGGCCTGCCGGGTGACAGGAGGCATCATTGCAAGTGCTGTCGGTGTGCCTTTTTTTCGCCGCTTTCATGGCCGTCTGCCTTTAGTGGCTTTTGATGTAATACGCGCTGCGCTGTTAGCCTCGCTGTTAATTTTGCCTGCGGCGACTCAGCTTTATATCTTGCCTTTGATTGCACTGGGTATTGGACTGGGAAATTCGATGTTCGCTATCGGGCTTAACAGTCAGCTGCCCTTGTGGATTGATGAGTCCCGACGTGTATCCACAAACGCCTGGTTAACCTCTGCCTCTGCGACGGGGGCGGTGACGGGAAGCCTTGTATCCGGTATTCTTCTGGCGACCAGCGGCTACGAGATTGTGTTTGCTGCGAATATTGTGACTTATCTGGTGGCGGGTTTGTGCGTACTGCCGTTACGCTTTTTGGTGCAGCCTGTTGCTGATGAGTCAACACAGCAGCGTAAAGAGTGGCGTAATCTGGTCACAGGGCTGCGGACGGCTCCGCTGTTAGCAGGCATGTTGCTGGTAACCATGGCCGATACCCTGGGCAGTGCTGCCCATAACGTAGGCTTTCCCATCATTTCTGCGCTTTTTACACCCGCATCAGCCGGGAAAACAATGGGGCTTTTGCTGGCTGTCTGGGCCAGTGGAAAATTCGCCGGGGCGCGTCTGGCAAACTACCTGTTAGTGCGCTGCGAGATGCGTACAGATCGGCTGTTTTTTTATGGCGTGGCGTTTATGTCCCTTGGCTTTATCTTTACCTTTCAACAGACAGCCCTTCCGCTGGCACTGCTGTTTATCGCAGTGGCCGGAGTGGGAGATGGTCTGGCGGACGTCAGTCTGATCTCGCGTATTCAACGCGAGCCTGAATCATTACGATTGCCTGTTTTTAGCCTGATGACGCTGCTGCAGATGACCGGATTTGGCGTGGGTATGTTAATTGTCGCGCCATTCTATATCTGGTTTACCCCCGCGCTGGTTATTGTCCTTTTTCATGGTATTCCGTTACTGACATTAGCTGCCGTATTGCTGTCTCTCCGACACCCATCCCCCAAAAAGGCAGAACAGCACTCAGATATTTGAACAACACGCGTGAATATCGGGTGCATGACATGAGATCGGGGGTTTGACTAATACGCCTTACCGATCACCGCAAAAATGGCTAACCCGGCGAAAAGGTCATATCTTTTTAAAGCGATAACCGCCGCCGGGAGCCTGGATGAAAGCAGCGAAACTGACGTCAGCGTATTCCTTACTCGCCTGGGGTGCCCTCTACTATCTCCTGGGATGGCTGTCGCTCTGTCTCGACGGCCCCGACATCCGGACGGCTTTTATCTGGCTACCTTCAGGTGTTGCCGTCACCGCCTTTCTGCTGAGTCCAAAAAAGCAATGGCTCGCGCTGTGGCTGGTTCTGTTTATTGCCCGTCTGGTGCTGGGGCTCACCTTTCACCATACTTTTCACGTCTCCCTGGCGCTGGGGGCGTTTTCACTGACCAGCCATCTGGGGATTGCCTGGTCGGTGCATTACTTTTCACGGCATTACGATCGGCTGCATAAGATCGTCACCTGGACGATTGCCACGGTCGTCTTCAGTACCCTGAACGCGCTCGCAGGGGCGATCTGGCTCTCTTCTCTTGCCGGCACCCTTCAGATGAGCTGGTTCTGGCTCGCCTGGGGCGCCAACGTCACCGGCACGCTGTTTGTCACCCCGCCGCTGATGGGCCTGCTGGCCCCGGGGGATAAAGCGGCGCGGCGCGAGTCGCTGTTCGGGGTCTGTTTAGTGTTCGCAATACTGCTGGCGACCCTGTTCATCTTTAGCGACGTGCCCGATCGCGGCGACAATATCGCCCTGATTTACTCCCTCGCCTGCCTGCCGTTGATCCTGCTGACCGCTACCACCGTGGTGTGCGGTAATCGTCTGGCGTCGCTGGCCTTCATTCTCTTTAGCGCGGTGGTTATCTACGCCTCATGGCGGGAGACCGGTCCCTTCTATTTTGCCCGCCTGATGCCGGAAGAGTCGATATTGCTGGCACAGTGCTACCTTTCCGCGGCCGCCCTGCTGCTGGTCTTTATCCGCGCCCAGAAAACACACCGTCCAGGGGATGGCCGTTTTCAGGGCGTGGCGTACTCTTTGGATCCTGAAAGCGGTCGTCTGGTCTGGGAGTCTCATGCCGACCCGCGCCTCAGTGCCGTATTAGCCCCTCTCACCAGCCGGGAAGCCCTGCTCGCCCGGGTTCCCGATGCAAAGCAGAAGCAACAGATGGTTGCCCGCTGGCAGGCGGTGGCGCAGGGTCAGCCCGTAACCGAGCCCTTTCGTTTCAGCCTGGCGCTGGCGGACCGCCCACCGCTATCGATAACAGAGCGCAATATGCTGCTGATGGCGGATAAGGATCGCCCGGTAATTGTCGCCTTCTGGTCCGGCGAGAGAGGAAGCCTGTTCCAGACCACGCCGCAGGAGGAGGTTTAACGATGCTGCAGATCGCCTTTTTGCTCGCCGGTGCGACATTTGTCCGTAAAGCGGCACCTTACTTTATGCTGGCAGGCGTGCTCTGGGGCGGGCTTGGGCTGGCCATTTTTATCGATGGCTTGCAGGGCGGGCTGCACTTTCCGCTGCATATCTTTGGTCTGTTTCTGCTGCTCGACAGTCTGGTATCCCTGACATTGGGGTCGTCGGCGAAAGGAACCCAGCGCGGCATCTTTTACTTCAAGGGCGGCCTGTTCCTGCTCATCGCCATGTTGATTCTATCCGGACGCCACGACGGCACGCTGGCGCTGGCCATCGTCTTTGGGCTGGCGTACTTCATTACCGGCCTGTTCACCATCGCCTCTGCCGTGGTGGTGCGCTTTACCCACTGGCGGCGAGCGCTGCTCGCCGGGGTGGCACAGATCCTGTTCGCCATTTTTCTGTTCCTGCCCTTTCCAACGCAGCATGATGGCACCGTCTCGCAGTTTATCGGCATGGTCATGCTCACCGGCGGGGTGCAGTCGGTGCTCCTCTCCCTGCGGATGCGGCAGGTCCGTCATGGCCGCTCGGTGTTTGATATTCTCGCCCCGCAGACGTTGATCCCCGCCCCGCGCGAGGCGCTGCCCCCCACCGTGACAAACACGCCGGGCAATCAGCTGATTGTCCATGTCTGGACCCCGGAAGGATCGGCAAAACAGCAGCCCCTGCCGCGCCCGGTCATTAACCGCTATATCGCCGCCGTGGATGCCAACGGGGTGATATCCACCGGCCATGCGGCGCTGGAGTGCCCTCCCCACCTCTACATCAGCCTCTATCCGGCAGCGGAGATCGACCGTTCCCCCTCCGAGTTTTTTAATCTGCTCAAAGCGGTTGAAGCGAATACCGTGGCGGGGAAATACCAACCTGACTATCGCTATGAGGCGGGGATCTGGTGCGAGTCTAACCGCAAAATCCACTTCTCCATTTTTAATGCGGCGTCGCTTAACAGTTTCTGGGCGCAGTACCGCCAGACCGAAACCTATAACCTCACCTGGCGCAACTGCTCCAGCAGCGTGGCGTATGCCCTTGAAGCGGCTCTGGATGGCGTGTTGAAAGAGCGCTGTACCCGGGGCGGTTTTTTGCGGCTGCTGCTCATTCCAGAGCTGTGGATCGCCGCGCAGCTGCGCAAACGCGCCACCAATATGGCCTGGACGCCCGGGCTGGTGCTGGACTATACCCGGGCGCTGCACGCCATCGTGCATCCCAATGGCGTTTCGCTGATCGCCTTTATCAAAAACAGATTTTCTACATCTGCGGATAGTGCTCGTCGGTGACTTTCTCCAGCCAGTCCACCGGGCTGCCGTTCACCGCTTCGACGATGGCGATATGGGTCATCGCGGCCTCATTATGCGCCTGCCACACATGTGGTCTGTATGCCTGGGCGTTCATCCTTCAGGAACAGGAAATCCGCATCCAGTTGGACGCAAATAATCATTCCATCTGCATCACTTTCACGCCGTTATTTTTTGCGTCGTTTATTAATTGCAGGTAGGATGCTTCGCCATGTTTTGCCTTATCCATACGCAGAATGACTGGAAAGGCAGAATATTTCCGCGCGAGAGCAATCGTTTGTATTGCCGAGCGCCGGTTATGGACACGATGTTCTTGATTCAGACAGGCAAACAGGTAACTCAATGAAAACAAGCAATAAAAGCGCAGCCGATCATCACGCTGCGAAACGTCGCTGGTTGAACGCCCACGAAGAGGGCTATCACAAGGCGATGGGCAACCGTCAGGTGCAGATGATTGCCATCGGCGGCGCTATCGGTACCGGGCTGTTTTTAGGTGCAGGCGCACGTCTGCAGATGGCTGGCCCGGCTCTGGCACTGGTCTATCTGGTGTGCGGTATCTTCTCCTTCTTTATTCTGCGTGCGCTTGGCGAGCTGGTGTTACACCGTCCGTCCAGCGGCAGCTTTGTCTCTTACGCTCGCGAGTTTCTCGGTGAGAAAGCCGCTTACGTGGCGGGCTGGATGTACTTTGTAAACTGGGCGATGACCGGGATCGTGGATATCACCGCCGTGGCCCTCTATATGCACTACTGGGGCGCGTTTGGCGATGTGCCGCAGTGGGTGTTTGCCCTTGGCGCGCTGGCGATTGTCGGCACCATGAACATGATCGGCGTGAAGTGGTTCGCTGAGATGGAGTTCTGGTTTGCGCTGGTAAAAGTACTGGCGATCGTCATCTTCCTGGTAGTGGGCACCGTGTTCCTCGGCAGCGGTAAAACGCTGGATGGCAACATGACCGGCTTCCACCTGATCACCGATAACGGCGGCTTCTTCCCGCACGGCCTGCTGCCTGCCCTGGTGCTGGTCCAGGGCGTGGTGTTCGCCTTTGCCTCCATTGAACTGGTGGGCACCGCGGCGGGCGAATGTAAAGAGCCGGAGAAAACGGTACCCAAAGCGATCAACAGCGTGATCTGGCGTATCGGCCTCTTCTATGTCGGCTCCGTGGTGCTGCTGGTTCTGCTCCTGCCATGGAACGCCTATCAGGCGGGCCAGAGCCCGTTCGTGACCTTCTTCTCGAAGCTCGGCGTGCCGTACGTGGGCAGCATCATGAATATCGTGGTGCTGACCGCGGCGCTCTCCAGCCTGAACTCCGGCCTTTACTCCACCGGGCGTATTCTGCGCTCCATGTCGATGGGCGGCTCTGCGCCGCAGTTTATGTCGAAAATGAGCAAACAGCAGGTGCCCTATGCGGGCATTCTGGCGACGCTGGTGGTCTACGTCTTCGGCGTATTCCTGAACTATCTGGTGCCGTCCCAGGTCTTTGAGATCGTCTTAAACGTTGCGGCGCTGGGCATTATCGCCTCCTGGGCCTTCATCGTGGTGTGCCAGATGCGTCTGCGCAAGGCGATCAAAGAAGGCACCGCCGCCCCGGTAAGCTTCAGAATGCCGGGCGCGCCGGTCACCTCCTGGCTGACACTGCTGTTCCTGTTCAGCGTGCTGGTGCTGATGGCGTTCGACTACCCGAACGGCACCTACACCATCGCCACCATCCCGCTGCTGGCGGTTCTGCTGGTCGCGGGCTGGTTTGGTGTGCGCAAGCGCGTGCATGCGGTCCACAGCACCGCGCCAAAGCACCCGGATGAAGAGAAGCATGACGCTCCGCTGGTGGAAGAGACCGCGCGTTAATCGCTTCAATAAAAAAGGGAAGGCAGATGCCTTCCCTTTTTTTTGCCCGGGAGCCTAAGCAACCGGAGCAGGAATGCGCGCGATGACCTTAATTTCGAAATCAAATCCGGCAAGCCAGGTGACACCAACGGCGGTCCAGTTCGGATAAGGAGCCTGCGGGAAAATCGCCTGTTTGACCTGCATGATCGTTGGGAACTGATTCTCAGGATCGGTGTGGAAGGTTGTCACATCAATCAGATCGTCAAAGGTACACCCCGCCGCGGCAAGGGTCGCTTTCAGATTATCAAACGCAAGCTGCACCTGAGCGGCGAAATCGGGCTCGGGGGTGCCATCGGCGCGGCTTCCCACCTGACCCGAAACAAACAGCAAATCGCCGGAACGGATGGCGGCAGAATAACCGTGTGCTTCATAAAGAGCATGACGGTTGGCGGGGAAAACCGGTTCGCGCTGGATCATAAGGTATCCTGTATTGTATTAACGTTGGAAAAGGCAACGCGCAGCGCGTAAAGATGATTTAATATACGCGGCGTATGTCAAATTAATATCACATACGCCGCGTATGTCAAATGAAATTGGAGAGCTTATGGTTGCCAGACGCCGCAGCGAAACGATGGAAGAGAACCGTGCAAAACTGCTGATGGCTGCACGGAAAGCCTTTGCGGAAAACGGCTTTGCCGCCGCATCCATGGATGAATTAACGGCAAGCGTTGGCCTTACCCGCGGGGCGCTGTACCACAATTTTGGTGATAAAAAGGGGCTGCTCGCCGCCGTTGTCGACCAGATAGATCGAGATATGGCGCAGCGTGCGAAGGCTGAGGCTGCAAATGTAAGTGATGACTGGGAAAGACTGCTGGCGGAGGGGATCGCCTATATCAAAATGGCGCTTGATCCGGAGGTGCGACGCATCGTGCTGCTTGATGGCCCTGCTTTTCTCGGCGATCCCGCCCAGTGGCCCGGTCAATTGAGCTGCCTTGAATCCACGCGCCAGAGCATCCTGAAGATGCTCGAACGCGGTGAGATTAAGCCTGTGGATGCGGGCAGTGCAGCCTATATGTTAAACAGCGCCGCCATGAATGCCGCGCTGTGGATCGCCGCCAGCCAGGACCCGCAGAAGGCGCTGCCGGACATTATTAAGGTGTTTACGCACCTGGCAAGCGGCCTGTGCCAGCGTCCTGCTCCGTAGGCCGGGTAAGGCGCAGCCGCCACCCGGCATAAAGACCGTACGCGTCCTCGTTGCCCGGCGGCGCTGCGCTTGCGCGGGCCTACAAAACCCGCATACATTCGTAGGCCGGGTAAGGCGCAGCCGCCACCCGGCATAAAGACCGCACCCGTCCTCGTTGCCCGGCGGCGCTGCGCTTGCGCGGGCCTACGGTTTGGCCGTTGGTAGGCCGGGTAAGGCGCAGCCGCCACCCGGCATAAAGACCGTACCCGTCCTCGTTGCCCGGCGGCGCTGCGCTTGCGCGGGCCTACGGTTTGGCTGTTGGTAGGCCGGGTAAGGCGCAGCCGCCACCCGGCATAAAGACCGCACTCGTCCTCGTTGACCGGCGGCGCTGCGCTTGCGCGGGCCTGGGGTTTAACATCCATCGGGCGGCATAACCAACCTTACAGCGCGATACGGATCACATCATCCGGCTGGGTCGCTTCCTGCTGGCGGGTCGACTTCTGCTTCACCGTCACGTACAGGGTTTTGCCGTCGGCGGAGAGCGCCAGGCTGTTCGGGAAGGTCGGCGTGTCGTGCGTTTTGGTCACTTTGTAGGTTTTGGCGTCAATCACGCTCACCTTGCCCGCTTCACGGTGGGTGACGTAGGCTTCGTCCCGGGCCGGGTTAAACAGCACCGCCAGAGATTCCGGGGCTGCCACCTTGCTGATGATGCTGCCATCTTTCAGGGAGACAACCAGCACTTCCGGCTGCTTAGAATCGGTGATGAATGCGCGCTGGCCTTTAACGTCCAGGCTCAGGTTCAGGTAGAAGTGCTCTTTCCCGTCGTCCTGCAGCTTCTTACGCTCGATGATTTTATGGCTGGCGGTGTCGATGGTCACCAGCTCGCCGTCGCCGTTGGTGGTGTAGAGACGTTTCGCCTGGGCATCCAGCGCCAGGCCGGTGCTGAATTTGCCGGTGCCGGTAATGGTCTCTTTCAGCTTCAGCGTTTCGCCGTCCACCACCCAAATCACGCTCTCTTTGCCGATACCGGTGATATAGACAGTGTTCGTGGTGTCATCCGCCACCAGCTCACGCGGTTGCAGCGGTTTCACAGTCTCGCTGCGCTTACGATCGTCAAGCACCAGACGGCCCTTCACGTCACCGGTTTTGGCATCAATAGCCGTTACCGCGCTGTTGGTGGTATTGCCAAACCACAGGGTCTGGGTGGCGTTATTGATGGTGGCGCCAAACGGCTTCAGGTCGCTATGAATGGCCTGCGTCACTTCCAGCGTCAGCGGATCGAGGCGGTAGACCACCCCACCTTTATCCATTTTGCGGCTCTGGGTGGTGGCAACCCATAGAGCATTTTCCTGCTGGCTGACGGCCATTTCATATGCGCCTTTACCCACCGCTTTACGCAGCATCTCTTCTGCGGCATGAACATTAAAAGAACCGGCTACCAGCAAAGACCCCAACAGCAGTGAGCTACGCAGACGCGGCGAGCACAGGTGACGTAAATTCATAACAACTCCCTTCGAGTAAATGGTACCGCTGACATCGCTTCCGGCTGGCAAAGTCATCGCTTCGCCTGATTATGGATGAGAATAGTAATCATTATTTATCTCAATGTGGAGTAATTCTTGATCGCATCAAGCTTATTCGCTGATTTAACCTACACTTGGGTTAACGCTATGTGCTGTTTTGGTTTTCAAAATATTTACAAAAGATTTACCATACCCGCACATGTTCCATTTGGTTCGTCTCTCTTTTAAGCGGTTTTTTAATTCATGAAAATCTTTTCTGCCCGCAGGGCAACGCTCCCCCTGCTGTTGGTTCCTGCTGTTTTAACCCCTGTCGCGGCGATGGCGGCCGACGAACAGACCATGATCGTCAGCGCGTCCCCACAATCGCTCTCTGAGTTAGATACCCCCGCCGCGGTCAGCGTGGTTAACGGCGAGGATATACGTCATGCGACCCCGCGGATTAACCTCTCTGAATCCCTCGGCAGCGTGCCGGGATTACAGATCCAGAACCGACAGAACTACGCCCAGGATCTGCAGCTTTCAACCCGTGGTTTTGGCGCCCGCTCCACCTTCGGGGTGCGCGGCATTCGCCTCTATGTGGACGGTATCCCGGCGACGATGCCGGATGGTCAGGGGCAAACCTCGAATATCGATCTCAACAGCATTGAGAGCGTAGAAGTGTTGCGCGGGCCGTTTTCCGCCCTCTATGGCAACGCCTCCGGCGGGGTGGTTAACATGACCACCGAAACCGGGCGTGAGCCGAACACCGTCGAGGCCAGCAGCTATTACGGCAGCTACGGCAGCTGGCGCTACGGGCTGAAGGCCACCGGCGCGATGGGCGACGGCACCCAGCCGGGGGATGTGGATTACACCGTCTCCACCACTCGCTTCACCACCCATGGCTATCGCGACCACAGCGGGGCGCGTAAAAATCTCGCCAACGCCAAGCTGGGCGTGCGCATCGACGACGCCAGCAAGCTGAGCCTGATTTTCAACAGCGTGGATATGAAAGCCAACGATCCCGGCGGGCTGGACTATCAGGAGTGGCGGGACAACCCGCGCCAGTCGCCGCGCGGCGATCAGTACAACACCCGCAAAACCATCAAGCAGACCCAGGCCGGCCTGCGCTATGAGCGCCAGCTCAGCGCGCAGGACGACCTCAGCGTGATGGCCTACGCCGGTGAACGTGAGATGACCCAGTACCAGTCGATTCCCTACCAGCCACAGCTGCGCCCTACTCACGCTGGCGGCGTGATCGACATGCAGCGTCACTACCAGGGCATCGATACCCGCTGGACCCACCGCGGGGAGCTGCTGGTGCCAATGACCTTTACCACCGGCCTGAACTACGAAAACCTGAGCGAAGATCGTCGCGGGTATGAAAACTTCGTGATGAACAACGGGGTGCCGGACTACGGCGTCAAAGGGGCGAAGCGTCGCGATGAACGTAACCTGATGTGGAACGTTGACCCTTATCTGCAAACTAACTGGCAGCTGACGCAAAAGCTCTCTCTCGATGCGGGCGTGCGCTACAGCTCCGTCTGGTTCGACTCGAACGACCACTATGTGCAGGGCGCTAATGGCGACGACAGCGGCGAGGCCAGCTACCACAAATGGCTTCCGGCCGGGGCGCTGAAGTACCGCGTGACCGACGCCTGGAACCTCTATGCCGCCGCAGGCCGCGGGTTTGAGACCCCGACCATCAACGAGCTCTCCTACCGTTCCGATAACCAGAGCGGCCTGAACTTTGGCCTCAAGCCGTCGACCAACAATACCTATGAAGTGGGGAGCAAAACGCGGATCGGCAATGGTCTGTTCACCGCGGCGCTCTTCCGCACCGATACCGACGATGAGATCGTCGTTGACGCCAGCGCGGGCGGCCGCACCAGCTACAAGAACGCCGGTAAAACCCGCCGTCAGGGGGTGGAGCTCTCTCTGGATCAGCAGTTTGCTGAGAACTGGAAGCTGAAAATGGCGTGGACCTATCTGGATGCCACCTACCGCACCAACGTCTGTGGCGATGGCGACTGTAACGGCAACCGGATGCCGGGCATTGCCCGCAATATGGGCTATGCCTCCTTTGGCTGGCAGCCGGTCGAGGGGTGGTATGCGGGATCGGATGTACGCTATATGAGCGACATCGAAGCCGATGACGAAAACACCGCCAAAGCGCCCTCTTATACCGTTGTGGGTCTGAACACCGGCTATAAGCTGAACATGGGCAACTGGGGCATGGACATCTTTGGTCGCGTGGATAACCTGTTCGACAAAGAGTATGTCGGCTCGGTGATTGTGAACGAATCAAACGGGCGTTACTACGAACCGGCACCGGGGCGTAACTACGGGGTGGGCCTTTCCGTCTCGTATCGCTTCGAGTGATAAAAAACCGGCAGCCCAGGCTGCCGGTTTTGTTTTACGCCATCTGTGCGCGCTGTTCCAGACGGAACGCCGCCACCAGCGACTCCAGCAGACGGGCCTGATCTTCCAGCGCTCCTGCCGCCGTCGACGAGGCGCCTACCAGCGAGGCGTTCTGCTGGGTAGTGGTGTCCAGCTCCATCACCGCCCGGGAGATCTGCTCAATACCACGGCTCTGCTCTTCCGAAGCCGAAGAGATCTCGCCCATGATGTCATTTACGCGGGTGACGGAATCCACCACCTGCTCCATGGTCTGCCCGGCTTTCGCCACCAGCTCGCTGCCGGTAGAGATGCGGGAGACCGACTCGCTGATCAGCTGCTCGATATCCTTCGCCGCCTGAGAGCTGCGCTGGGAGAGGCTGCGTACTTCGCTGGCCACCACTGCAAAGCCCCGCCCCTGTTCTCCCGCCCGCGCCGCTTCCACGGCTGCGTTGAGGGCCAGAATATTGGTCTGGAAGGCGATGCTGTTGATCACCGCGGTGATATCGGCGATTTTTTGCGAGCTGGTGTTGATATCGCTCATGGTGCTGACCACGTCGCGCATCACCCGTCCGCCCTGGGTCGCAGTCTGCGAGGCCTCTGCCGCCAGCTGGCTGGCATGACGGGCGTTATCGGCGTTGTTCTTCACCGTGGCGGTGAGCTCCTCCATGCTGGCGGCGGTCTGCACGACTGCCGCAGCCTGCTGCTCGGTGCGCGAGGAGAGATCGGTATTTCCTTCGGCAATTTCGCTGGCGGCCAGCGACACCTGCGCCACGCTGCTGCGCACCTCGCCAATCATCAAGCGCAGTTTATCGTTCATCCGGCCCATCGCTCCGGTCAGTTTGCCCAGTTCGTCTTCTCCCTGCGGGCGGATATCGGAGCTGAGATCGCCGCTGGCGATACGCTCAGCCAATTGCAGGTTCTGTTTTACCGGACGGGTGATCTGGCGGGTCACCCACCAGGAGACCAGAATGCCGAAGAGGATCGCCGCCACGCCAATAATAGCGGTGATGGTACTGGAGCTGTAGGCCAGCGAATCGTTATGGGTCTTGACCAGGGCAATGATCTCGCGGATTGAAGCGCTGCTGTCGTCGCCAGCGGTTTTGACTTTGTCTTCCGCAGCTTTCAGCGCCGCGGTGGCCGCCGGGTCGTTTTTGTTGGCGTTCCAGGCTATCATCGCGCTCTGCATTTCGGTCACGCTGCTGCCAAAACGGGCCAGGTGCCCGGCAATGGCGTCAACGATGGCCTTCTCTTTCGCCGTCCACTCCAGCTCACGGGCCTCTTCGGTCAGTTCCACGGCGTGTTTGACATAATTCGCCATCAGCTGGCCAGATTTTTCATCACCGGTATAGAGGAATTTAAGGCGGTTGATCTTGGCCTGGAAGACTTCGATATTAATGTTGTAGATCAGGTTGGTTTGCTGGTAAACGTCGCGAATTTCTTTAAAGCGCATCACGCTGAGCAGGGTCGATACTGCAACCAGCAGCAGTACCAGACCAAAACCCGCCGCGAGCTTTCTGCTCATTTTTATATTACGTAATCGTTGACTGACACTCATTCCTGGCTCCTTAAAAGGCGAATGTGCCTTTTAAGGTTATCGGCAGAGGTCAGGGTTATTTCATAGTTAAGCTGGTCTTATCAGTAGGCTAATAAATAAACTTTCCGGCAGCAGCACGTCTGCCGGAAAAAAGAACAGGTCATATTTAGTGAAATTACCGCTTCGTTTATTTATGGCGCGGTTAGTTCACAAACTGCCTGATTAATATCTCATTCGCTTCGTCGATCACTTTATCAATCGCCGCACGGCTGGCCTCCTGATCGCCCTTCGCAAGGGCATCAAGCAGTTCATCATAACGATAGGAGCGGCTCGGCAGCACAATGTCTGGATTGTACAGACAGTTGAAGCAAGGCCCTATGCGCACCCAAAGCTGTTCGATAAGCGACATCAGCGTGGGCATATCGGCATAATGATAGAGCGTAAAACGAAAAGCACGGTTGGTGTGAAGCGCCCGCTCCACCTCACCATTGCTCATCGCCTCGTGAAATTTTTCTGAAAGATCGCGCAGCGTCTCTAACTTCTCGTCGGACATTTGATTGCATGCCGCCGCGACAGCCATGCATTCCAGCTCCTTACGGATGGCATTGACTTCGCTATAACGCTCTAAACTGACTTCCGGCACCAGAAAAGCCTGCGCCGGGGTCGCGTGCAGCGCGCCCGCGGAGACCAACCGCAGCAGCGCTTCACGAACAGGAGTAATACTGGTACCGAGTTTATCCGCAATATCTTTGGTGACGAGCCGTGCGCCTGGCTTTAACGCGCCGGCAATCAGCGCGCTTTTCAGACTCACCTCAACCTGCATCGTCAGACTCATTCGTTGAGCTTTTTCTAAATTATCCAAATCCAGCATGTTCTATTCCTGTTACCCACACTTAACTATATTTCACAGACGGTTAAATAAGGACCGCTGAGTATTTGATATATCCTGTATCGCATGCCTGATTTACGTCAAAAGATAACCTTCAATCATAACTTTGTGTGATTGAAAAAATAATAGACCCCGATTTGTATACCGCGTTTCGTTTATTCTATGCCTGTATAATTAAAGACGTTATTTTGGAATTTGCACAGTTTAGTATGGCGGAATAATCCGCCATACCTGGTACTATTCGTTATTGTTCGCGACACGTATCACGACTTTACCGAAGTTTTTTCCCTCCAGCAGGCCAATCAGCGCATCGGGCGCATTTTCCAGGCCATCCGTCACCTGTTCGCGATAGTGGATGTTGCCCTCTTTGACCCACTGCCCCATCTGCTGCTGAAACTCTTCGATGCGGTGGCCGTAATCCTGGTTGATGATGAACCCCTGCATGCGGATGCGTTTTTTCAGGATGGTGCCCATCAGCAACCCGAGACGATCCGGCCCTGGCGGCAGGTCGGTGGCGTTATATCCGCTCACCAGACCGCACACCGGCACGCGCGCGGCGGTATTTAGCAGCGGCAGCACCGCGTCAAACACTTTACCGCCGACATTTTCGTAGTAAATATCAATCCCCTGCGGACACGCCTGTTTAAGCTGTTCGGCAAAGTCGTCAGCGTGATGATCCAGGCACTGGTCGAAGCCCAGCACCTCGGTGGCGTGACGGCACTTCTCCGCCCCACCGGCAACGCCTACCACCCGGCAACCTTTCAGCTTGCCAATCTGCCCAACGGTGGAACCTACCGGGCCGGTCGCCGCGGCCACTACCAGGGTCTCACCCGCTTTCGGTTGGCCGATATCCAGCAGTCCCATGTAGGCGGTAAAACCTGGCATGCCCAGAATACCTAACGACCATGAAGGGTGCTCCGGGTTCTCACCCAGTTTCACCAGCCCGTTGCCGTCGGAGAGTTCATACTCCTGCCAGCCGCTGTAGCCGAGCACCCATTCACCCGGCTGATAGTCAGGGTGGTTCGAGGCCTCAACGCGGCTGACGGTGCCGCCCACCATTACGGCACCGATCTCTACCGGCGGCGAATAAGATGGCGCATCGCTCATGCGGCCACGCATATAAGGGTCAAGAGAGAGCCACATCGTGCGCAGCAGAAGCTGGCCGTCGGCGGGCTGAGGGATGTCGGTGGTTTCTAAACGAAAGTTATCAGCGGTGGGGGCACCATGGGGACGAGAAGCCAGAACCCATTGACGATTTTGCGTTGAAGATTGACTCATACCTCACTCCTTTTTATAGAAACGTCCTTAGAGCCTAGCCTCATCTTCCCCTGCCCGCTTTAACATTATGAGCCGGACTGGTTAAGCCTGACGACAAGGTAGACGCACGGCTCGCCGCTTTCGTTAATAAACCGGCAGTCGTTCGGCGGGCCTAATTCCAGACAATCTCCGGCCCGCATTTCATGGCGGGTATCCCCCTCCTGAAACACCAGCTCCCCCGACTGAAGCCAGATAAGCTGGCGCGCAAGGGCATAAGAGGAGGCGGGCATCGGTACATCGCTGTTGCCGGGCAATTCAACCTGCACCAGGTCGATAGGCAGATCGGTACGCGGCGAGACGTGTCGACGCAGATAGTGGGTTTGTGGGTCGCGCCAGACAGGCTGGCTTTCAAAGCGCAGCAGCTTGCCCTCCTGCATCTCGGCGCGGGCGATAAGGGTCGACATGCTAATGCCAAACGCGCCAGAGAGACGGGCCAGCAAGGTGGCGGTCGGGCTGCTGTCGCCGCGTTCGATTTTATGGATCATCGCCCGCGACACGCCCGCCCGCTCGGCAAGCTCGCTCAGGGACCATCCGCGCGACTCGCGTTCAAGCCGAATGCGCGCGCTGATCCGTTGATTCATATTGTCTGACAGAATATTCATCACGCCATACTATAGACAAAGTAATGGATTACAACCGGCATTTCTCATAACGAAAAGATATGTGTTATGCCGTAGCGTTTTCAGCGACTGTTTGTGTAATATTGTGACACTGCGTACCACTATAGTGAACAACACACCCCGAGGTTTCAGATGCTTATTCGTCACGCCACTAAAGAGGATTGCGCCGCTATCGGCGAGATCTATAACCACGCCGTACTGCATACCGCCGCCATCTGGAACGACACCACCGTGGACACCGATAACCGCATCGCCTGGTTCGAGGCGCGCCAGCTGATGGGCTATCCGGTGCTGGTCAGCGAGCATGATGGCGTGGTCACGGGATATGCCTCTTTCGGCGACTGGCGCGCCTTTGACGGGTTCCGTCATACGGTTGAGCATTCGGTGTATGTGCATCCGGATCATCAGGGCAAAGGCATCGGGCGGGCGCTGATGGAACAGCTGATTGTTGAGGCCCGACGCATCGGCAAGCACGTGATGGTGGCCGGGATCGAAGCGCAGAATCATGCCTCTGTTCATCTGCATGAGACGTTAGGTTTTGTCACCACTGGCCAGATGCCGCAGGTGGGGACTAAGTTTGGCCGCTGGCTGGATCTGACCTTTATGCAGCTTCAGCTCGATGAGCGCAGCGAACCGGATAACATCGGATGAACCAGACCCTGACGCTGGTATTTCTGGTGGCGGCGGGCATTGGGTTGGTGGTGCAGAATACCCTGATGGTACGCATCACCCAGACCTCAAGCACTATTCTTATCGCCATGCTGCTCAACTCGCTGGTGGGGATCGTCTTGTTTGTCTCGATTTTGCTGATTAAAAACGGCGTCGCCGGGTTCAGCGAGCTGGTTCACACCGTGCGCTGGTGGACCTTAATTCCCGGCCTGCTGGGCTCATTTTTTGTCTTCGCCAGCATCAGCGGCTATCAGTATGTCGGGGCCGCGACGACCATCGCCGTGCTGGTTGCCAGCCAGTTAATCGGGGGTCTGGTGATGGATGTGGTGCGCAGTCAGGGGGTGCCGCTCAAGGCCCTGATCGGCCCGGTATGCGGCGCGGTGCTGCTGGTGGTTGGCGCCTGGCTGGTGGCCAGACGCCAGTTCTGAATCAGAGGATCACCCCGCCTTTGGTCAGGCTGTCATGGCGGGCCTCCTGGTCCTCTTTGTACTGTTTACCGTGGTGAGCGATGGCGTTACGCAGGCGCTGCTGCTGGGTATAGCGATCTTCACGGGTTAACTCGCTATCCTCGCTAAGCTCGATCAGCAGTTCATTCATATGTGCAATCACGCTTTCGGCTATCGTCGCGTCAACGCGGGCGGTAACATCCTCTAAATGTGACATTGTCACTCCTTCTCAGCTTGCCCGGCGGCGCTACGCTTGCCGGGCCTACGGGTGCCATAAGCAGGCCGGGTAAGGCGCAGCCGCCACCGGGCGCTCTGTCAGTTTACTTTCGCCTTCGAGAAATCACTTCCCATCAGGCTCACGCTGTATCCGCTAATATTGCTGCGGGTAGCAAAGAAGGTTTTGCCGTTGGCCAGCGCAATCCACGGTGCCTGCTGATAGAAGATCTCCTGCGCCTGGTTGTAGAGCTTCGCACGCGCGGCGGGATCGCTGGTGAGCTTCGCCTTCTGCACCAGGTCATCATAGCCCTTGTCGCACCAGCGTGCAGCATTGGAGCCGGTTTTGATGCTGTCGCACCCCAGCAGCACGTCGGCAAAGTTATCCGGGTCGCCGTTATCCGACATCCAGCCAAACAGGGCGCTGTCGTGCTCGCCTTTACGCATGCCGGAGAGGTATTCGCCCCACTCATAGGAGACGATTTTCGCTTTAACACCCACCTTCGCCCAGTCGCTCTGGATCATCTCCGCAATGCGGCGCGAGTTTGGGTTGTAAGGGCGTTGTACCGGCATCGACCAGAGGGTCACTTCCGCGCCCTGCTCCAGCCCCGCCTGTTTCAGCAGCGCTTTCGCTTTTTCCGGATCGTAGCTGTAGTCCTGCACATCTTTATTAAAGCCCATCATATTCGGCGGGATCGGCGATTTTGCCACCGTGCCGGAGCCCATAAATACCGCGTTGATAATGGCCTTTTTGTCGGTGGCGTAGTTCAGGGCCTGGCGCACCAGCACGTTATCAAACGGTTTTTTCTCGGTGTTAAACGCCAGATAGCCGACGTTCAGCGCATCGACGCTGTGCAGGGTCAGGTCTTTGTTCTTCTTGATCACCTCAAACTGCACCGGCGATGGGGCAGGAATAATCTGGCACTCGTTGGTTTGCAGCTTGGCGAGGCGGGTTTCGACGTTCGGGGTGATGGAGAAGATCAGGTGTTTGGTCGGCACCGCGCCATCCCAGTAGTTCGGATTGGCGATATAGCGGATAAGGGAGTCAACCTTATACTGCTGGAGCACGTACGGTCCGGTGCCGATCGGCCAGGTATCGACATTTTCCGGGGTGCCTTTTTTCAGCATCGCGTCGGCATATTCCGCCGACAGGATCGAGGCGAAGTCCATCCCCCAGTCGGCGAGGAAGGCGGCGTTCGGTTCGCTCAGCACAAACTGCACGTGGTTGTCGTCGATCTTCTTCACCTCCTGGATCAGCTTATCCAGGCCGACGTCGTTAAAGTATTCGTAGTTGCCCTGAGAGACGTTGTGGTATGGATGGTTAGGGTCTTTCTGACGCATTACCGAGAAAATAACGTCATCGGCGTTAAAATCGCGGGTCGGTTTAAAGAATTTGTTGCTGTTGAACTTCACCCCTTTGCGCAGGGTAAAAGTATAGGTTTTGCCATCCGGCGAAATGGTCCAGGATTCAGCCAGTGAAGGCACCGGGGTATTTTTGACCGGATCGAAGTTAATCAGGCGGTTATAGAGCACCTGTGAGCTGGCAACGAAGCTCGGGCCGGAGCTGGCGATCTGCGGGTTAAACGACTCCGGTGACGCTTCAGAGCAGTAGATAATGGTATCGTTATTGGCCGCCCATGCGGCACCCGCTGGCAGTAATGCGCTTAACGCCAGCGCAAGAAGAGTTTTCCCTGTAGACATGTTAATTACCTGTTTGGTTTTATTATATAGAACGATAATAACAGCACAGCACCTGCCCACAGGCAAATAACGAAACACTATCAGGTTATTCTAAAGCAGTTATTTCCGCTGATTTTCCCGCCAATCGCCAGACGGCGATTTGCCTTAAGGTACATTCAACGTCAAGCACTTTCGACCGCCGCAATGCTGCAAGAAATCGCCCCTTTTGCCGTCTCTTCTGCCGTTTGTTTGCCGGCAGATTTCGTAAAGTAGACGCGTGAAAAAGTCTATGGGACCAAATCGTGGCAAAAACCCTTTTACGCAGCGGCAATCTGGATGATTTTCAGGCCGTTGGCGGCGGCGGACAGGCCGTTTTTGAATCAGCATTGCAAATCCGTGAGGCGCTGCGTCTGCGCAAACAGCAAGCCATTGTCGATTGCCTTGCCATTCCGCAGGTCAATGACGAGGGCGACCGGGTGGACTGGTACTCACCGGTTGAGGGCGCCGTTAAAAGCTGGAAAGCCGCCGATGAAGATGCGCGTTTTCGGGCGCTGCGCCTGCTGGAAGGCACCCTGTCGAGTGTCGAATCCCTGAGCAAAAAATCGCTTCAGTCGCCAAAAACCGCCCAGCAGCTGTTTGGTTCCCTGCTTTCCAAAGCATTTCAGTTCCCCGGTGAAAACTTCCTCTTCCTGGTTGATGGCAAGCCGGTGATCACCTTCTGGGGTTTTGTGAACCTCAATGAAAACGCGCGGGAGGATATTCTCGACTGCCTGCGCGCCTCGCTGCTGCCGGACCCGATGCCCGCGCCGGTGGCTGAGCCCGACCCCGAGCCTGAAACGGCCCCGGCCATCGTTTTCGAAAAAGCCGATGAACCGCTGGTTGCCGCCCCGGCGACGGTGAAGATCACCGCCAATGACCTCTACGAAGCGCAGTCCGCGCCGGTAATGAGCGCCAGCGAGCCAGAGCCAAAACCGGAGCCTGCCGCGCCGGTGGTGCAGGCGAAAAAACGTCGCGTTCCGCTGTGGCCGCTGCCGGTTGCCGCCGTGGTGGTGGCCGCCGTTGCCGCCCCGCTGCTGTGGCCGAAACAGGCACCTGTCGCCGAGCCGGTCAAAACCGCTGTTGCTGCCCCGGTGGCGATTGAGCCCAAACCCGTTGCCGCGGTTGAGCCTCTGCCACTGAATCTGCCGCTGCATCAGGCTGAAGTGGTGGCCGTTAAAGCCGAAGAGCCAGCCCCTGCGGAACCGGTGGTGATTGCCGCCATCCCGAAAGATGCGCTGGTCATGGACGCCGGGCAGGTGAAAGCCGGTTCAACCCGTTTTCTCAACGGTAGCTGGCGGGTCATGCTGGATGTCACCGATCCGATCACCGGCAAGCCGCCTTCACTGCGCTATCAAATCCAGAACAACAAAGGCACTGCCCGCGTGGTGCACGGCGACAACGTGGTCTGCCGCGTGGAGGTCTTCTCCGGGCTGCACAGCAACGGCGAGCTGCTGATCAAAACCCGGGGCCATGCCCGCTGCGCTGACGGCTCGCGCTACCCGATGCCGGAAATTACCTGTAAGGCCGGCACCAGTGATGTGGCGGAATGCAGCGCGCGCTACGACGCGAAGACCGTGGTTCCATTGACATTCAGGAAGGCAGGTGCGTGATCCTATGCTGGTAAACCTTTGCGACTACAAACAGAGCGTGACGCTGATTGCGAACAGCGGCGTACAGTTTCTTGATTTTGGCCTGACGCCGCAGGACTCCGCCCAGAGCGGGCGGTTTGTGCGTAAAACCGCCAACGGCCCCCTGCTGCGCCTCGATTTTGATCTGGTGAATGGCCGCTATACCCTGCCCGCCACCAACGGCGGACAGCCAGAAGTGGTGAAACCCGAAAGCACCATTCCGCTTCAGCAGTCGCTGGCGGTGCTCGACGGTGTCTGGCTGCCGGTGCCGTTCCTGCGCTTTAACCCACCGCGCACCTTCGTTGAAGGCCCGGACAACTGGGCCCGCGTGCAGGTGCGTAAGCTGGAGACCCCGGACAACGCCGGAAACAGCCACCGCGTGACCCTGGCGCTGGACAGCCAGATCGCCGCCCACGCCACCAGCGCCCTGTCGCCGGTGGAGAACGACATTCTCAACGGCACCCGTTTCGCGTTGGCCTGGCGCGACGACGAGGTGGCGAACTTCCTCGACCAGACCTGGATTGACGGCTGGCTGCGGGAAGCCTTCACCCAGTACGCCACCGGCGTGGAGAACCGCGCCGAGCGCGATTTACAGCTGGCGATGCGCAATTTTGAATACCAGGCGCACTGGCTGAACATTCTGGCGATGCTGGGGGAACAGCTCACGGTGCCGGAAGTCAAATTTGTTACCCACACCCTCAGCACCCCGGCTATCCCGGTGGATCTGATCCTCGATGTCGGCAACACCCATACCTGCGGGGTGATCATTGAAGATCATGGCGACGCCAACGACGGACTGCGCCAGACCGCCGAGCTACAGGTGCGCTCGTTAAGCGAGCCGCAGTTCCTCAACGAACCGCTGTTTACCAGCCGCCTGGAGTTTTCCGAAGCCCGCTTCGGCAAGCAGCACTTCTCGGTGGAGAGCGGCCGCGAAGACGCCTTTGTCTGGCCCTCTATCGTGCGCGTCGGCGACGAGGCGCGCAAGCTGGCGACCCAGCGGCTGGGCACCGAAGGCAACAGCGGTATCTCCAGCCCGCGCCGCTATCTGTGGGATGAAACCCCGGTGGTACAGGACTGGCGTTTCAGCCAGATGAACAGCAAAACCCAGCGCGAACCGCTGGCGACCGCCTTCCCGCTGATGAACCTGATGAACGATGACGGCCAGCCGCTGTTCACCCTGCCGCAGGATGAACGTCTGCCGGTCTTCTCCCCGCAATACAGCCGCAGCACCCTGATGACCCACATGCTCTGCGAGCTGCTGGCGCAGGCGCTGGGGCAGATCAACAGCGTCGCCACCCGTCTGCGTCTGGGCTTCCCGGCGTCACCGCGCCAGCTGCGTACCCTGATCCTCACCCTGCCGTCGGCCATGCCGAAGCAGGAGCGCGAGATATTCCGCCGCCGTATGTTTGAAGCCATCGCCATCGTCTGGAAAGCGATGGGCTGGCACCCGCAGGATGAGGACTTCTCCAGCCGTAAACAGCAGGAGAAAAGCGTGGTGCCGGTGCCGGAGATCCAGATGGAGTGGGATGAGGCCAGCTGCGGCCAGTTAGTGTGGCTCTATAACGAAGCCATCTCCCATTACAACGGTCAGACCGAAGCCTTTTTCGCCGCCCTTGCCCGCCCGGATCGCGAGCCAGAGCCGGGCTGTCAGCCGGGCCGGGCCCTGCGCGTCGCCTCGATTGATATCGGCGGTGGCACCACCGATATGGCCATTACCCATTACCAGCTCGACGACGGTTCGGGCAGTAACGTCAAGATCACCCCGCAGCTGCTGTTCCGCGAAGGCTTTAAGATCGCAGGGGATGACACGCTGCTGGATGTGATCCAGCGCTACGTGCTGCCCGCCCTGCAAACCCAGCTGCAGAAATCGGGCATTGCCGACGCGTCTCTGCTGATGGCCTCGCTGTTTGGCGACTCCGGGCGCATCGACACCCAGGCGGTGCTGCGCCAGCAGACGGCTTTACAGCTGTTTATGCCGATTGGATATGCGATCCTCGCCGCCTGGGAAGCCAGCGACGTTGACGATCCCCTCGACGGACTGCACGCCACCTTTGGCGATCTGCTGACCCGCAAGCCGACGCGCAACGTGATGAACTACCTGCAACAGGCCATCGAGCACGCCCTGCCAGCCGGGTCGGCACCGTTCGACCTGTTTGCCGTCCCGCTGCACGTTAATTTCCGCGAAATGCAGGACGCGATGCTGGCCGGACACTTTACCCTGGCAGCACCGCTGCATGCGGTGGCAGAGGCAATCTCCCACTACGCCTGCGATATTCTGCTGATCACCGGGCGTCCGGGCTGTCTGCCTGGCGTTCAGGCGCTGATCCGCCATCTGCAGCCGGTGCCAGTCAGCCGGATGGTGTGGCTGGACAAATACCGGGTACATGAGTGGTATCCGTTCAGCCAGCAGGGGCGCATTGGCAATCCGAAATCCACCGCGGCGGTTGGGGCGATGCTCTGTAGCCTGGCGCTGGATCTGCGCCTGCCGCGCTTTAACTTTAAGGCGGCGGATATCGGCGCTTACTCCACGGTGCGCTACCTCGGGGTACTGGATAACACGGTAAATACCCTGCGCGAGGAGAACGTCTGGTATCAGGATATCGACCTCGACAAGCCGGGGGCGAAGCTGGATACCCGCCTGCACTTCCCGCTGCGCGGCAATGTGACGCTGGGCTTCCGTCAGCTGGCGAACGCCCGCTGGCCTGCCACCCCGCTCTATACCCTGAGCATTAACTCGGCGGAGCTGGCGAAATCCATTGCCGGAGACGGGGTGCTTAACGTGCGCCTGAAGCTCTGCGGCGGCAATAAACAGGATGGTCCGGAAGCCTTTGAGCTGAGCGATGCCTGGCTACAGGACGGTACGCCGGTCCCGGCCGATGCCCTGACCTTTAAACTGAATACTCTGGCCGATCGCCGACACAGCGGTAGCCATTACTGGATCGACAGCGGGAGCGTATACCTGAAATGAGAGCCACGACGACCACGACTCAGGCATTAATCGGGTGGATCAACGCAACGCGTCAGCACGCCCCGCTCCTCGACAATGACGCCGATGCCCTGCTGGCGAGACTGGCGGTGGCCGACGCGCGGGAAAAGGCTATTCAGCGGGCGCGGAGCGCCGGGAGCACCATCGGGTTATATGGTCACTCCCAGGCGGCGAAAGCCCACCTGCTCGTCACCCTGTGCGGCAGCGACAATCAGCGAATGAACGTGATTGTCGGCCAGCGAACCTTTGACTACTTTTCGCACATCAATCCCGGCCACGCCCTGACCAACATGGCGTTGCGCTTTACCCCCACCGCAACGGAGGTGGCCGATGACGCGTTTCCGCTGCGCCTGAGCCTGCTCACCGAAGCTGAACTGGTGCAGGTGTTCTTGGCCCGCGCCACGCTCCCGGCGGTGGATAAATCCGTTATTGAGGCGCGTCTGGAGAAATGGCGCGCCCTGCGCCAGCCTCAGAGCGTACCGGGTATCACCGCCGCCGACGTCGGCACCATCGCCCGCTACTGGCGCGACACGGTGCCCGCCGCCGCCCAGCAAATGGACGATGCCCTGTGGCATCAGTTTGCCCTGCTGCTGCCGTCGCTGGATCTGAGTACCCGCGCAAGCGTCTGGTCCTTACTGTGGGGCGAACAGCAGGAGCTGACCCAGCAGTGGCTCAAGCTGGCGCAAATTCTGCACCAGACCAGCCACGCCCAGGCGCTGGCGGCGCCGCTGAGCCTGCTGGTGGATAATTTTGGCCTGCCGACCGAAGGGTTCCTCACCCGGGGTGATATCGCCCTGCCGGAGGTCCAGCAGGCGGTACTGCACCCGCTGCACAACGGCGAGCTGCTTAACGCCATCAGCATCCCGCTGGACGTGCTGGCCCTGCTCACCCGGGAGCTGATCCTGCCGGTAGAAAATAGCGCGCTGGCTGGAGTGGATATTATTGATATTCCGGCCCCGTCAGCGCAGCCCGATTCACCGCTGGCCCAGGCGAAACTGCAGTGGTTGCTGGAGCACTATCGCCAGCAGCTACAGCCAGATGTCCTGGTGATCTGCAATGCCACTGCCCATCACGGCCAGACCGCCCGCACCGCGAAAATGTTGCTTAACTGGGTGAAAGCGACCCAGCCGGGCGACGATGCCGCCCTGCCAGGGCTGGTGTGGGCGATTACGCCCCAGGACGCGCGCTTTACCCGCCGTTCCAATCTCGACGAAGCGGTGCAACAGCTGCTCGGCAAACCCGGTCAGCACTGGGGAACGTTGCAGGCGCTGGACAGCAGCAGTATGCAGCGGGTGATTGAGTGGTTATCCCAGGCGACGCTGCCCGCCCAGCGTGAGACGCGTTTGCAGGGGTTACGCCAGCAGCATCAGCGGGAACTGCATCAGCTGATGCGGGGGTATCTGGCCCCGCTGACTCAGGATCCTGACGCCCAGCGCGGCACCGCCGAAGCGATGGTGCGTGCCCTGCAGGGGAGCGCCGCCCGTCACGGCGAGCTGCTGGAGGGATTACTCCCGCCGCTGCGCGCCTTTGAGACGCTGCTCGCCGTGCAGCAGCCGCGCGAAGAGCAGGTCAACGGCCTGTTTACCGATGCCATCGACCTGTTTGCCGACAGCGCCCAGGATAGCGATGAAATGTTGCAGCCGACGGACAAAGCGCGTCTGGCCCATCAGGTGTGGATCAACCATCTGCGCCAGTGGAGCCGGGATGAAGCCGTCGCCAGCCGTCTGGGGCTGGATACCGCGATCCTGCAGCAGATTGGCGATGTGCTGGTGATTGCCAGCTACCGTCTGAATCTGCTGGCGCAGCTAAAAAAGATTGTTGATACCGATAAAAGCAGCGCTGCACAGCTGCATGCCGCACTCGGCAATTTTGTGGGATGGGTCGGCTACGCTCAGACCCCGGCTTCCGCCCGCCCGGCCAGCCGCATCCGCAAAGGGCAGCCGGTGTTTGTCACGCCTGTGGTTAACAGCACTGCGCCACGCTTGACCCGTCTGGGAGAGCAGCCGGTGCATGCAGCCACGGCCTATGTCTATGACTGGCTGGTGGCGCTCTATACCCAGGCGATTGATAACATCGGGTATCAGCATCCGCATGATATTACCCATGACGATCGCAGAGCGTTGCAGGCCTTGCTCGCCTGATACGGTGCAAGAACCTTAGCCGGTAAGACACGGTACAGGAGCGGTCTGTACCCCCCTCACTCCAGGCCTGTCTCGGTGGGGTGAGGGGAACATGCGGCAGTGGAGGTGGTTCCGTTCACCTTGCGTTCGCTGCTTCTCTGTTAACCGCGTCACCCGTGAACGTGTCAAGGGGGCTATCGCCGCCCCTTAACAATCCCGGCTCCCGGCAAAGAAAATCGCCGCTTCGCGGTGGCCCTCAGCTTATTCCTTCAGGCTTTCGGGTCGGGTTTTTTAGGCCGGATAAGGCGAAGCCGCCACCCGGCAGTGTTGCGCCGGGCGGCACTGCGTTTGCCCGGCCTACAAACAGTGGTTAACAGCACTGCGCCACGCTTAATCCGTCTGGGAGAGCAGCCGCATGATATTACCCATGACGATCGCAGTTTTGTAGGCCGGGTAAGGCGAAGCCGCCACCCGGCAGTGTTGCGCCGGGCGGCACTGCGTTTGCCCGGCCTACAAACAGTGGTTAACAGCACTGCGCCACGCTTAACCCGTCTGGGAGAGCAGCCGCATGATATTATTACCCATGACGATCGCAGTTTTGTAGGCCGGGTAAGGCGAAGCCGCCTCCCGGCAGTGTTGCGCCGGACGGCACTGCGTTTGCCCGGCCTACAAACAGTGGTTAACAGCCCTGCGCCACGCTTAACCCGTCAGGGAGAGCAGCCGCATGATATTACCCATGACGATCGCAGAGCGTTGCAGATCATGTTAGTCTGAAACAGACGTTTGATGGCACTGTCCTGCAACCCTGCGGCTCGTCATAGACGGATCGCTATTCCTGATGCATACAGTCGAACAACGCCTTCGCCAGCGCTGACGGGTTCTCCCACGACATCGAATGTCCAGCATCAGGGATCATTTTCACTGCGACACCCTGCTGGCGCATCTCATCCAGATCGGTATCCGGCAGCGAAAGCTCGCCAAAAATCAGCCATATCGGGCAACTCAGCTGCAAATAGCGCTCGCTCCAGCTGGGCTGTACCCCATTAACCAGGCTCGTTGCTCCGCGCCACACTGCCCAGGGGGCAGTGCTTTGGAGGCAACCCTTCCAGGGGGAGGTTTCCGCCGACAGGATGGCCTGATAACCGGCACTGACAAACTCCTCCCCCGTCTGAGCAGCGATACCCCGGCTGAACATGCCTCCGCCAGCATGAAAATTGGGTTCAGACACGATCAACCCTGACAGACGATCCCCGGCCAGTTCAGCCGTTTCTATTGCTATGCTGCCGCCCATGCTGTGGCCATATAACCAGAATGAGGTTAGGGCTAAATGGTTGAGCAGTTCGATGACCACCTGCGCCTGCGCTGAGGTCTGATAGGTATAAGCTTCCGGTTTATCACTGTAACCACTACCGGGGAGATCGATAAGAATAGCCCGGCGGGAGCCGAACTGAGGGTCGCAAACTATCCGGGGATACTCGTAGGAAGAGGCGCAGCCGAGACCGTGGATGAAGACCAGCGGTTCCCCCTTCCCGGGCAGTTCCTGCCAACGCACCAGGCAACGGGCCTGTTGCGAATAAAAGCTGTTCATAAGCACTCCTTTTCAGACGACTGTGTTTTTATACAGCTCATCAAAGAGGAATGCTATCGCCGTAACGTAAAACGGGGGGCGTTGTCAGAAAAGCGAAATCAGCAGCGCAACCGGAAAACTCATCGGCCAGGTGGAGCCCACCAGAAAGGCGCTCAGGAAGCGGATACGTTTGCGATCTTTAGAGAGAAACCAGGTGATAAGCGCGCTGATGGCCGCCATGACGGCGTAAAACATTAACATCTTTTGATACAACGTCATTTCAAATACCCAATGTGCTGTTCAATAACCGCGCGCAATATGCGACATATGTTGATATGGATCAAGTATTTTTGTTACACATTATCCACATTTTTTGCGTGGTAATAACAGTTAGGTATATCTTGCTACAACTTTGTGGCGGGAGCTGGCGGGACAAACGCTGACCAGGACCGCATTTTGCGGCCCTGGAAGTCCGGTTCTACTTCTTAACCGGTTGAGGCTTTTTGTTACCCGAATCGGGTACTTTGCGGGATTTGTCTTTATCGACTTGTAGCATCAGACTCTCCTTTGTGGCCTTCGGCGTAGATAAGTATAGCCTGGAAAAAGACCCCCCTTTAAAGTTGCATTTTAAATGCAATTTATGATACAAAATAGCCATCACCCGAGCTGTAATGACCTCATCCACAGGGAGGACGTTATGCTGCGTATTCCGCAACACTCTATACACACCCGTTCCACACCGTTCTGGAACAAAGAGACTGCCCCACCGGCCCTTTTCAGGCGCCATCTGGATACCGGCACCCGTCCCGGCGTTTATCCGCGTCTTAGCGTGATGCAGGGTGCCGTGCGTTATCTGGGTTATACCGATGAAACGTCACCCGATCCGGACACCACATTGATCATTGAAAGCGGCCATTTTGCTGTTTTCCCGCCTGAACGCTGGCATCACATCGAGCTGATGAGTGACGATACCCTCTTTAATATCGATTTTTTTGTTGAACCCGAGGTTCTAAAATTTGCCGGGCGTTCTCACGCCTGAGGAGCTAACGATGTTACGTATTCCTGCCAATTTTGTGCATACCCGTGCTACTCCCTTCTGGACTAAAGAGACTGCACCTGCCGCGCTTTTCACCCATCACAACACCAAAGCAGGCGTCTATGGCCGTCTCTCCGTGATGCAGGGCGCCGTAAAATATTTTGGATTTCCGGACGGCGACGCCACCGAATCTGATATGGAGCTGTTGATTGAAGCCGGAAGTTTCGGTATTTCCCCGCCGCAAAAATGGCATCGTATCGAACTCATGACCGAGGACACCGTGTTCAATATCGACTTTTTTGCCGACCCTGAGGTGACGCTGAATGGCGCAGGCTTGGGTAAAGTCGTTAATACTCACAAGGAGTAACGTCATGGGCAAAGCAACGTATACCGTTACCGTCACCAATAACAGCAATGGGGTGTCGGTGGATTACGAGACGGATGCCCCCATGGAGCTGCTCGTCCCGGATGTCGCTGCCGACGTGGTGAAAGAGCTGGTGAACACCGTGCGCGCCTACGACACGGAAAACGAGCACGAGGTGTGCGGCTGGTAGTTTGCCGCTCCCTTCTTACATTTTGAGCAGTTCAAGCACCGTTTGCGGCACCTGATTCGCCATTTTCAGGGCCGCATTCTGGCTCTGCGCCAGGATCTGCGCCCGGGCAAGCTGACTGGCCTCGGCGGCATAGTCGGCATCCTGGATGCGGCTGCGGGCGGCCTGCATCGCCACACCCTGCTGTGAAAGCACCGCTTTGCTGGATTCAAACCGGTTCATCATCGCGCCATACTGCCCCCGATAGCTGCTCACTTTCTCCAGCGCGGCATCCAGTAATCCCATACATTTTCTGGCGCCCGCCTCGGAGGCCATATCGCTATTTTCCAGCTGCAGCGTCTTTAAATCCGTCGGGGTCGGCTCAATGGTGGTGGTTTGCATCTGCTCCCCAAAATTGGCGCTGGTCACCACCTCTATGGGACGGCTCTGCTTCGGCGGAACCGCCGGGGTCATTGTCGGCGTCGGCAAGGTTCCCCAGGTAATGTTGCTGGTAAAGGATCCGCTCCCCACCACCATCACCAGCAGATCTTCGGTGACGGTATCCAGCGTCATGCGTTCGATGCGGTTCGAACCGTTAGCCCCGTCGTTCCAGGCGCCAATCGCTTTATCTTCATAGCGATCGCCATCGCCGCTGTAGGTAATGGTCATCCCGTTATAGTTAAGCGATTCCCCGCTGAGGCTCCAGCTCGGGCCGCCCTCAATTAGCTGGCTATCGTCATAGACCGCCCCGCTGCTAAAACCGTTTTTAGCCGTCAGTACCGATGCGGTGGCTTTGGTGCCATCAGTGATGCCGCGGCTGACCCAGGTATAATCCGCATCAGGGCCAGATAAAGGTGTCCCGGCGAGATGTTTTCCATCCCGGGTAAATAACTGTAGATCGTCATCCAGACCCAGCGAATCAATGGTAATGGTGATATTCGTCGACCCGGCCGGAATATAGGCCAGCGGAATAATTCCAGAACTGAATGAATAATCGGTTCCGGCTAGCGGGAATTTGTTGTTTAACGGCGGTACGTCGCCGATTAATTGCGGCGGTAATACCGGCTTATCGGTCGCCAGCGGATATTGACCGAAGATCTCAGTCTGCTCCGAGACCTGAGTAATGGTCGCCAGGATCTGCTGATACTCCTGGTTGATACTCTCCCGGTCAGACGGCGACAGCGTGCCGTTCGCCGCCTGGATCGCCAGGCTTTTGGCTTTAATCAGCATATTCCCGATATCGCTCAGGCTCCCTTCCGCCGTCTGCGCCAGGCTTATGGCGTCATCGAGCCCGCGGGAGATAACGCTATCCGCATTGATATTTGAAAACATCCGGTTGGCAATGGCCTGCCCGGCCGCGTCATCCTTCGCGCTATTGATACGCAAGCCGGATGACAGGCGTTCAATGGTTTGAGAAAGCATCGTCGTGTTTGCTTTCCGGGACTTAAGCGAGAGCCCGGCAATCTCGTTATGATTAATTGCAAGCATGATGAACAGGGCCGTTTGTCTGGTCTGACTACTCTATCGGCCCGCTCAAAATTTTATTTAGGAAATATTTTATAAAACCAAACGATATATTTTCCCCCTGAGATAAGGGGCAGCAAAATATATTTCTAAGTTAATGTATTCAATAAAATATATTATTGCGCGCCGGTTACCGTGCAGTAACCGGCGCTGGGCACAGATCAGTGCTTAAACATGATATGACGAACCACGGTGTAGTCTTCCAGACCATACACCGACATGTCCTTGCCGTAGCCCGACATTTTCATCCCGCCGTGGGGCATTTCGCTCACCAGCATAAAGTGGGTATTCACCCAGGTGCAGCCGTACTGGAGGTGGGCGCTGACGCGGTGCGCGCGGCCCACATCCTGGGTCCACACGGAAGAGGCCAGCCCATACTGCGAATCGTTGGCCCAGTTCAGCACCTCCTCTTCGTCGTCGAATGGCGTCACGCTCACCACCGGACCAAACACCTCCCGCTGGACGATGGCATCTTCCTGCTTCGCCCCTGCCAGCACGGTGGGCTGGAACCAGTAACCTTTACCGTCGTGCTTGCTGCCGCCGGTGATCACCTGTACATGTCCCAGGGCTTTCGCCTCATCCACCGCTTTGCACACCCGGTCGAGATGCGCCTGGGAGCTTAACGGACCCAGTTCGGTGCTCTCGTCATTCGGATCGCCGATCTTCAGGCTGGCGACCGCGGCCCCCAGTTTTTCCACCAGCGCGGCGTATATCCCTTTTTGGGCGTAGATACGACAGGCGGCGGTACAGTCCTGCCCGGCGTTGTAGAAGCCGAAGGTGCGTACCCCCTCCACCACCGCGTCGAGATCGGCATCGTCAAAGACAATCACCGGCGCTTTGCCGCCCAGCTCCATATGGGTGCGCTTAATCGTCGAGGCGGTATGGCCGATGATATGTTCGCCGGTGGCGATAGAGCCGGTGAGCGACACCATGCGCACCTTTTCGTGCCCGGTCAGCGGGTCGCCCACGGTTTTACCCCGGCCAAACAGCACGTTAATGACCCCGGCCGGGAAGATATCTTTTGCCAGCTCCGCCAGCTTCAGGGCGGTGAGCGGCGTGATTTCAGAGGGTTTCAGCACCACGCAGTTACCGGCCGCCAGCGCGGGCGCCAGCTTCCACGCCGCCATCATCAGGGGATAGTTCCACGGTGCAATGGACGCGACAACGCCAACCGGGTCGCGGCGGATCATGGAGGTGTGCCCCTCCAGATATTCTCCTGCCGCCGAACCGTGCAGAGTACGCGCCGCCCCGGCAAAGAAGCGGAACACGTCGGCAATCGCCGGAATCTCATCCCCCATCACGCAGTGCAGCGGTTTGCCGCAGTTCTGCGACTCCAGCCGGGCTAAGGTGTCGGCCTGAGCGTCAATGGTATCCGCCAGCTTCAGCAGACACTCGGCGCGGCTTTTTGGCGTGGTCCGCCCCCAGCTGGCAAACGCGCGGTCCGCGGCCTGCACGGCTGCGTCCACCTGGGCGGGAGAGGCCTCGGCGATCTCCAGCAGCACCTCGCCGGTGGCAGGGTTATAGACCGGCTGCTTTTCCCCTTCGCCGTTGACCAGTTCACCATTAATCAGCAGTTGAGTTTGCATAGCTTTGTCCTGTTTCAGTCAAGGTTATTTCCCGCTTCCGGCTACGTTTTCGCCGTCGCGGGTCAGCCACCAGGCCCCCAGAATGGGAATGGCGGTCACCAGCATAACCAGCAGTGCCACCACGTTTGTTACCGGTACATCGCGCGGACGCCCAAGCTGGTTTAACAGCCACAGCGGTAACGTGCGCTCATGTCCGGCGGTAAAGGTCGTCACGATAATCTCATCGAACGACAGGGCGAACGCCAGCATACCCCCCGCCAGCAGCGCCGACCCCAGATTGGGCAGCACCACGTAGCGGAAGGTTTGCCAGCCGTTAGCGCCTAAATCCATCGAGGCTTCAACCAGGCTCCAGAAGGTGCGCCGGAAACGGGCAATCACATTATTGAACACCACCACCACGCAAAACGTGGCGTGACCGAGGATGATGGTGAAGAAACCGGGCTCCAGATTAATGGTCTTGAACGCCGTCAGCAGCGCCAGACCGGTGATGATCCCCGGCAGGGCGATGGGCAGGATCAGCATCAGCGATACCGCGTTCTTGCCAAAGAACTCCCGCCGCCATAGCGCCGCGGCCGCCAGAGTGCCCAGCACCAGCGCAATGGCCGTCGACAAAGCCGCGATTTTAAGTGACAACGTCACAGCTTCAATAATGTCGCTGCGCGTCGCCGCGGCACTGAACCACTTCAGCGTCAGCCCCTGTGGCGGAAAACTGAACGCCGCGTCCTCGGTATTAAAAGCATAGATGGCAATAATCAGCAGCGGAAAGTGGAGGAAGATCACCCCGCCCCAGGTGGCGATTTTCAGAAACAGCGGTGCGCGTTCAGAGTGCATCAAACGCTCCCAGACGTTTCACGAACGCCAGATAGAGGGTAATGAGAACAATCGGCACCAGGGTGAAGGCCGCCGCCATGGGCATATTGCCAATCGCCCCCTGCTGGGAGTAGACCATCTGGCCGATAAAGTAGCCCGGCGGCCCCACCAGTTGCGGCACGATGAAGTCGCCCAGCGTCAGGGAGAAGGTGAAGATCGACCCGGCCGCGATGCCCGGGATCGCCAGGGGCAGCACGACATAGCGGAAGGTCTGCCGCGGCCGGGCGCCGAGATCGGCTGAGGCTTGCAGCAGTGACGGCGGCAGACGCTCCAGCGCCGCCTGCACCGGCAGGATCATAAACGGCAGCCAGATATAGACGAATACCAGAAAGCGCCCCAACCCGGAGGTGGAGAGCGTACTGCCTCCCACGCCCGGCACCGTCAATAGCGAGGTGAGCAGCGGCTCCAGCCCCATATGGCTGAGAAACCACTGCGCCACGCCATCCTTGGCCAGCAGCAGCGTCCAGGCGTAGGCCTTGACGATATAGCTGGCCCACATCGGCAGCATCACCGCGATATAGAAGAAGGCTTTCCACTTTCCGTGGGTGTAGCGCGCCATATACCAGGCCATCGGGAAGGCCAGAATCGCGCTGCCGATGGTGACGGCAATCGCCATCGTCAGGGTACGCAGGATGATGTCGTAGTTGGCGGGATTAAACAGCGCGCGGATGTTGGCGAAGGTCAGATCCGGCGTGACCGCCATGGTGAAGTCATCGAAGGTGTAGAATCCCTGCCACAGCAGGGTGAACAGCGACCCGAGATAGACAATGCCAAACCACATCAGCGGCCCGAGCAGGAGTAAAAACAGCCCCAACGACGGCCTGCGCCAGAACAGCGCCGACAGACGTCCCGACAGGCCGTGCGAAGCCGGTGGCGGCGAAACGCTCATCTCCATTTCACCTCTCCTCATGCAGCGGCACCATAGCGTCGCGCGCCCACGAGGCGGTCACCTGCTGCCCGGCCTCAACCCCCGGGGCCAGCGCGGAGCCGGTCAGGTTGGCCTGGCTCACCAGCAGTTTCTCCCCCTCGGCAAGCCGCAGCTCGTAACGGGTCGCCGCCCCCTGAAACTGCACCGCCTGCACCTGGCCCAGCACCTGAATTTCACCCTGCCCGTCCAGACGAATATGCTCCGGGCGCAGGGAGTAGCTACCGGCCATGCCGCAGACGCGCCGGGCGGTGGCGTCGGTAAAGACGTTCGAGGTGCCAACGAAGCTGGCGACAAACGGGGTGCGTGGACGCAGATAGAGCTCCCGCGGGGTATCCACCTGCTCGATTCGCCCGTTGTTAAAGACCGCCACCCGGTCAGACATCGACAGTGCTTCCCCCTGATCGTGAGTGACGAAAATAAAGGTGATGCCCAGCTCCTGCTGCAGTTTTTTCAGCTCAAACTGCATCTGCTCCCGCAGCTTGAGATCCAGCGCGCCGAGGGGTTCGTCCAGCAGCAGAACACGGGGCTGATTGACCAGCGCCCGGGCAATCGCCACCCGCTGACGCTGGCCCCCGGAGAGCTGGGAAGGCTTGCGCACTTCGGCAAAACTGAGGCCGACCTTCTCCAGCGCCTCGCGGGCCTGGGCCTGGCGGGTAGATTTGTTGATCCCCTTCACCATCAGCCCGTAGGCCACGTTCTCGAGGATCGACATATGGGGAAACAGGGCATAGTCCTGAAAGACGGTATTGACGTCCCGCTCCCAGGGAGGGAGTTCGCTGGCGTCTTTGCCAAAGATAGCTATCGCGCCGCCGCTCAGCTGCTCGAAACCGGCAATCAGGCGCAGGCAGGTGGTTTTGCCGGAGCCCGAAGGCCCCAGCATGGAGAAAAACTCCCCGTCACGGATCCGGATCGTTACTCCATCCACCGCACGCACATCGCCATACAGGCGGGAGACATCGTTAAACTCTACTGCGTAGGTCATATTCCGCTCCCTGCGCTTAACGACCGCCCATGATGGCGATATAGTCCTGAACCCAGCGGCTGTAAGGGACAAATTTGCCACCGTTGGCGACAGGGGTTTTCCAGAACAGGATCTTGTCGAAATAGGTGTAGCCGTTGGTTTCACAGCCTTTATCGCCGAGCAGAGTGCTGGCTTTACAGCCTTCTGCCACCACTGGCAGGGAACCGAACCACGCCGCCAGATCGCCCTGCACTTTTGGCGTCAGGGACCAGTTCATCCACTTATAGGCGCACATCGGGTGTTTGGCATCGGCGTGCAGCATCGTGGTATCCGCCCACCCTGTCACCCCCTCTTTCGGGAAGACGGTGCCTATCGGCTGATTCTCCCCTTTCAGAGCGTTGGCCTGATAGGGCCAGGCGCTGGAAGCCACCACCCCTTCGTTTTTGAAGTCACTCATCTGCACCGTCGTGTCGTGCCAGTAGCGGTGCACGAGTGCATGCTGATCTTTCAGCACGTTTAACACCGCCGTGTACTGCGCTTCCGTCAACTGGTAGGGATCGGTGATGCCCAGATCTGGCTGGGTGGCTTTGACATAGAGCGCCGCATCGGCAATGTAGATCGGCCCATCGTAGGCCTGCACGCGCCCTTTGTTGGATTTGCCGTCCGGCAGGGTCTGTTCTTTAAACACCACGCCCCACGTATCAGGCGGTGTCGGGAAGGTTTTGGTGTTGTACATCAGCAGGTTTGGCCCCCACTGATAGGGCGTGCCGTAGGCCTTGCCGTTAACGTTGAACCACTCCCCTTTGACGATCCTGGGGTCGAGGGTTTTCCAGTTGGGGATCAGGTCCGGGTTGATGGGCTGAACGCGTTTGCCCATGATCAGGCGCAGAGAGGCGTCGCCGGAGGCGGTCACCAGATCGTATCCGCCCTTCGCCATCAGGCTCACCATCTCATCGGATGTCGCGGCGGTTTTGACGTTAACTTTACAGCCGGTCTCTTTTTCAAACTGGGTGACCCAGTCGTAGTTTTTATCGGTCTCGCCCCGTTCGATATAGCCCGGCCAGGCAATGATATCCAGACGACCTTCGCCATTGCCGATCTCTTTTGGCGGCTCTGCCGCCTGCGCAGTCAAAATAGTCATGCCGAGCGCGCACAGGCTGCTACGGGCAAATGTTTTGCTCATACGTATTACTCCTGTCGTAATGAAATCAGAAGGCAGCCGTGCCGGTAGAATATCTCCTTAATTAAACGTAGACCGCGCCATTGCAGCCCACCCGGCAGGCCTGAGAAATTTCGCCAGGTTGTGACCGGGGGCGCATTCCCCGGTAACTGGATTATAGACAAGGGGTTAGCAGGCGATGAGGTTATGCATATTTCCTATGAGCGATAATAAAAAACGCCGCAAATTAATTGCGGCGTGATTAAGGGGATAAGAAATGATTATTTAGCGGCTGCGATCAATAGCGAGAAAAACTTATTTTTGCGTTTTTAACATCCCGCTAATTATTTGCCCTAACTGGTTCACCGCCTGCTCCTCCCGCTCTCCCCAGGCCCACGAGGTATTAAAGCGGAAAAATGGCGTCCAGGTATCGGAGGTGGAGAACATTTTGCCCGGCGCAATGCTGATGTGGTGCTTCAGCGCCCGGGCGCTGAGCTCACCGGCGTCCAGCGGCGCGGGCAGCTCCAGCCATAAAAAATAGCCGCTGTCGCTGTGGTGAATTTTCACCTCATTGGGCAGATGGCGGAGCAGCGCCTGCCACGCCTGCTGCTTGCGCTCAGCCAGGGTGCGGCGCAGGCGCCTGAGATGAGCGTCGTAACGTTTGGTGGCGAGATAATCCACCAGCGCCAGCTGCATGGGCGAACTGGTGGACAAGGTGCTCATCAGTTGAAGCTGCTGGATGCGGCGGGCATGTTTCCCGGCGGCGACCCAGCCAATGCGGAACCCGGCCACCAGACATTTGGAAAAGGAGGAGCAGTGCAGGGTCATGTCGCTGCGATCCCAGGCTTTCGCCGGGAGCGGCTTTTCGCGGCCATAATAGAGCTCGCTGTAAACATCATCTTCAATCAGGGTGACGTTGTGCCGGGCGAGTAATGCGACAAGCTGCGCTTTTTTGTCGGCGCTGAGGGTAAAGCCCAGCGGGTTCTGCGCGTTGGTCATCAGCCAGCAGGCTTTAACCGGGTAGTCGTTCAGCGCCTGCGCCAGGGCGTTGAGATCGATACCGTCGCGCACGTCGGTCGCCACCGACAGCGCCTTCAGCTTCAGCCTCTCCAGCGCCTGCAGCGCGCCATAGAAGCAGGGATTCTCCACAATCACCCAGTCGCCCGGCTCGGTGACCGCCTGCAGGCTGAGGTTCAGGGCTTCCAGCGCGCCCGCGGTAATCACAATTTCATCCGGGGAGATGTTCATCCCCTGTTGGGCATAGCGGCGGGCGATGGCGTGGCGCAGATCGACATTGCCCGGCGGCAGGTTCTCGATCACGCTCATGGCGGTGGCGGTTTTGCTGACGTTCGCCAGGGAACGGTTCAGCTGCTGTAAGGGAAAGAGACGCGGATCGGGAAAGGCCGAGGCAAAGGGCACCACCGCGGGATCGCGGCTGGCCTGCAGCACATCGAAGATATAGGTATTGATATCCACCGACTCGTCGCGCATCACCTGCGCGGGCGGCATCGGCTGCTCTCCGCTGGGACGGGCGGCGACGTAATACCCCGACTGCGGGCGCGCCACAATGTGCCCCTGGCTCTCCAGCATCTGGTACGCATGGCCGACGGTCATAAAGCTCAGCCCGCTGCTGGTCACCTGCTCACGCAGGGAGGGCAGCTTATCGCCGGGCTGCCAGACGCCCAGGTCGATCTGCGAAATGATTTGCTGCGCCAGGCGCTGGTATTTTTTCATCGGGTTCTCCTTGCTGCGTTACATAGTATATCAGCAGGAGAAAAAAGGCAGAATTAATAAACTGTTATAGGTGAGAGAGGAATGTCAGCAGGCGTGACGGCGCCTGACTGAATTACTTGCGCAGCTCAAACGGGACCTGGCGGGCATGACGGGAGGCCGCTAAATGGTCGAGGGTGATCATGGAAGATTTGCAGAAAATGCACTTCGCACCGTGTGGATTTTTTTCAGACACGTCGAAAATGGAAGTACGGAACTGCGAACCATGACAGCATGGGCAACGAAAATGGATAGTAGAACTCATGTAAATCTCCTGTACGTATACACGTAAAAACTAATGGGCCTTAAAGGCAATAAGGGTCTGAGACAAAACTAATCAGAGCGTAAAGATAAAACCCAGGAGCGACTGTGGAGAGGCACAACGTGATGAGATTGCTTTAGGAACTGCTTCAGATATTTTTGGATTTCAAACCGAAAGAGCATTAACGCATTAATGATGGAAGGATGCAAGCGGTATTTACACTATCCTTCCATAAAACAAGCAGAGCCGCTGAATTCATTCAAATTTTTTGACCTCATCAGTGAAATAAACGCCATTTCTTCTCATCGGGTAATCCGTAAAGTAAGGGTTATGTTGTTTCTCAGAAATCAGGAAAACCCGGAATGAAAAAGATCGGTTTTTTATCATTTGGTCACTGGACACCGTCACCGCAGTCCGGCACCCGCAGCGCCGCTGATGCGCTGCTGCAGTCTATCGATCTGGCGGTCGCCGCCGAAGAGCTGGGCGCAGATGGCGCTTATTTCCGGGTGCACCATTTTGCCCGCCAGCTCGCCTCCCCTTTCCCGCTGCTGGCTGCCATTGGCGCAAAAACCAGCCGGATTGAGATCGGCACCGGCGTAATCGATATGCGTTATGAAAACCCGCTCTATATGGCGGAAGATGCGGGCTCAGCCGATTTGATCTCTGGCGGGCGTTTACAGCTGGGGATCAGCCGCGGCTCGCCGGAACAGGTGATCGATGGCTGGCGCTACTTTGGCTATGTTCCTGCGGAGGGCGAAAACGAGTCGGATATGGCGCGCCGTCACACCGAAGTGCTGCTGGATGTGCTGCGCGGCGAAGGGTTTGCTAAACCCAACCCACAGCCGATGTTCCCTAACCCGCCGGGCCTGCTGCGCCTGGAGCCGCACGCCGAAGGTCTGCGGGATCGCATCTGGTGGGGCGCAGGCTCTAACGCCACCGCCGTGTGGGCCGCGAAGCTCGGGATGAACCTGCAAAGCTCTACCCTGAAAGATGACGAAACCGGCGAGCCGTTCCACATCCAACAGGCGAAACAGATCCGCGCCTACCGTGCCGCCTGGGCCGAAGCGGGACATACCCGCACCCCGCGCGTCTCGGTCAGCCGCAGCATTTTCGCCCTGATGGACGATCGCGACCGGATGTACTTCGGCTCCAGCCGTAATGAAAGCGACAGCGTGGGCTATCTGGATGAGAAAACCCGCGCCATCTTCGGGCGCAGCTATGCCGCCGAGCCAGACAAGCTGGTTGCCCAGCTGAAGCAGGACGAAGCGATTGCCGAGGCGGATACGCTGTTACTGACCGTGCCGAACCAGTTGGGCGTGGAGTACAACGTGCATGTGATCGAGTCGATCCTGAAGCATGTAGCACCGGCCATGGGGTGGCGGGACGAATAAACAAACGTTGTGCCGGGTGGCGGCTAACGCCTTACCCGGCCTACAAAGTCCCTGCCCGTAGGCCCGCGCAAGCGAAGCGCCGCCGGGCGTGGTGGCAACTAACTTTAACACTTCCGGATAACGCCCTGTTTTCCTGAAACTGTTATACAAAAATTCCCCTTTTCTGTCTCTGATACTGATTTTCGCGCTGATTTACCATAACAGTCACACCGATTGACCTTGAGGTTGTGCATGTTTGGTTTAGATGCGTTTGTTCTTGCGAGGATCCAGTTTGCTTTTACTGTCTCCTTCCACATTATTTTCCCGGCGATCACCATTGGCCTCGCCAGCTATCTGGCGGTGCTGGAGGGGCTGTGGCTGAAAAGCAAAAACCCCGTCTGGCGCTCGCTGTACCATTTCTGGTCGAAGATTTTCGCCGTTAACTTTGGCATGGGCGTCGTCTCCGGGCTGGTGATGGCCTACCAGTTTGGCACCAACTGGAGCGGTTTTTCCCAGTTTGCGGGCAGCATTACCGGTCCGCTGCTGACCTATGAAGTGCTCACCGCCTTCTTCCTCGAAGCGGGTTTCCTGGGGGTGATGCTCTTCGGCTGGAACAAAGTCGGGCCGGGGCTGCACTTCTTTGCCACCTGCATGGTGGCGCTGGGCACGATTATCTCCACCTTCTGGATCCTCGCCTCCAACAGCTGGATGCAGACTCCGCAGGGCTATGAGATCGTCAACGGCCAGGTGGTGCCGGTGGACTGGTTGGCGGTGGTGTTTAACCCCTCTTTCCCCTATCGCCTGCTGCATATGTCGATTGCCGCGTTTCTCAGCAGCGCGCTGTTTGTCGCGGCCTCGGCGGCCTGGCATCTGCTGCGCGGGAACAATACCCCCGCCATTCGCCGCATGTTCTCAATGGCGCTCTGGATGACGCTGATCGTCGCCCCCCTACAGGCGCTGGTCGGGGATATGCATGGCCTCAATACCCTGAAGCATCAGCCGGCCAAAATTGCCGCTATTGAGGGTCACTGGGAGAACCCGCCCGGCGAGCCGACGCCGCTGCTGCTGTTTGGCTGGCCGGATATGGAGCAGGAGCGCACCCGCTATGGCCTTGAGATCCCGGCGCTCGGCAGCCTGATCCTCACCCACAGCCTGGATAAGCAGGTTCCGGCGTTGAAAGAGTTCCCGAAAGCGGATCGGCCCAACTCAACCATCGTCTTCTGGTCGTTCCGCATTATGGTCGGGCTGGGCCTGCTAATGCTGCTCCTGGGCGCGATCGCATTGTGGCTGCGCTACAGGCAGCGGCTCTATTACTCCCGGCCTTTCCTGTGGTTTGCCCTGCTGATGGGACCGTCGGGCTTAATTGCGATTCTCGCCGGGTGGGTGACCACCGAAGTGGGCCGTCAGCCCTGGGTGGTCTACGGACTCCAGCGCACCAGAGATGCGGTATCGGCCCACGGCGATCTGCACATGAGCGTCAGCCTGCTGGCCTTTATCGTGGTCTACAC
Source organism: Leclercia sp. M-A074-M (assembly GCF_965195605.1). Lineage (NCBI taxonomy): Bacteria > Pseudomonadati > Pseudomonadota > Gammaproteobacteria > Enterobacterales > Enterobacteriaceae > Leclercia > Leclercia sp. M-A074-M. Next base: position 31,991 of record NZ_CBDAHM010000004.1, on the reverse strand, counting down.
CTCGGTCTTTGGCGTCGGCTACAGCTACATGGTGCGCCTGATTAAAAAAGGGCCGCAGGAAGTAGAGAGCTTCCCGACCGAAAACGATGGCCGCCCGGCGCGCCCGCTCTCGGCTGCGAGCGCTGAATTCACTCACAAGGAGACACCATAATGGGCATCGACCTCTCCCTGATCTGGTTTGTGATTATTGTCTTTGCCACCCTGATGTACATCGTGATGGACGGCTTCGATCTCGGTATCGGTATTCTGTTTCCCGCCATCCAGGACGCGGACGACCGGGACGTGATGGTCAACAGCGTCGCCCCGGTGTGGGACGGGAACGAAACCTGGCTGGTATTAGGCGGAGCCGCGCTGTTTGGCGCCTTTCCGCTGGCTTATGCGGTGATCATCGATGCCCTGACCATTCCGCTCACCTTAATGCTGATCGGGCTGATTTTCCGCGGGGTGGCGTTCGAGTTCCGCTTTAAGGCGACGCCCGCACATCGTCCTTTCTGGGATAAGGCGTTTATTGGCGGTTCACTGCTCGCCACCTTTACCCAGGGGATGGTCGTGGGCGCGGTAATCAACGGCTTTCCGGTCAGCGGCCGCGCTTTTGCCGGGGGGCCGTTCGACTGGTTTACCCCGTTCAGCCTCTTTTGCGGCCTGGGGTTGGTAGTGGCCTACGCCCTGCTGGGCGCCACCTGGCTGGTGATGAAAAGTGAAAACCCGCTTCAGGGTCGGATGCGTAAGATATCGAAGCGCCTGCTGCTGGCGTTGTTGGTCATCATTGCGGCGATCAGCCTCTGGACACCGCTGGCGCACCCGGCCATTGCCGATCGCTGGTTTAGCCTGCCGAACCTGTTCTTCCTGCTGCCGGTTCCGCTGCTGGTGGCGCTGCTGGGCCTGTGGCAGTGGCGCTGCCTGGATAACCCGCATAGCCACCATCTGCCGTTCGTGCTGACTCTTGGGTTAATCTTTCTCGGTTTTAGCGGACTTGGGATCAGCATCTGGCCGCATATCATTCCGCCCTCTGTCACCCTCTGGCAGGCCGCTGCGCCTGCCCAGAGCCAGGGCTTTATGCTGGTGGGGGCGTTGTTTATTATCCCGATCATCCTTGTCTACACTTTCTGGAGTTACTACGTATTTCGCGGAAAAGTCCAGCCTGGGGAGGGCTATCATTGATGAATCAACCTGTCTGGAAACGTCTGATGTGGATGGTGATTATCTGGGGCGGCAGCGTGCTGGCGCTGGCGCTGGTGGGGTTTTTCTTCCGTATGCTGATGACGGCGGCGGGGTTTAAGTCACACTAGCCAACTTAAAGCGATAATTTGGCCGCTACATAACACTCAATTTACAGCGGCTCCCTGGTCCGGCTGAAAATCGCCGAAGCGTTGACCGCAGGCCGGGGCGAGGCGCATGGATGCGCCGAGAGGGGGCGACCTACAGGGATGTAGGATCGCCCCCGACCCGATAGCCGGAGGGAATAAGCTGAGGGCACCGCGAAGCGGCGATTTTCTTGCCGGGAGCCGGGATTGTTAAGGGGGCGGCAATAGCCCCCTTAACACGTTCACGGGTGACGTGGTTTGCAGAGAAGCAAGGAACGCAAGGTGAACGGAACTCCCTCAACCGCCGCATATCCCACCTTCCCCATCCCTACAAATCCCAACAAATCCTTTCCCGCCTTTAAAAACCCGAATAATAACCTCACGAAACTATCGGCATCATACTGCGTAAACGTAATCAACCGGTGGCAAGATGTTTAAAAAAACGTTATCAACAATAATGCTCACCTGCGCCCTTTTCTCCGGCCAACTGATGGCCAGCCATAAAGGACATGAATTTTTTTGGGTGAAGAACGTCGAGCAGCAGCTGCGCCACGAGGCGGATAGCGATGAGTTACGGGTGGTGGCAGAAGAGTCGGCAGACGGCTTGCGCGAACATCACCACTGGCAGAAGTCGCGCAAACCGGATACACATTTTCGTTAATTACGCGCCTTTACGCTTCGGCAGCGTTTTGAGCAGATCGTCAGGGCTGACGGAAGCCACCACGCTGCCCGGCTGAGGCATTTTAAGGATGTGATTTTTCATCTTGCCGATGACGTGCATCTCGCATGGACGGCAGTCAAATTTCAGGGTTAACACCTCATCACCATTCACCAGCTGCATCGGCGTCGCCTTCCAGCTCTTGATATTGCCTTTGGCCTGTTTTGGACAGAGGTTGAAGGCGAAGCGCAGGCAGTGCTTGGTGATCATCACCGGTACGTCGCCCTTCTCTTCGTGGGCTTCATACGCAGCATCAATGAGTTCCACGCCATAGCGCTGATAGAATGCCCGCGCCTTGTGGTTGTAGACGTTCGCCAGGAATGAGAGATGCGTTTCCGGGTAGACCGGCGGCGGTACAGAGACCGCTTTGCGGCTGCCACGCGGGTAGTTGGCCAGGCGCGCGGCGTCCAGCATCTCGGCCGTTTCACGACGGAACGGGTTCAACAGGCTGTTCGGCACAAAGAGCGCGCCAGGCAGGTTGACCTGAATATCCCGGGCGTAATAGATAGTCTGACCCAGCTTAGCGACGCCATCCTTCAGGTTGTTCAGCGCTTTTTCGGCGTTGTTCGCCACCTCAAACTGCCCGTCCAGGGTATGGGTGACGCTGGTACCGTCTTCGCTGGTCATGGTCAGGATCAGCTGCTCTTCCCAGCCGCCCAGCTCGATGTCCACCGCAACGCGGCGCTCGCTGGAGGTTTTCAGCAGCGCCTGCTGCCAGTTATGGTCCAGGTTACGGTTCAGGGGGGTATGCGGACGCACTTTATGCAGGTCGGCAGGCATTTCGTTTGGCCAGACGCGGTAGCGATTTTCACCGGTTTTCTCCACCGTGTTGGCGCGGAAGCCGACCACTTCACGTTTGATCATCACGTTCAGGCCATCGCCATTCGCCAGCGGTTCGGTCACTTCCACATCCAGATGCTCTTTGGAGACTTTAAGCACTTCACCCACCGGCAGGCCGATAAACTTCGGCGAGTCGAACGCGCCGATATCTCCTTTGCGCGCATTCACAAAGTAGTCGGTACTGCCGCGATGGAAGGTCTTGTCGGTAGACGGAATAAAGAAGTGCTCGGTACGTCCGGCGGAGCTGCGGGCCAGATCGCCGCGATCTTCAATAATGGCATCGAGCATCTGGCGGTAATGGGCGGTGATGTTCTTCACATAGCTCATGTCCTTGTAACGCCCTTCAATCTTGAAGGAGCGCACGCCCGCGTCGATCAGCGCGCCCAGGTTAGCGGTCTGGTCGTTGTCTTTCATCGACAGAAGATGTTTTTCAAAAGCCACCACCCGGCCCTGATCGTCTTTCAGGGTATAGGGGAGACGACACGCCTGGGAGCAGTCGCCGCGGTTGGCGCTGCGCCCGGTCTGGGCGTGGGAGATGTTGCACTGCCCGGAGTAGGCCACGCACAGCGCGCCGTGGATAAAGAACTCGATGGTGGCGTCGGTCGCCTGGTGGATATCGCGGATCTGGTTGAGGTTCAGTTCACGGGCCAGCACGATCTGGGTGAAACCGGCATCCGAGAGGAACTTCGCCTTTTCCACGGTGCGGATATCGCACTGGGTACTGGCGTGCAGCTCGATCGGCGGGATATCCATCTCAAGGACACCCATATCCTGGACGATCAGCGCATCAACGCCGGTCTGATACAGATCGGTAATCAGACGCTGCGCCGGTTCCAGTTCATCATCATGAAGAATGGTGTTCAGGGTCACGAACACTTTCGCCCCAAAACGGTGGGCGAACGGCACCAGGTCGGCGATATCGCGCAGGCTGTTGCTGGCATTATGGCGGGCGCCAAAACCAGGGCCGCCGATATAGACCGCATCGGCACCGTGAAGGATCGCTTCACGGGCAATGGCGGCGTCACGAGCCGGGCTTAAAAGTTCAAGATGATGGGATGGCAGGCGCATACTTCGTCGTTATCCGTTATGGTCAAAATGGCGGCTATTGTAGTCAGAAGTATGGGCCAGTGAAACAGTTTTGCGTGTCTTTATCGGGGATAATGGATGAGTGAGTGAAAGTGCACCGTCTGGCCGCTGCTGTTGCGGTAGGCGTGCGGTTTATCTCCGGCAAAACGCAGGCCGGTATCAGGTAAAAGCGTCTGCCAGACGCCGTCGATCTGCATCTCCAGCTCACCGCTTATTACTACCACATGCTCAATTACCCCGGCCTCGTGCGGGGTGGATTCACTGAGGGCGCCCGGCGCGAGGGTAATCGAGAAATGATCGTATTTCAGCGCCTCATCCCAGGGAAAGAGCGGTTTCACCACCATCGCCTGCTGCTGGGGATCGAATACCGGCGGGTTTTCCGCTTCGGGGGTGATAAAGGTGGAGAACGGCACGTTGAGTCCGGTAGCGATTTTCCACAGCGTCGAGACCGTCGGGCTGGATTCGTTCCGCTCGACCTGGCCGAGCATTGCTTTTGACACCCCGGTCTCTTCAGCCAGCTTCGACAGGCTCCAGCCGCGCGCCTGGCGCAGCGTTTTCAGCGTAATTGCAAGATGTTGCGTAATGTCCATAGCCCCTCCTCTTGCCGCGAGTGTACCACTTGTATGCTATAACGCACAGTGCTACATTCACGGCTGTTATAACGCACAACGGAGTTCTCATGCGCGCATCCTCGCTCACCTTTCCCACCCTCTTATCCGGTTTCGTTGCCGTACTGGTGGGCTACGCCAGCTCTGCCGCTATTATCTGGCAAGCTGCGGCAGCGGCAGGCGCAACGGCCCCGCAGATTGCAGGCTGGATGACCGCCCTGGGTCTGGGGATGGGGATCAGCACGCTGGGGCTGTCGTGGTGGTATAAAGCTCCTGTGCTCACCGCCTGGTCGACACCGGGTGCCGCCCTGCTGGCGACCAGCCTGCAAGGAGTCACGCTTTCAGAAACCATCGGCATCTTTATTTTTGCCAATGCCCTGATCGTTATCTGTGGCGTCAGCGGCCTGTTTGCCCGACTGATGAAGATCATCCCCCATTCACTGGCGGCGGCGATGCTTGCCGGGGTGCTGCTGCGCTTCGGGTTACAGGCCTTCAGCAATCTGGAGGGGCATCTGCTGTTATGTGGCAGTATGCTGCTGGCCTGGCTGCTGACCAAAGCCTTTGCCCCACGCTATGCCATCGTCGCCACCCTGCTGGTGGGTGGATTAGTCGCGGCGCTGAAAGGTGACGTTGTCACGGACAGACTCACTTTCGCGCTGGTGATGCCGCAATTTATCGCCCCCACCTTCAATCTCACCACGCTTATCAGCATCGGCCTGCCCTTCTTTTTAGTCACCATGGCGTCACAGAATGCGCCGGGGTTCGCCACGATGAAAGCCTCCGGCTATCCGGTGGCCGTCTCGCCGCTCATCATTGTCACCGGCGGGCTGGCGCTGCTGCTGTCGCCGTTTGGCGTCTACTCCATTTGCATTGCGGCGATCACCGCCGCCATCTGTCAGAGCCCGGATGCGCACCCGGATGCCGGTAAACGCTGGCTGGCTGCGGCTGCGGCGGGAGTCTTTTACCTGCTGGCCGGCATTTTTGGCGGCTCAATTAGCGGACTGATGGCGGCTCTGCCGCTAAGCTGGATCCAGACGCTGGCAGGTCTGGCGCTGCTGGGCACCATCAGCGGCAGTCTGCATCAGGCGCTGCATAATGAGGCCGAGCGCGATGCCGCCATCGTGACCTTTCTGCTGACCGCCAGCGGCGCAACCCTTGCGGGGATAGGCTCGGCGTTCTGGGGGCTGGTGGCGGGCGGCGTCTGCTACGCCCTGCTGCTACGTACTCGCCGCTCGTAGCTGGGACGGCGTAAGCCCGGTGGCGGCGCGAAAGCGGTTGCTGAAATGGCTGGCGGAGCTGAATCCGCAGGCCAGGGCAATGTCGGTGAGCGGCTGGCGGGTGGTCCGCACCAGGGTTTTGGCCTTCTCCATCCGCCGCTGCATCACATACTGGTGCGGCGCCATCTGCATCGACTGACGGAACATGCGGGCAAAATGAAACTCGCTTAAGCTTGCCTGGGCGGCCAGTTCCGCCAGGGTCAGCGGCTGGGCCAGATTCTCTTCGATAAAGGCCAGCACATTACGCAGGACGAACGGCGACAGGCCGCCCGTGACCGTTGGCAACGCCCACTGCACGTTACTGTAATGCTGCACCAGATGGGTCAGGAGCAGCGTGGAGGCGGTACTCAGCGTGAGCTGGTTAGCAGACTGCTGCCAGTCGCAGCCAAGGATAAAATGGCGATACAGGGCGGTGATGCTGGCATCGTCACCAAACAGATTTTCGTCAAGGGTAAAGCTGTAGGGGCTTTTGTCCCACACCTGCTCCCCGACGCTACGCAGGTGGTCATCGGTACAGTAGAGATGCACAAACGACAGATCGTCGCGAATATCCCAGGTGGACTCGCTCTCTTTGGGCATCAGGCAGAAACGGTCCGGACCGCCGCCATTTTTCCAGCCGGCGGTGGTTTTGTGATAGCTCTCGTAGCCGTCGGCGATATAGAGACTGAGCGTATGGTGATCGCAATACTGGGTGATGGTGTCGCGCTTATTCGACCAGGCCGCCAGCTGGATCCCTGAATTCAGCGCCACGGCATTGTGCAATACCGCTTTATGTTTGCGCAGATTTTCAAAGGCACCGTAGGTCTCAGCCATAACCACTCACCCGGTTGTTAATAAGAGTTAACAAGTCTAAAAAGTTCTTCGCCTCAGTGCCAGTCCTCTTCCGCGCAGGTCAGGAAAAAAGCGCAAGATTATGCAAGTCCACCGCAAGTCTGTGAAAGAAGACCCGTTTCCCTGCCGCCATACTGACCCCCAGACTTTGCTGAAAAGAGAAATAGGATGAACGCATTTTTGTACGCTCTGGTCGTCATTATCTGGGGAACCACCTGGATTGCCATCTATCTACAACAAGGGCCGGTCCCCGCGCCGGTCTCTATTTTCTGGCGCTTTGCCGTCGCCACCGCCACCATCATGGCGGTGCTGCTGATTCTGCGCCGCCTGCGTCCGCTGGCCTTGCGCGACCATCTGTTTTGCGGCCTGCAAGGATGCTGCGTCTTTTGCTTTAATTTCTGGTGTTTTTACACCGCGGCGGCGTATATCAATACCGGGCTGGAGTCGGTGATTTTCTCCATGGCGGTGCTCTATAACGCCCTGAACAGTTTTCTCTTTTTTGGTCAGCGTCCGCCCGCGCGTTTTTATCTGGCGGCGGCGCTGGGGCTGCTCGGCATCATAACACTCTTCTGGAACGACCTGCTGGCCAGCGGCTGGAGTGCCGGTCTGCTGTTTGGCATTGCCCTCTCGGCGCTGGGCACCTACGGTTTTTCGCTGGGCAATATGATCAGCCTGCGCCACCAGCGCAACGGTCTGGAGACCATGACCACCAACGCCTGGGCGATGCTGTACGGTACGCTGGTGATGGGGGCGATTGCGCTGATCCGCGGGGATGACTTTACGCCGGTCTGGTCGGTAAGCTACATGGGTGCGCTGCTCTATCTGGCGCTCTTTGGCTCGGTGATTGCCTTTGGCGCCTACTTCACGCTGGCAGGAAGAATTGGCGCAGGCAAGGCGGCTTACAGCACCCTGCTGTTTCCGCTGGTGGCGCTCTCATTTTCTACGGTGTATGAAGGCTATGTCTGGCACAGCAACGGGATTGCGGGGCTGCTGCTGATCTTAACGGGGAATCTGGTGATGTTTGCCCGCCCGGAGAGCTGGTTCCGACGGCTACGAACGGCGTAACAAAACCGGCCTGCACGCGGCAGGCCGGCCTGATATTATTGGGTTTTATGCACATCAAACATGGTGGCATCGGTCGCCATGTCATCCACAACCTGCTTCAGGGTTGCGAAGGTCATTGGCGTACTTTCGTTGCTCAGCTCTTTACCTTCCCCTTTACGCACCACTTTAATCACCGGCTTGTTGGTCTGGGCGTCAATCAGCTCGCCTTCAAAGTAGAGATGGGTATCCATGGTTCGGTGGCCGGTTGCCATCTGCGTACCCGCCACGACCAGCGCAACAGGAACCACTTCATAGAACTGCAGACCTTCTTTCTGCGAGCTCACACCAGTAATGGCACCGCGGAAGATCAGGCTACGTGAACCTGGCGTCGTCACAATCGGCTTACGCTGGCCGATAGCTGTCTTCATTTTGGTGTTGGTGTAGTTTAACAGTTCATCCAGCGTGCGCTGGCCGATCTGGGTTGTTGGCTTTGGTGCCGGATAATAGGTGATATTGTTCCAGATAATGCTGTCGTAGTTCGCTTCGTTATAAGACGGATCAACCCAGCGCAGCGTTGGCTTGCCCGAAGCGGAAGTCGTTTCTTTAAGCCCTGAGTAGTCTTTTAAAAAACCTGAATATTGATCAGGCGCGGCCACTTTTGACGCACAACCAGCGAGAAGCAACAGGCCGGAGAGCGCGGCAACTTTAAATAAAGTATTAGTACGCATAATGGGTGTATCCCTGTGAAGTGCAAATATGCAATTGAAGTTATAGCAAAAGTTGGCCGGAAAGAAAGTGACAAAAAATGAGGAAGAGAGCACAAATTGAAAAAAAGTGCCCGTAACGATAACGGGCAGTAATAAATGATTATTTTACATCTACTTGCCAAAATAAGTGTTTACCGAACGGGTCTATTTCATAGCCCGTGACTTCTTTACGGACGGGTTCGAAAATAGTGGAGTGCGCAATCATTACCGCAGGCATTTGATCGTGCATCATTTGTTGCGCCTGTTTATATAACGCCACCCGTTTATCGTGATCGGTAATAGATTTAGCTTCAGCAATAATTTTATCAAATGGTGGATAGCACCATTTCGCGGAATTAGAACCGCCGTTGGCCGAGGTACAGGTAAAGAGCGGACCAAAGAAGTTATCCGGGTCGCCCGTGGCCGTGGTCCAGCCCATCAGGGCCGCCTGATGCTCGCCCCCCTTCACCCGCTTAAGGTATTCCCCCCACTCGTAGGTGACGACTTTGGTCTGCACGCCAACTTTTGCCCAGTCGGCCTGAATCATCTCGGCCATCCGTTTGGCATTGGGGTTGTACGGACGCTGCACCGGCATCGCCCACAGGTCGATGGTCATCCCGTTGGCAAAGCCGGCCTCTTTCAGCAGGGCTTTGGCCTTTTCAGGATCGTAATCGTAGTCCTTCAACTCGCTGTCCGCGCTCCACACGCCCGGCGGCAGCAGATTTTTAGCCGCCGTTCCGGTCCCCTGGAAGACGGCCTCGATAATAGCCGGTTTGTTAATCGCCATCGCCAGCGCCTGGCGCACTTTGACATTATCCAGCGGCGGTTTCTGGGTGTTAAACGACAGGAAGCCGGTATTCAGCCCGGCCTTACTCATCAGGTTAAGATCTTTGTTGGCCTTCATCCGCGGCAAGTCGGCGGGGTTCGGGAACGGCATCACCTGACATTCGTTTTTCTCCAGCTTGGCGAAGCGCACCGAAGCGTCCGGGACGATAGTGAACACCAGACGATCCAGTTTTGCTTTACCCTGCCAGTACTCCGGGAAGGCGGTGAACAGAATGCGCGAGTCTTTCTGGTATTTCGCCAGCTTAAACGGCCCGGTGCCAATCGGCTCCATATCCACCTTCTCTGGCGTGCCGGCTTTCATCATCGCATCCGCATACTCAGCGGAGAGGATCGAGGCGAAGTACCACGCTAAGTCCGCGACAAACGGCGCTTCCGGATGCGCCAGGGTAAAGCGCACCGTGTGATCATCCACTTTATCAATGGCGGTAATCAGCTTGCCAAACTCCAGGCTTTCGAAATTCGAATAGTTACCGTTAGAGACGTTGTGATAAGGATGCTTCGGATCTTTCTGTCGCATAAACGAGAAGATCACATCATCGGCGTTAAAGTCTCGCGTTGGGGTGAACAGCTTGTTGCTCTGGAACTTCACCCCCTTGCGCAGATGGAAGGTGTAGACCTTGCCGTCTTCGCTCACTTCCCAACTTTCGGCCAGGCTTGGCACCAGATCGGTAGTGCCCGGCGTAAAATCCACCAGCCGGTTATAGACCGGCACCGCGCTGGCATCCACGCTGGTGCCGGAGGTATAGAGTTGCGGGTTAAAGTTCTCAGGCGATCCTTCGGAACAATAGACCAGCGTTTTAGCGGCAACGGTGGAACTGACCGTCAGCGCGGCGACGGTTAGCGCCAGTTTTGTGAGGTTGCTTTTCATCGCGTTTTCCTGTCTTTTAATTTGACGGCTAATGAATTTTTTGTCGTGCCAAACCATAAATATCATTAAAGTGATTTCGCAAACACCTGATAACTCAAATAAAGAAGGATCCACCATGGCTTCTGCGCTCGCCAGACAATTAACCCAACGCTTCTTTCGCTACCTGGCTGTCACCAGCCAGAGCGACCCAAAGGTGAAAACCCTGCCCTCCACACCCGGCCAGCATGAGATGGCACGGATGCTGGCCGCAGAGCTGCAAACGCTGGGTTTGTCGGAGATCGTGATCGACGAATTTGCCACCGTCACCGCGGTAAAAAAGGGCAATGTTCCCGGCGCGCCGCGAATCGGTTTTATCACCCATATCGATACCGTTGACGTCGGTTTATCACCGGATATTCATCCACAGATCCTCACCTTTACCGGAGATGATCTCTGCCTGAATGCGGAAAAAGATATCTGGCTGCGGGTCAGCGAACACCCGGAAATCCTCGCTTACCCCAATGAAGAAATCATTTTCAGCGACGGCACCAGCGTACTGGGCGCCGACAACAAATCGGCGGTGACGGTGGTGATGACGCTGCTAGAGAACCTTACCGCTGAGCATAAGCATGGCGATATCGTGGTGGCCTTTGTGCCGGACGAAGAGATTGGCCTGTGCGGGGCGAAAGCGCTGGATCTGGCCCGTTTTGATGTCGATTTCGCCTGGACCATCGACTGCTGCGAGCTGGGGGAGATTGTTTACGAGAACTTCAACGCGGCGGCAGCGGAGATTCGCTTTACCGGCGTGACGGCGCACCCCATGTCGGCGAAGGGCGTGCTGGTGAACCCGCTGCTGATGGCAACCGACTACATCAACCATTTCGATCGTCTGCAAACCCCGGAGCATACCGAGGGCCGGGAAGGTTATATCTGGTTTAACGGCATTCAGGCCGGGCAAAACGAGGCGTTGCTGAAGGCGAGCATTCGTGATTTCGACCGTGAGAGTTTTGCCGCCCGTAAGGCGCAAATTGGCGAAGTGGCGGAGAAGATTGCCGCTCAACACCCTACCGCGCAGGTAAGCTGGCATATCGAAGATACCTACAGCAACATCAGCAATGCGGTAGGTGACGATCGCCGGGCAATCGACCTGATGTTCGAGGCGATGGAAAGTTTAGGCATCACGCCAAAACCGACCCCAATGCGCGGCGGCACCGACGGTGCAGCGCTCTCGGCGAAGGGGCTGTTAACCCCGAACTTCTTCACCGGCGCCCATAACTTCCACTCAAAATTTGAGTTTTTACCGTTGAAATCGTTCGAGGCGTCGTACAACACGGCGCTGCAGCTCTGTCTGCTGGCGGCGCGTTAAGCGGGTTGGCACGCACGGATACGCCGGGTGGCGGCTACGCCTTACCCGGCCTACGGTCTTGTAGGCCCGTGCAAGCCCTGCGCCGCCGGACAAGAACGGTTACGTCGGCTTACGCGCCAGCATCGTGGCAAAACGCAGCTTAATGCGGTTCCCCTGGGCGTCGGTGCGGTGCAGCTCGCCCACCTCCTCGTTATATTTCAGCAGTTCCCAGCCCGCATAGTAGTCGCTTAACTCGCCGGTTTTAAACGCGAACGGGAAGCCGACGTTGCACGGATAATCGTCGGTATCCATTGCGGCCACAATCAGGTTATAGCCGCCGGGTTTCGTGCAGCGCTGCATGTTGTCGATAAGATTGGGGATGGTTTCCGCCTGCAGGAACATCATCACCACGGTAGAGAGAATAAAATCGTATTCGCCGTCAAAGCGCAGGGTGTTGAGATCCTGGACCGCCGTCTGCAGGTTAGTGATCCCCTCTTTCGCCTTGATGCTCTCGATATTCTCGATGCCCATCGGACTTTTATCCCACGCGGTGACGTCAAAGCCGTTCGCCGCAAGGTAGAGGCTGTTTCGCCCGTTGCCGCAGCCGAGATCCAGCGTCTTGCCCGGCTTAACAATCCCGGCGCTGTAGAGCACTTCGGAGTGGGTACGGGTCAGGCCATATTTTTCGGTAAAGTAGTTCTCATCAAACACAGTCATTCTTTTTCCTCAGCTTGCATAAGCGTTGCTTTGTCTGCACGAACCAACAGTTTCCCCTGCATCAACAGGATAAACGTACGCACCAGTAATAGCGCAATGATGGCATTGGTAAAAATAAAGAGCGGAATGGCGATGGCGTGAAAGAAACCGGACGGGCTACTCTGCCCCAGATGCAAGCCGGTGGTGGCCAGCGCCGAGATGCCGAACGAAAAGCTCCAGAATGAAGCATTAAAGGGCTGCGACAGATACCAGGGCATCAGCCGCAGGGTAAAGAGTAATTGCAACAGGCCATAGCCGAACAGCATTTTGGCAAAGGTATCCGCCTCGCCGCCGTTGACGCTGAGCCACGCGCTACAGGCCACCAGCGCAGGGGCCAGCTGAATACCGAGAGATGAGCGCATTGGCGCAGGCAGTTCACCCGCGCTGCGCAGCCGTTGCAGTATCACTGGTTCCAGGCTCAGCCAGGAGAAGACCCCCGCGCCGAGAAACACCAGCCCGGCATCGTGAAACCCGAGTGCGCCGCAGGCCATCGCGCTGATAAAGTTGTTAGCCACCGTCGGCAGGTAGAGCCCCGGGGTGGTCGCCTCCTCCGGATGTTTGCCGCGCCACAGCCCGGCGGACTGCCACGCCGCATAGCTCAACTGCACCACCACGCCCACGCTGAACAAGGCCAGCGCCAGCGGGCGATACCAGGGCACAAAGCCAATCGCCACCAGCATGGTGGTGGCCGGGAACAGACTCACAAAGCTGCTCATTACCGGATGACGCATCTCCGCCAGGACGCTGCCGGGAAACCGCACCGCGCGGGTGATAAACGCCACGGTTAACAGCAGCCAGATCGTCATCGCCAGCAACACCAGCATCTCCCCCGGCCAGTGCGGCACCGGCCAGATGGTGCTGGCATAGCGCCAGGCGAAGCCCATACCAATCGTACCCAGCACCATACCGTAGTAGCCAGCGGGCAAATTAAGAACGCGTTCAGCGGGTTGAGTCTTGTACATTTTTTTTAAGCTATAAATTATATTTGAAATGCTAGTTTAAGGAGTTTCATTTGCCGATGCCACTCTTTCGATCAAGCCAAAGTTTGCTACGGTTAGTAAAGAGGACAACTGCGGACACAGTGATGAATAAATATCAACTCAGCGAAGAGAGCCGTCTGCACCACTGGCAGGATGGCGAGACCAAAACAGCGGTAAAAGTACGCCAGATTATCGCCGCGCGTGATTTCAGCGATGTGAAAAGCGGCACCCGGGGGGGCTGGATCGATGACCAATCGGCGCTCTCGCAGGAGGATGACTGCTGGATCTACGACGAGAACAGCGTGGTCTTTGCCGGGGCACAGGTGAGCGGTAACGCGCGCCTTACCCGGCCATGCGTAATTAGTCATCAGGCGTCTGTCGGCGATAACGCATGGGTTGACGGAGCCGAGATCGGCCACGGCGCGCGCTTAAGTGACAACGTCACCGTTCAGTCTTCGGTGGTGCGTGGTGAATGCCATCTGTTTGGTAATGCCCGCATCCTGCACAACAGCATGGTGATCGCCGCTAAAGGGTTAACCCCGGACAATGAGCAGATCCTGCGTATTTTTGGCGAGGCCACGGTCAGCCAGTCGCGGGTAGTGCATCAGGCGCAGATCTACGGCAACGCCATTGTCAGCTACGCTTTTGTTGAGCATCGCGCTGAAATTTTTGACAACGCGCTGATCGAAGGCAACGAAGTGAACAACGTCTGGGTATGCGACTGCGCCAAAGTGTACGGCAACGCGCGCCTGCTCGCGGGGCTTGAGGAGGATGCCATCCCTACCCTGCGCTACAGCTCCCAGGTGGCGGAAAATGCCCTGGTTGAGGGCAACTGCGTGATTAAACACCATGTGCTGATTGGCGGCGAAGCCTGGCTACGCGGCGGACCGATTTTAATAGATGACAAAGTGGTGATTCAGGGTCGGGCACGCATTCGCGGGGAAGTGCTGATCGAGCATCATATTGAGATTACCGATGACGCGGTGATTGAGGCGGCGGAAGGCGAGATGATCCACCTGCGCGGTGAGAAGGTGATTAACGGCGCGCAGCATATCACCCGCACGCCGCTGATTGGTGCATTATGAGGTGCAGATCCGGGCATAGATGTTCTGGTCGTCATAGCCTCCGTTGAGGAATTCCGCCTCTTTCAGACACCCTTCCAGCACAAAGCCGTTGCGCAGCGCCACCTGATTGCTGGCGGCGTTGTCAACGCGGCACTTGATGACGAAACGGCGGATCTCTCCGCGTCCGGCGTAGTGGCGGATAAAGGCCTCCAGTGCCTGGGACAAAATACCCTGCCCCTGATGCGCTTCATCCAGCCAGTAGCCGATATAGCCGGTTTTATTCAGCGGCTCGATGGCGTTAAACGACAGCACCCCCACCAACGCATTATCGTGAAAAATCAGGAACATCTTGGCGTAACCCCGTTGATGCAGCATCTGGTTGCTCTGAATGTTCTGGCGGGTGTCCTCTTCGGTGCCGACATATTGCGGCCAGTTAAGGTAGTCCTGTAACCACGCCCGGTTTTTGATCACCAGATTATGCAGCTCGGAGGTGTAACGCTCGTCGGCGGCACGCAGTTCGATATGCGCATTGACGGGAATGATCTCTTCAGTTGGTGTGGTCATCGTGCTTCCTCTGCAACGCCGGGCGGCGCATGCGCTTGCCCGGCCTACGGTTTGGTGCAGTTCGTAGGCCGGGTAAGGCGCAGCCGCCACCCGGCAAAGGCTTAACGCATTACGCGGTCGTCTACATACTGACGTTTATCCGGCGCGGGCGGGAAATAGTGATACAGCCAGGTTTCGCTGATCGCTTCGCCCTGACAGCGCAGGAACATCCGTATATCCACCGTATCGGTCGAATCGCTGGTCGGGTACCAGTCGAACAGGATGCGATAGCCATCGAACGGCTCCACATAGAGGATCTCAATCTGCTTCGCTTCTCCACTGGAGAGGGTGATTACCGGCTCGATCCCTTTTGGCGCGGCCGCTTTCAGATCGCCGCCGACAAAATCGACCGCAAAACGGCGCGCCCACACCTTCGGATAGTGCTCGCCAGGGGCCCAGCCTTCCGGGAAGCCGCCCATGCCGGTACGGGTGGCCAGCACGTTTGCCAGCGGGGAACGGACCGGCGGCCTGGCGCTCCAGTAGAGACGGTACTGGAAGTTCAGTTTATCCCCCGCCTTCACCGGTTTTTCCGGCTGCCAGAAGCAGACCACGTTATCCAGGGTTTCGCCGGTGGTCGGGATCTCCATCAGCCCGACGGTGCCTTTGCCCCACTGGTTACGCGGCTCAACCCACAGGCTTGGGCGCTTGTTGTACCAGCCCATGATGTCCTGATAGTGGGAGAAGTCGCGGTCAAGCTGGAGCAGACCAAAACCTTTCGGGTTTTTGTCGGTATAGGCGTTGTATTGCAGCTTTTGCGGGTTATTCAGCGGGCGGCAAACCCATTCGCCGTTGCCGCGCCACATCGCCAGACGATCGGAGTCGTGGATCTGCGGATGAATGGTGTCGCAGACGCGGCGCTCGTTGTTGCCGCAGGCGAACATGCTGGTCATCGGGGCAATACCCAACTGCTGGATCTCTTTACGGGCGTAGAGATGGTTTTCGACATCCATGATCACCTGGGTCTTCTCGCAGTGGATCACAAACTTATAGGCCCCGGTGATGCTCGGGCTGTCGAGCAGGGTGTAGACCGTGAAGGTGGTCGCCCCGGGTTTAACGGTTTCAAACCAGAAGGCGGTGAAGTCCGGGAACTCCTCGGTGCTGTCGGCGTAGGTGTTCAGCGCCAGGCCGCGGGCGGAGAGCCCATACTGATAGGTGTCGTCAACCGCGCGGAAGTAGCTCGCGCCGAGGAAAGAGACGATATCGCGGCGCGCCAGCTCCGGCGATTTAAAGGCGCGGAAACCGGCGAAGCCTAAGTCGCTCTGCCCTTCCAGCTGCTTAGTATCGACCCCCGCGTCGTGGTAGTTGAAGAGTTCCGGGCGGAAGTGGATCTCACGCGCCTGGGCGGTCTGGTTATCCAGGGAGAACATGCGCACCCGACGGCGGAAGCCCATCCCGACGTGGAAGAACTGCACATCAAGCTGGCGGTTTTCGATGTTGTTCCACAGCGACTGCTTTGGATCGTACTGGATGCTGTTATAAGCCTGCGGTGTCAGTGTTGCCAGCGTATCCGGCAGCGGACGCGGCGCACCACCCCACGGTGTTTGCGCCAGGTCGTGAGCCATGGATTGCAGCACAGAAAAGTCGAAACGGCGGCTGGTGCCGTCCGCAATATCCGATTCAGCTGCACTGGCCGCCTGGGAAAAGAGTGCGGCGAAACCGGAAGTTCCGCTTACTGCGGCGACGGCCAGAGATCCTTTTAAAAAACGTCTGCGATTCATGCCTGGAAAAACGTCCTTATGGTCGTGGGGTGGTGGGTTTCGCTTAAGGCGAAACAACGGCAAGAAAGAACATCATTAAAAGGGCACAGCCTAAACAAAAACGGTTAAGAATCCAATTGTTGGCAGGCGAGAATATGAACAAAGCGCGAAAGAATTTTCTGTCGAGGGGAATTGCCTGAAACGGAGGTAAAGTTATGTTTAAAAAAGCCCCCGACGGACATCATCGTCGGAGGCTTAGCGTAAGATGATTATTTCACGCTGACATCGATGCCCGGGAAGTACTTCTGCGCAAGCTTGTCGATAGTGCCGTCAGCACGGACTTTATCAATGGCGGCATCAAGCTGCTTTTTGGTGGCCTCATCGCCTTTACGCAGGCCATAGCCGATCCCGCTGCCCAGGATGGTGTCATCGGCGACCGGCTTACCGATAAAGCCAAAGCCTTTCCCCTGTGGCTTGCTCAGGAAGCCCGCCTGTCCGGCGGCAGACATCACCAGCGAGGCGTCAATACGGCCATTCAGCAGATCGCCCCAGGCCATGTTCTGATCTTTATACGACACCACGGTGACACCCTGTTTTTCCCAGTGCTCCTTGGCGTAGGTTTCCTGAATGGAGCCCTGCAACACGCCCACGGTCTTGCCCTTCAGCCCTTCCGGGGTGGCGTCCACCGCGCTACCGGTCTTGCCCACCAGCTGAGATGGAATACGGTAGATCGGCTGGGTGAAGTCGATGCTCTGGCGACGCTGGTCGGTGATGTTCATCGCCGAGTTGATGGCGTCGAATTTCTTCGCCACCAGCCCCGGGATCAGCGCGTCAAACGAGGTTTCAACCCAGCTGCACTTCAGGGCCGCCGCCGCGCAAATTGCGTTCCCCAGCTCAATATCAAACCCTTCCAGTTCACCCGAGGCGTTACGGCTCTCAAAAGGCGGATACTCAGCTTCTACGCCGTAACGTAATTCGGTTGCGGCAAGTGAGGAAAACGAACACAGCAACCCCAGGCCGACAACGAAGGCTTTTACTTTCATATCTGAACTCCTTAGCGTGGTTTTACCCGACACAGGGCCTGCGCACCTGCCCGTAATGTCGCCTCATCTTTGGCAAAAGAGAGACGGATTAATTTGTTATCTGTCCCGTCGGTATAGAACGCCGAGAGCGGGATCGTGGCAACACCGTAATCAACAATCAGCCGTTTCACCATCTCGCTGTCGCGTTCATCGCTGAAGTGGCGGTAATCCGCCAGCAGGAAGAAGGAGCCTGCGCTCGGCAGCAGGCGGAACGGTGAGTCGGCCAGCAGGTTGACCAGCAGATCGCGTTTGCGCTGGTAGAACGCAGCCAGCGACAGCCAGGTTTGCGGATCGGCCATATGTTCAGCAAACGCA
This sequence comes from Leclercia sp. M-A074-M, assembly GCF_965195605.1. Taxonomy (NCBI): domain Bacteria; kingdom Pseudomonadati; phylum Pseudomonadota; class Gammaproteobacteria; order Enterobacterales; family Enterobacteriaceae; genus Leclercia; species Leclercia sp. M-A074-M. Next base: position 14,002 of record NZ_CBDAHM010000004.1, on the reverse strand, counting down.
TACTGCATAGGGGTATCGGCAGAGAACATCAAAAACTGATGGATTTTGCAGATCTCATCCATCAACGGCGCCGGGGCGACACAGTAGCCGACGCGCCAGCCGGTGACGTGGTAGGTTTTGCCAAACGACGAGACGATCACGCTGCGCTCCGCCAGCCCCGGATGGGTAGCCATGCCGTGATGCGGCACGTCGTCAAACACCACGTGCTCGTACACTTCGTCAGAGAGAATAATGATATCGGTGTTGCGGGTGATCGCCGCAAGCTGCGCCAGATCCTCCGCCGAGAAGACCTGCCCGCTCGGGTTATGCGGCGTGTTGACAATAATCATCCGGGTGCGCGAGGTAATAGCGGCGCGCACTTCATCCCAGTTAACGGCAAAATCCGGCACCGTCAGCTTGATGGCTACCGGCGTGGCGCCCTGCAGACGGACAATCGGCGCGTAGCTGTCGAACGACGGCTCAAAGTAGATCACCTCATCACCAGCATGCACCAGCCCGCTGATGGCCGAATAGAGCCCTTCGCTGGCGCTGGCGGTAACTAACACTTCGCTGGCAGGATCGTACTGCGTACCGTAGAGGGAGGCGATCTTATCGGCGATGCGTTCCTTCAGCGACGCCAGCCCGGTCATGGACGCGTACTGGTTGTGGCCCGCCTGCATGGCGCGGTGGACACCTGCCACCAGCGCGGGATCGCAGTCGAAATTCGGCGCCCCCTGAGAAAGGTTGATGGCATTGTGTTCAGCGGAGAGCTGACCGATAACGGTAAAAATCGTGGTGCCAACGTCCGGCAGTTTGGATCGGGGTTGTATCGGAGTACGCAGCGTCATCGGAATTTCCTCTGGTAGATAGTGCATAACTATTCAACCTGAACGCTATTGTGGCGACAATCGAATTGTTGTCATAATAGCCATGATAAAAAATCATACCTGGAGGTTCTGTGTCGCATCGCGCATTCCCGCTCACTGCCGTTGAGGCGTTTATTGTTACCGCCCGACATCTGAATCTGACCCATGCGGCAAAAGAGCTCTGCCTGACCCAGGGGGCGGTGAGCCGTAAGATCGCCGCGCTGGAAAGCTGGTTTGGTTTTCCGCTGTTTGAGCGCCACGCCCGCGGGCTGCGTCTCTCCTCTCAGGGCAGCGCCCTGCTGCCGGATTTGCGCGCGTCGTATGAACACTTTCTCACGGTGGCGGACCAGGCCCGGGCGCAACAAACCGTGGTGCGCCTGAAGGTGCCCACCTGCGCCATGCGCTGGCTGGTACCGCGGCTGTTGCAGGTGGAGCGCGAGCAGCCTGAATTGCAGATTGCCCTGACCACCACCAATGAACACAGCGTCAACTTCAAAACCGAATCCTATGATGCCGCCATTGTCTTTGGCACCCATCTGAGCGCGGGCGATCTGCTGTTTGAAGAGGCATTAACACCGGTATTAAGTCCCCTGCGCCAGGGCACAGCGGTGGAGTCGCTTACCTACCTGCACCCGACGCGGGATAAAACCGACTGGTCGCTGTGGCTGGAGAAACAGGCCGTACAGCCGCCTGCCATGCACAAAAATCAACACTTCGACACCATGGATCTGGCGATCACTGCCGCTATTCAGGGGCTGGGCGTCGCCATTGCCGACGAGACGCTGGTGGCGGAGGATATCCGCGCCGGGCGGCTGGTGCGGCCCTATGCCAGCAGCGTAAGAACCGGCGCCAGCTACCGGCTGGTGCTGCGGGAGTCGCGCGGCAAAGCGGCGGGGCTGGCCGCCTTTCGCGCGTGTCTGCTTAATCCAGGCTGACGTGGTGCTTCATCACCCGTTTAAACAGCACCATGCGGGCGCGCATAAATCGGTTTTCAAGCTTAAATCCCGCATGTTTATTCACTCCGATACGTAGCAAAACGTCCCGCCTGCGGTGACAGGCAGGCCAGCGCGTCGGGCCATTCAGCGTGTCGCACTCCCGGCTGGCATGGCGGGCAAAGTTGACCCAGTAGTCGGCAACCTGGGCGGCAAAGGCCAGGTCGTTGGCATTAACATACTGTCGGGCAGGCTCGGCGAGGGTAAGCGTATCAAACACATACGGCACCTCGTTGCCATGCCAGGCCCCGTTGATGTAAGTGGCATGTTCGGCTTCGGCTACATAATCGAACCAGTAGCGCCAGCACGGCTCCCCTACCCGCTGCTGGGCCTGCATCACGACAAACCCCAGGGTGGTGAAGGCCATATCGCGGCATACCTGACGCCCCAGTTCGGTATCGTCTTTGACGCCGGGATAGAGCAGCTTGATCAGCCCCAGTCCCAGCCGCCGCTCCCGGCGCAGCTTCTGGATCTGTCCGGCGAGATCGATGCCAAACACCGCCATCACGCTCGCTTCATCGCTGTTGGAACCGACCATGATCGGCACCGGATGGTGGCGGGCGGCAAAAAAGACCTCCAGCATCGGCTCCGGCAACACACAATCCCCATGGATCGGCGCGGGGGCTATGTTGTGCGGTGCCGTCAGCGGCCAGAAAGCCTCAGGTGGGATCGCCCGCAACTGCTCTGCGGTGGCGTTTTCCAGCCCAAAATGGGCCGCCAACGCCTCGCCTTTTTTAAGCGCCTGCTCCCGGGGCGTGTCCGGCAGGGTGTAGCCGCTCTGGATTATCGCCTTATGAAACAGCCCCTTTGCCAGCGGCGAGGCGAGCAATGACAGCACGCTCCGCGCCCCGGCAGATTCACCAAACAGGGTGATGTTCGCCGGATCACCGCCAAAGGCAGCAATGTTGTCGCGCACCCACTCCAGGGCCGCTATCTGATCGAGCAGGGCAAAATTGTGTACCACCCGCTCCTCTTCTCCCGCCAGCGCCGGATGGGCAAAAAAGCCCAGGTGGCCGAGCCGGTAGTTGAGCGTCACCACCACGACCCCGCGCTGGGCCAGCGCTTTACCATCGTAGGGTGGCAGCCCGCCTGCGCCAATGGTAAAGCCGCCGCCGTGCAGCCAGACCATTACCGGCAGCGGCGCGGCACGTTCCATCGGCGACCAGACGTTCAGATAGAGGCAATCCTCCGAGAAACGGCCCGGATCGCCCCCACCCAACTGCTGGCAGTACTCGCTGCTTTGCCAGCTTGAGGGCGAAAAGGTGGTGGCCTGGCGCACGCCCTGCCAGCTTGCCACCGGCTGCGGCGAACGCCAGCGTAATGTGCCCACCGGCGGCGCGGCATAGGGAATGGCGCGCCAGACCTGTACATCGCCATCGGTTATGCCGCAGATATCGCCCTGGCACGTGGTCACTATCGGGGAAGAGACGTTTTCCATATCGACCTTCAGTTGCTATCACATCCCCGCAGAGTACCGTTTTTAAAGCAAACCGCAACGTCGCTTGCTGCGCTCTTCCGCCTCCTGATAGAGGGTGAACTCGTCCAGCACCGGGCAGCCCAGCGCCTCTTCAAAGGCATCACGGCTGGCATTGCCGCGGGTGCGGGCCTGGGTTTCGTTACCAAGGTTGGACTGGAAGATCCCGGCGGCACTCACCGGCAGGAAATCTTCATAGGTGATGGGCTGGGCGACCACCCAGCCGCGCTCGATGAGCGGCTGCGGATCGTCACCGGGTCCAAAGGCGTGGCGGTGCGCCTCTCCTGCCGGGGTCAGGCGGTAGCGGAACCACGCCAGTCCCTGGCGACGCAGGAAGATATCGCTGTCGGGAAAGGCCTGGAAAACCTCCTGCAGATGCAGCTGGTGGGTCAGATTATCCTTGCCGGTCCCGGCCTCCGCCAGCAGGCGGTCATAGAGCTCGCGCCCTTTCGGGGTTAACGCCACGCCGCGCTGTTCAATTTCGCCAAAACGCGCGGTATGGGTTCCGCGCTCTTCTCCGGCAAACAGTACCGGCTCCTCCAGCGCCTTAAAGCTGGTCTGACGCAGCAGAAGCGGCGTCTCCCTGCGCGGCGGCCCCTCGATGAGCATCTTCGGCTCGATGCCATATTCCGGCATTAACGCCTGCACCCGGTCGATATCCAGCGTGCGCGGCGTCAGGTGGTTGATATGGCAGCCCGGGAAGCAGACCACGTCGGCAATCAGCCGGTGTTCGTTGTGCAGCGCCAGGTATGTCTCATGATCGACCGTGGCGTGACGATGCCAGCGGAAGGTTTCCAGCGCCTCCTGAACAAACTCGTCGGCCTGCGCCGGGGTGAACGCTCCTTCCGCCTCGTGCAGGTCAATCAGCGCCAGGCAGCGGGGAGTAAAGATGTTACGCCGGGCGAGGATCTCTGCCGCTTTTTCGCGCAGGGCCACGTTGTCGATCAGTTCCAGGCGCAGCAGCGAGGTAAAGATACGAAACGGGTTACGGCACAGCGCGGCATCGTCTACCGGGCGAAAGGCGGTCGAGTGGACCGGCACCCCGGCCTGGGAGAGATCGTAATAGCTGACCGGGAACATCCCCATAATGGCGAACATACGTCGCAGGGTCGCCAGCTCCAGGGCCGTACCAACACGGATCGCCCCGTGGCGTTCGAGGTTGAGACGGGCGAGTTCATCCGCGTTGGCCAGTTGTTCGTGCAGCTTCGGGTTATTTTCCAGTACCGCCAGATTCACATCCGCTACCAGCTCCAGCAAAGTGCCGTACTGCGGAACTTCCTGCTGGTACATCGCCGACATAGCCTGCGAAAAGTTTTCCCGAATATCATCAGCCGTGATGGTGTTCGCCATGATGTCATGCCTCCAGTGAATATTACCTGGAGTGTAGAGAAGGCCGTTGCTGCTGTTTGGAAGAATTTACGAATTGTGATCTGAGTGGTTGGCTGCCTGTTTTTCATGCTTCGCTGTTAAAGAAGGATTAAAGCCCCGATCTTAAGTGAAACGAAAATATCCGCTAACAAACATTTATATCCTGCATTATTAATAGTGGCAGCACTGTACATATTTTAACTTTTATTATTCTGATTATTTATTGAAATTCCCGCTGTCATTAACCCCATAGCAAAATTATTCGTTCATTTCCCGCATTATGAATAAATGATAATTATTATCGCAACAGTCTGAATTTTCCGCCGTTAAATCTGGTTAATGACCCTCTTTGATAAATATCAACTACCTCTTTTAAAGCGTCAGGGAAAATAAGGACATTTTTTATGAGGGAATAATATGTCTGTACCTGAAAACAATGAAGATGCCTTCCCGTCCGGGGTGTCGCGCAGAAGTTTCCTGAAGGCGGGTTCCGCCGCCATCGCCTTGCCTTTTTTGACCTCCGGGCGTGCAAGCGCCTCTACCCCTGGCGCAGAGGCCCCTGCGGTGGGTACGACGCCTGCCGCACGGGTGGTGCAAACCTGCAGTACCTTTGACTGCGGCGGTAAATGCGATATTCGTGCGCATATTGCCGATGGCGTAGTGACCCAAATTACGACCCGGCCGGATGCCGCACTCGATCCCGATATGCCGGTGATGCGAGCCTGTGTGCGCGGTCGTAGCTATCGTAAATTTGTTTATCATCCCGATCGTCTGAAATATCCAATGAAACGGGTAGGTAAGCGTGGCGAAGGTAAATTTGAACGCATATCCTGGGATGAGGCGACAACCCTGATCGCGGATAATATTACCCGCATTACGAAGAAATATGGTCCTGAATCCCGCTTCGTGCACAATAATACCGCAGTCAGCGGCGGCACTTTTTCCGGCGATAAAATGATGCGCCGTTTATTGAACCTGACCGGCGGGCATCTGGAATATTACCACTCCGTCAGTATGGGCAATACCGCCGCCGCCACACCTTATACCTACGGTACGGTCGCTACCGGCAATTCTCTTGATACGTTGCAGGATACCCGCCTGGTGATCCTCTGGGGGCATAACCCGACGGAAACCATTTTCGGCCATACCAACCACTATTTTCAGCAGATGAAGCAGAACGGCACCCGCTTTATTGTCGTCGACCCGCGCTACTCCGATACCGTGTCGTCGCTGGCCGATGAGTGGGTTCCGCTTTTACCGTCAACCGATAACGCGTTGATGGATGCGATGATGTACGTCATCGTCAGCGAAAACCTGCACGATAAAGCCTTTATCGATCGCTATACCCTGGGCTTTGATGAGGAGAACATGCCGGAAGGGGTGCCCGCTAACGAGTCGCTGGTAGCCTATCTGATGGGCAAAAAAGATGGTGTGGTGAAAACGCCGGAATGGGCAGAAAAAATCACCCACGTCCCGGCCCAGACCATTCGCCAGCTCGCCCGCGACTACGCCACCACCAAACCCGCGGCGCTGATCCAGGGATGGGGGCCGCAGCGCCATATCTGCGGCGAGCGCACCGCCCGTGGCTCCACGCTGCTCGCGACCATCACCGGTAACGTCGGCGTAAAAGGCGGCTGGGCAGCGGGCTACGGCGGCATCGGCAACCGTAAGTTTGCCACCGGCCCGGAGATGCCGGACAACCCGGTGAAAGAAAAAATCTCGATCATGAACTGGGTGCAGGCCGCCGATGATGCCAGCAAGGTGACGCCGGAAGATGGCCTGACGGGGGCAACGCAGCTGAAGAGCAATATCCGGCTCCTGTTCTCGCTGGCGGGCAACTATCTCGCCAACCAGAACCCGGATATTCATCAGGCGGTGAAAGTCCTGGAAGATGAATCCAAAATTGAGTTTATTGTCGCAAGCGATCTCTACCTGACGCCCAGCGCCCGCTATGCGGATCTCCTGCTGCCGGAAACCAGCTTTATGGAGCGCTGGAACATTGGCGAAAGCTGGGGTACCGGCAGCTATCTGATTCTGTCCGAAAAGATCGTTGAGCCTGAGTTCGAACGTCGCTCTGACTATGACTGGCAGCGGGAAGTGGCGGCGAAGCTGGGTATCGAAGCGCAGTTCAGCGAAGGCCGCAGCGAGAAAGAGTGGATTGAGCACATCTGGGAGCAGACGCGCCTCTCCATGCCAGATGAACATCTGCCTACCTTTAGCGAGTTACAGCAACAGCGTCAGCATCTGTTCAAAAGCAAACCGCTTATCGCCTTCGAAGCGAACATCCGCGACCCGGAGAATAACCCGTTCCCGACACCATCGGGCAAAATTGAGATCTTCTCAAAGCGGCTCTATGACATGCATAACCCGGACATCCCTGCCCTGTCGCACTACGTTCCAGCCCAGGAAGGCCCTGAAGATGAGCTGACGAAACAGTTCCCGCTGCAGCTCATCACCTGGAAGGGCAAAAACCGCGCTAACTCCACCCAGTACGCCAACCCGTGGCTGCAGGAGGTGCAGGTTCAGAAGCTGTGGATCAACCCGCTGGATGCGGAAAAACGCGGCATTCGCCAGGGTGACACGGTCCGTATTCATAACCAGCGCGGCATCTGCCAGGTGCCGGCAGAAGTGACCGTCCGGATCATGCCTGGGGTCGTCGCCATGCAGGCTGGCGCCTGGTGGCTACCGGACGCTAACGGCGTCGATCTCGGCGGTTGTCCAAACGTTCTTAGCTCGGCGCGTATCACTCCGCTTGCTAAAGGTAATGCTCATCAAACCATGCTTGTGGAGGTCGCAAAGTATGACGCAGCAGTTTAATGATTTTCCACCCGTCAGCGATAAACAGCTGGGGTTCTTTATCGACTCGTCCCGCTGCTCAGGCTGTAAAGCCTGCCAGGTGGCCTGCAAGGATAAACATAATCTCGAGGTGGGCCGTCGCTTCCGCCGCGTTTACGAGGTGAAAGGCGGCGGGTTTATCCCAACCGGACAGGGCGGCATGGCGCAGAACGTCTTCGCCTATACCCTGTCGATCTCCTGCAACCACTGCGCAGATCCGATCTGCACTAAAAACTGCCCGACAACGGCCATGCACAAGCGGCCCGGCGACGGCATCGTGCGGGTTGATACCCGCAAATGTGTGGGCTGCGGCTACTGCGCCTGGTCGTGTCCTTATGGCGCGCCGCAGATGAATGAAGAGACGGGCCAGATGTCCAAATGCGATTTTTGCGTCGATCTGCAGGCCAAAGGAGAACAGCCGATCTGCGTCGCTACCTGTCCGCTGGGTGCCATCAAGTTCGGCCCGATTGACGAACTGCGCGCCCGCTACGGCAGCGTCTGTGATGTGCAGGGACTGCCGGATTCATCCATCACGCATCCTAACCTGGTGATCAAGCCACACCAGGGCGCTGAGAAAGAGGAGCAACCGCATGCATGAGTTGCCGTTACTGATATTTACCCTTCTGGTACAGGGTTCCGTTGGCATCACGCTGTTCCTCACGCTCAGCGCGGGTGCGGCAAAACCGCTCCCGCAGGCAACGCGCCAGCTGCTGCCGGTGTTGCTGACAGCCTGCGTGATGGGTGGCCTGGGGTTAATCGCCTCCACCCTGCACCTGGGCTATCCGCTGAACGCCTTTAACGCGCTGCGCCACGTCGCCAGCTCGTGGTTAAGCCGTGAAATCGTCTTTGCCAGCTTCTATCTGGCTGTGCTGGGGCTGTGTACGCTGATCCTGCTGGTGAAAAAGCGACTGGTCAGCGTCCTGTTGCCCGTTGCGGCGCTGCTGGGGCTGATTGACGTCTGGTGCATGAGCGCCATTTACGCCAACAGCTCTATCATCACCTGGATGCACTTCAACACCTGGCTGATGTTCTATGGTGCGGTGGGCATCCTCGGCGCGGTGGGGATGGCCTGGCTGCCGATCCTCAACACCGGGCCGGTAATGCAGACGCGCAATACCCTGTTACGCCTGGCGGTGGTGTGCGTGGTGGGCATTGTCGCGATCCGCCTGCTGGCGCAGCCGGCATACATGGATTATCTGGCCAACGCGCCGCTGAAGAGCGTGGTGACCCTGCCTCATCAGCCGCTGGAGGCATTTGCCCGGCTTGAAGGGCTGCGCCTGGTCTGCTGGGTCGCCTCTGTCGTCGGAGCGGTACTGTTTGCCGTAAGCGGCTGGCGCAACCGCAGAACCGGGCTTCTGGCCGGTGGCGTGCTGCTGGTGCTGGCGGAGATCGCGTTCCGCTTTGTTTTCTTTAACATTCACTGATGGCTATTTTTCGCCTTAACGCTAAGCCCCCTGCGCCCCCCGGCGTGGGGGCTTCTTGTTTGCGCCGCACCTTCCCTCGCCACCCCTGCCGCGCCTGCGCAGACGCGTGCCCGGTGGCGGCTATTACCCTTTCCGCCGCCGGGCAGACGATCGATGACGCAAGCTGTCTGCGCTGCGGTAACTGCCTCTTTCCGTGTCCCACCGACGCCCCGGAAAATCTGACTCCCACGCTCAGGAACTATCAGGCCGATCGCTTAGTCGCGCCGTTTTCAGCCTGCATAACCGCCGATGAATTATTGATGTGGCATTTCCAGTACGCCATCCGGGGCGTGGCGCTGGAGAGCGCCGATCATCCGGTGTGGGTCCGGGTCGTCGCCGAATTAAACCTCACCCTGCGGCAGCTCCGGGAGCCGGAGTGGCAGATTTTTCCGCCGACGCCCCGCGCCGTTAACCCGCTACGTCGTCACTGGCTGCACATCCCCGAGGAGAACGTCCAGTCAGGCCGGGTCAGCGCCGGTCGCCGCGCCCGCAGAGCGTTATTATCGTCCTTCAGCGAGTATCAGTTCTCCTTGTCGTTGTCCCTGTGTATGGCCTGCGGCGCCTGCGCCAGAGCCTGCCCTGAAAATGCGCTTCAAATAACTGAGACGGCGCTGGCGTGGGACCCTGCCCGCTGTACGGGCTGTAACAGTTGTACCGCGGTCTGTTTTTCCGCTGCGATCCGCATTGAGCACCAGCTACAGGCCGCAACGCCACAACGCTATCCGTTTGCGGTAAAAACCTGTCGTAGCTGCCATCACACCTTCTACACCTTCTCCCCTGAGGCGGATCGCTGTCATATCTGCCAGCGCCACGCTTTCGCAATGCGGGAAGCGTAACCCCTTTAATGTTGCCATTTTGTTATGCAAAATGGCTCTCTCCCCCTACATCTTCTCACCAGGTCTCCCCTGATAGCGCATGTAAGCGACAGATTTTATTCGATGCTTTACTAAAACTGATGAAATGTTAATGATATTTTGCTATCAAGTTATCAAAATTAAATAACTTTTCTTGTCACGCTGAAGGCTCTGTTTTTAACATCGCTTATGGAAAAAAATGGCTTGTTTTCTCAGCGCATTCGTCTGCGCCATCTTCATACTTTTGTGGCCGTCGCTCAGCAGGGTACGCTTGGGCGCGCGGCTGAAACCCTTAATCTGAGCCAGCCTGCGCTTTCAAAAACGCTGAACGAGCTGGAGCAGCTCACCGGCACGCGGCTGTTCGAACGCGGGCGCCTGGGCGCGCAACTGACGCTCATGGGCGAGCAGTTCCTGACTCATGCCGTCAAAGTCCTGGATGCCCTGAATACCGCGGGCCAGTCGCTGACGCGGCGTAACGATGTGGTGCCCGATGTCGTGCGCATTGGTGCCCTGCCCACCGCGGCGCTGGGCATTTTGCCGGCGGTCATCGGCCAGTTCCACAAGCAGCAGCGCAACATCACCTTGCAGGTCGCCACCATGAATAACACCATGCTGCTGGCGGGCCTGAAGTCGGGCGAGCTGGATCTGGGGATCGGCAGAATGTCGGACCCGGAGCTGATGAGCGGCCTGAACTATGAGCTGCTCTTCCTGGAGTCCCTGAAGCTGGTGGTCCGTCCGCGCCATCCCATCCTCAACGATACCGTGACCCTCAGCCGGGTGATGGAGTGGCCGGTGGTGGTGTCGCCGAAAGGCACCGTGCCGCGCCAGAATGCCGAAACCTTGCTGCAAACCCAGGGATGCAAACTGCCACCAGGCTGCATTGAAACCCTCTCGGCCTCGCTGTCGCGTCAGCTGACGGTCGATTATGACTATGTCTGGTTTGTCCCGTCCGGGGCAGTGAAAGAGGATCTGCGTCAGGGCACGCTGGTGGCGTTGCCGGTGACAACGCCCGGTCCAGGCGAACCGATTGGGGTATTAACCCGCGTGGACGCCCCGCTCTCCGCCGCCACCCAGACGCTGCTGAGCGCGATACGTAAATCGATGCCAGTCTAATCTCACCCCTCTCCAGCCCGTCGTGATGACGGGCTTTTTGTTTCCATTACTCAAATAATGCGAAATCATTCATTAACAATTGCACTAAACAATTTAACAGATTTATCATACCCGCCGATTTCACCAAATGGTTCATTTTAATAACACAGCGGTGATCTCTCAGGCGCCACAATGGCGTCATGCCCGACATTTTCATTAAGGATCTTCTCTTCTGTTACCCATTTGGTTCAGGTTTGAATCTGCCCTGGCCAGAGAAGAGGCGATTATTTCAGGAGACAGAAATGGCTATAGGTAATTCGCTACGTGGGTTCCCCCGGTTCCTGCAGTGGCTACTGGTTGGTCTGATGGCGATCATCGGGCTGGCCGTCGGTGGACTGGGCTTTAAGCTCGCCACCGTAGGGGGAAGCTGGTACTTCCTGATCATGGGCGTGGTGATGCTGATCGCCGCATTCCTGATCGCACGCGGGCGCACCAGCGGTATTCTCCTTTACGCGGTGGCGTTTATCGCCTCGCTGATCTGGGCCGTAAGCGACGCAGGCTGGGATTTCTGGCCGCTCTTCTCACGCCTGTTCACTTTTGCGGTGCTGGCGTTCCTGGCCGCCCTTGTCTGGCCGTTCCTGCGCGGCGCAGATCGTCCGGTCAATAAAACCCCGGCGTTCGGCGTTGCCGCCGTGCTGGCGGTGTTGATGCTGGTGAGCCTTGGCTGGATGTTTAAACCGCAGACCCTGGTTGCCGCTAACGAACCCGTACCGGTAAAACCGGTGGCCGCGGGGCAGCAGCAGAAAAACTGGGCGCACTGGGGTAACACCACCCACGGCGACCGCTTTGCCGCCCTGGATCAGATTAACAAGCAGAACGTGAGCGATCTGAAAGTAGCCTGGGTTGCCCACACCGGCGACATTCCCCAGAGCAACGGCTCCGGGGCGGAAGATCAGAACACTCCGCTGCAGATTGGCGATACGCTCTACGTCTGTACGCCCTACAGCAAGGTGCTGGCGCTGGATGTCGACTCCGGCAAAGAGAAGTGGCGCTATGATTCCAAAGCCACCGCGCCAAACTGGCAGCGCTGCCGTGGTCTGGGCTATTTTGAAGAGAGTGCAAATGTGACAACGTCACAGGCTGAAACCCAGCCTGCCGCCTGTCCGCGTCGTCTGTTCCTGCCGACCACCGATGCCCGTCTTATCGCCATCAACGCCGATACCGGCAAGCTGTGTGAGGACTTCGGCGAGCATGGCGTGGTCGATCTCAGCGTCGGTATGGGTGAAGTGAAGCCTGGCTACTATCAGCAAACCTCCACCCCGCTGGTGGCGGGCAACGTCGTGGTGGTAGGTGGCCGCGTGGCGGATAACTTCTCCACCGATGAGCCGCCGGGCGTGGTGCGTGCCTATGATGTGCACAGCGGCAAGCTGGCCTGGGCCTGGGATCCGGGTAACCCGAACATCACCGGCCTGCCACCGGAAGGCCAGACCTATACCCGCGGGACGCCGAACGTCTGGTCAGCCATGTCCTATGACGCGAAGCTGAACCTGATCTACCTTCCGACCGGTAACGCCACCCCGGACTTCTGGGCCGGTCAGCGTACCGAACTGGATGATAAATACAGCTCCTCCATTGTGGCAGTGGATGCCACAACCGGTCAGGTACGCTGGCATTTCCAGACCACCCACCACGATCTCTGGGACTTCGACCTGCCGTCGCAGCCGCTGCTGTACGATCTGCCGGATGGTAAAGGCGGCTCCACGCCAGTGCTGGTGCAGACCAGCAAGCAGGGCATGATCTTTATGCTCAACCGCGAAACCGGCCAGCCGGTGGCGAAGGTGGAAGAGCGTCCGGTGCCTGCCGGAAATGTTGAAGGCGAGCGTTACTCCCCGACCCAGCCATACTCCGTCGGCATGCCGATGATTGGCAACCAGACCCTGACCGAATCGGATATGTGGGGCGCTACGCCGGTTGACCTGCTGCTCTGCCGCATCCAGTTTAAAGAGATGCGCCACCAGGGCGTCTTTACCCCGCCGGGTCTCGATCGCTCCCTGCAGTTCCCGGGCTCGCTCGGCGGCATGAACTGGGGCAGCGTCTCGGTTGACCCGAACAACAGCCTGATGTTCGTGAACGACATGCGCCTGGGGCTGGCGAACTACATGGTGCCGCGCGCCAACGTAGCCAAAAATGCCAGCGGGATTGAGATGGGGATTGTGCCGATGGACGGGACACCGTTCGGTGCGATGCGCGAACGCTTCCTGTCGCCGCTGGGTATTCCGTGCCAGAAACCGCCGTTCGGCAGCCTGTCTGCCGTGGATCTGAAGTCCGGCAAGCTGGTGTGGCAGGTGCCGGTAGGTACTGTGGAAGATACCGGTCCGCTGGGCATCCGCATGCACATGCCAATCCCGATTGGCATGCCGACGCTGGGCGCGTCGCTCTCCACCCAGTCTGGCCTGCTGTTCTTCGCCGGTACGCAGGATTTCTACCTGCGCGCGTTCGATACCGCCAACGGGAAAGAGATCTGGAAAGACCGCCTGCCGGTGGGCAGCCAGTCCGGGCCGATGACCTACGTGTCGCCGAAAACCGGCAAGCAGTACATCATCATCAATGCGGGTGGCGCGCGTCAGTCTCCGGATCGCGGGGATTACATCATCGCCTATGCGCTGCCTGATAAGCCGTAATCGCGTTTAACCGTCGAGCCGGCTACCTTTGTGGCCGGCTTTTTTATTTCTACGGCTTAGCGGAGAGAGAATTTTCGATCCAGGTTGCCGTCTTGCCGTTCTGGTAACTCACCACCAGGTTCTGATGGACGCCTGCTGGCCAGCAGCTGCGTAAGACGGCGCGTTTTGTCTCCTCGAAGAAGGGTTTATCCCCTGCGGCTTCGTAATCCGTCGCGCGGCCATTGAGCTTGACGTTAAACGAAACCGTCACCCTGCCGGAATAGTTCTGCGCCGCGGCCTGCTCAGGATAGCGCGGCTGCACCCGGTATACGTCGCCGTCGCAGTCCGCCTGCCCGTTATCGACGGTCGATGTGCTGCCGCCCACCGGGAAAGATAACCCGACCCCCACTCCGCTGCTC